>DATLSK010000171.1:0-12361 GCA_035534155.1 Chloroflexota bacterium | reverse complement strand
AACGGACGAGTAACAGGTTTCGCTGGCGCCAGACGCCGCGCGCCATCTTCCACTCGGTGATCTGATCTAGCTCGTTGAGTGAGATCCAAGCTGGCTCGCGTTCCGCGATCTGTTTCGGTAAATTCTGCTGATACCACCGGTCGCGTTCGGCGAGATGTCGGACTTCCTGGGCGGCGATCACGTCGGGATAGCGCGCTAATGCGGCTTGCCAGGTCTCGGCGCGCGGCTCATTCCAGAGGTCGGTTTCGACAGATTCTCGCGCTACGTCGTCACTCATAGGTCAAGGATAGACGGTGGCGCCAGCGACCGCAACTAGCGCGGTTCGACGGACACGCCGACCCCGGATGCAGTTAATCCAATTGACAGCATTATACCGTTTACCTAAGATACGGTCGTCTGTGTCGTAGAACGAGACTGTTTCTGCGTGAGGTTAGCCCCGGACGGTCTCGCTGGAAGGAGAGATAACGTGTCCTCAATCAGCCAACCGTTAATCAGTCGACGGCGGGTCCTGGCCGGGTTGGCCACTTTGCCAATCGGGGCGATCGTGGTAGCGTGCTCGGGAGGCTCCAGTTCGCCGGCCGCGCCGACCCAGGCGGCCCAACCGGCCCCAACCAGTGCGCCGGCCGCTCAGGCGACCGCTGCATCAAGCGCCGCGCCGGCCGCGGCCCCCGCGGCCACGGTGCAACCAGCGTCTGGCGCGAAGGTCAAAGTCGTTTTCCTATCCTGGGGTGATGCCGTTCGGCAAAAAGTGCGTACTGATCTCACGAATCAGTTCAACGCAAAGCATCCAAATATTCAGGCCGATTGGCAGGTCATACCGGCGGGAACTACGTTCCAGGCAAAGCTGCTGACCGAGATCGCCGGAAACATCGCTCCGGACATCTTCATGCACGCGCCGACCGACTTGATTCACTATGCGACCGAGAATATCGCGTTTAACACCTCGACAATGATCGCAACCGATAAGTACGATCTTTCGGACTACCCCCCCAAGGCGCTGGAGCAACTCCAGTTTGAAAGCAAACAGTACGCCTTCCCCCAAGATTTTCCGACCCGTGGCATGTTCTTCAATCGCACGCTCTTCACGCAGGCGGGCATCACTGAGCCGCCGGGAGATTACAAAGACGAAACCTGGACCTGGGAGCGCTTTATCGAAGCGTCGACGAAGCTGACCAAGTCGAGTAACGGCCGGACGAGCCAGTTTGGATACAGCACCGGCTACGTGATGCGTCAATGGGCCCCCTGGATCTACACCAATGGCGGCGAGTGGCTCAACGCGGACCTGACCAAATGCACGATCACCGACGCTCCGTGTGTCGAGGCACTCCAGTTCTTGCAAGACCTGACCTACAAATACAAGGTCGCGACGAACCCCGGCGACTTGCAAGAGCAGAACGGCATGTCGATGTTTTCGACTGGACGGGTCGGGATGATCGAGGCGATTCCGGGACAGATCGACTCGGTTGAGAAGGAAATCAAGGGGTTTGATTGGGACTGCACCCACTTCCCGAAGGGTAAGGGAAGCTACGCCTGTACCGGCGGCGGAAGCTGCTACGCGATGTACGCGAAGACCCCGCACCCCGATGAGACCTGGCAGTTCTTCACCTTTGCCGATTCCCCGGAAGCGCAGCTGGCGCACGTCAAAGTTGGGGCTACCTTTCCCAGTCGCTATTCGGTGTACAAGGCGTATCTCGCGCTCTATAAAGGGAAACCGCCGGCCCACCTGCAAATGTTTATCGACGCCCAGCCATTCCTGCGCTTGGATCCGCAAACTGACAACTGGAACGAGATCGACGTCGCGATCCAAAAGCAGATGGACCTACTGACGAACGGAAAACAGACCGGCAAACAGGTCGCCCAATTGATCAAGGACGCGGTCGATCCATTGCTCGCGAAGGCGAAATATCGCAAGCCGCGCGCCTGATGACGGTTTCTCCCCCGTGTTTGGGGCGAGAGGGCCAGGGCGCGTCCTTGCAATGATCAACGAAGATTTGAGGTCGGGGCGTGCGTTCGGTGTCGCGATTGCTATAATCAATCAGCCAGCGAGGGTAGCCACTCGTTGATCCCAAAACGATACCGAGGAAAAGTCGATGACGGACGGCGCGCCGTGGTGGCAAAAGCCGCTGCGCATTAGCCAGACCAACCTCCAGGCCCGGGAAACGCCGAGAATCATTCCGAGCAAGGTCATGGGTGAGCTCGCGGCGATGCACAACAACGTCGCGATCTCCAACGCCGGTGGAATCTACGCCTGGTATCCCACCGAGATTCCCAACCACGTCCGCAACCCGTTTCTCGACGGGCGTGACTTCCTCGGCGAAGCCGTCAAAGCCTGCCACGAAAATGGCATGCACTTTGTCGGCCGGGTCGACTTTTCCCTGGCCGACGATTCGGTCTTCCAATTGCATCCGGACTGGTTCGTGCGTGACCCGAGCGGGGAGCCGGTGATCGTTGGCGAACCCCGACCGGGCAATTGGAGCTTGCTTTATGCGACGTGCCCGAATGGTCCCTACCGAAATGAAGCCGTCGCCTTTACGGTACTTCGCGAGATCCTGGCCCGCTATCCGGTCGACGGATTGTTCATCAACGCGGCGCACTTTCGTCCATGCTGGTGTGGAAACTGTCGACGTTTGTATCGCATCGCTTTTGATGCAGATCTGCCGACGCGAGAAGACTGGCGCGATCCGAACTGGTGTCGCTGGGTCGAATGGCGGTACGATCGCCTCGCCGCCAACTTCGGGGCGATGTATTCCGTGATCCAGGAGCTGCGCCCCGGCCTCTTCTGGACCAGCGAGTTCGGTGCGATTACCGGCCTGCGTCCCTGGCAATCGGGACAGGATCTGGTGCGTTTGGCGAGTAACTGCACGCTGCTGACGACGGCTTCGGGCGACAATATCGCGGCGGGACGCCCGCCAACCTGGTTACCGGCGATTCACGCGAAATTCGCTCGGACGCTGATGGGCGAGCGCGTTCCCTGGGCGACGGTTCACCCGACGCCCGGTTTGGTCTGGCGGCACACCGGTCTGCCGGTCGCCGAGTTGCGGCTGTGGCTGGCCCAGGTCAACGCGCACGGCGCCTACGCCTGGCACGCGATGACGGGCATTCCGGACGGGCACGAGGACCGACGTGATCTGGCGATACACGCCGAGTTCAATCAGTTTCTCGCCGAGAACGAGGCCTACTTTGCCGGCGCCCAGCCGATTACCCCGGTCGCCGTCCTGTGGTCGCGCCGGGCTCTCGAGCGCTTCGGGGGTGACGATCCGGCCGGTCGTTGGCAGGAAGAATTTTTTGGCTTCTGCGATGCCTTGATCACCCACCAGATTCCCTTCACCGTGGTGCCGGATGAGTTTTTAACCGACGAAAAGCTGGAAAAGTATCAGGTTCTGGTTTTGCCGTCGGCCGCGTGTCTGGCGGCGGACGAAGCCGCCGCGATTGGTCGATTTGTCGCCAAAGGGCGCGGTCTGGTGGCGAGCGCGTCGGCCGGCCTGTACGGTGCCGATGGCCGCGGCGAGCTAGATCTGCTGCTGGGCGACGTGCTGGGCGTGCGCTACACCGGCCATACCCTCCGAAACCTGGAAGCATCGTATCTAAGGATTGAAGACCGGACTCACCCGTTGCTCGACGGTTTCGAAGAGACTTCATTGATTCCCAACCAGTTTTCGTTGCACATGGTCGAGCCCACCGGCGTCAGCCGACCGCTCTTAACCCTGGTGCCGACCTTCGCTCCACCGACCGGCGTCGGGGCTCCTCCGGAGCGCGCCTCGATTCCAACTCCGCGCACGTCCATTCCGGTTGCCCTTGCCAACGGTCGGTGCGTCTACTTTGCGAATGAAATCGGCAAGCTGGCCTGGCATTATAAGCTGCCCGACCACGCCGACCTGATTGTGAACGCGGTTCGCAGCGTGCTGCCGGAGCCGCTGCCGGTCGACGTCACAGCGCCGCACGGCGTTCAGGTGTCGCTTTTCCGACAAGGCGATCGTCTCCTGGTCCATCTCGTGAACGCCTGGGCCGACCGACCGCGACCGGACGTCGTGCCGGTTCACGACATTCAAATTCGGTTCCGGACGGGACGTGCCTTCCGCGCGGCGCGGGCGCTCGTGGCCAGGCAGGAATTACATCTGGAAGCGGACGGTGCGGGCCAGGTCGTTTCCCTGCCCCGCCTGGAGACGTGGGAAGTGATTGCCTGCGAGGCGTAGTAATGCCGGCTCGCTGCCTTGAAAGGCAGGCGTAGATCCGAGGGGCTTCAGCCGCTCGTTCCTACGCCCGCCCTAATGCACAATTATGATACCCTTGGATCATGACCATACAACCGGACGACGCCCGCCAGGCCTCCCTCGGCTACACGGCAATTTTACGTCGCTACCTTGGACCACAATGGCGGCGGGTTACCCTGCTGGCGTTGCTACTGGTTGCCGGTATCGGCCTCCAGCTTGCCATTCCGCAGATTTTGCGCGCGTTCATCGACGCGGCGACGAGCCGGGCGGCAATCGGGCAGATCAGCCAACTGGGGGTCGTTTTTCTGGGCATCGCCGTGGCCGGCCAGCTCATCGCAATCGGCGAAGTTTACGTCGCCGAAAGCTTGGGACAAGCGACCGTCAACGAGCTGCGGGCGGATCTCCTTCGCCATTGCCTCGGGCTCGATCTTGGCTTCCACTACCGCCGAACGCCCGGCGAGCTGATCGAGCGGGTCGACGGCGACGTTGCGAACCTCGCAAACTTTTTTTCGCGCTTTGCCGTGCAGATCGTCGGCAACGCGATCCTGCTGATTGGGATTTTGGCGCTCCTGTTTGGCGTCTCCCGAACGATCGGCGCGGCGATCAGCGCGGTCACGCTTGTCGCGGTGGTTGTGCTTATCCGTCTGCGCGACGCGGGCGTGCCCCGCATGACGGCGGCACGTCAGGCGAGCGCCGAATTGTTCGGTTTCCTGGAAGAGCGGTTAGTTGGGACCGAGGATCTGCGCGCCTCCGGAGCGGTTGCACATACCCTCCGACGACTAGCCGAGCGAAGCGAGAAGGTGTTTCGAGCCGAACGTTTCGCCGCGTTCGTCTCCGCGGCGACTGGCTTCAGCGCGAATCTCTTTCTCGCCCTGATCACGGTAGTCGGCCTGGCGCTCAGCGGGCTCGCCTTTTATCGGAGAGAAATCAGCATTGGCTCGGTCTATCTCGTCTTTAGCTATACACAGATCCTGAGCCGGCCGCTCGAGCAGATGTCTCGTCAGATCCAGGACCTTCAACGGGCGATGGCTAGCCTGAACCGCATTCTCCAGCTCTTCTCCACGCGGAGCCAGCTCAATCCGGGTGGCCGCCTCCGCTTCCCTGGGGGCCCACTATCCGTCGAGCTTGAAAATGTAACTTTCGGATATTCCCCCGATGAGCTCGTTTTGCGTGGCCTGTGCCTGTCGCTTCGACCGGGAGAAGTCCTCGGCCTGCTGGGCCGGACCGGCAGCGGTAAGACGACGATCGCCCGACTGATCGCGCGTTTCTACGACCCGCTCGACGGCGAAATCCGGGTCGGCGGGATCGATCTGGGGAACGCGTCGACCAAAGAGATCCGGAAACGCATCGGCATCGTTACCCAGGAAATCCATCTCTTTCACGCGACCGTCCGCGATAATCTGACATTGTTTGACCCGATCATTTCCGACGAGCAGATCGTCGCGGTGCTCAAGGATCTCGGTCTCTGGACCTGGTGTCAATCTCTGCCAGGCGGACTGAATGCACGACTCTCACCGGACGGAGGAGGCTTATCAGCAGGCGAAGCTCAACTGCTCGCCTTCGCGCGAGTCTTTCTCCGCGCCCCGGGTTTGGTCATTCTCGACGAAGCCTCCTCTCGCCTCGATCCCGCGACCGAGCGGCAGATCGAGCACGCTCTCGATCGCCTCTTGATCGGGCGCACGGCAATCGTGATCGCCCACCGACTCACGACCGTCGAGCGCGCCGAAACGATCGCGATTCTCGAAGGTGGCGAGATCCGCGAGTTCGGAGCACGTCTCGACCTGGCGCGTGACCCGTCATCCCGGTTCGCCCGGTTGCGCCGGGTCGGTCTGGAAGAGGTGCTGGTGTGAGAAACCTTTCCTACATTTGGCGGCTTGCCCGCTTCCGATTCGGGCTTTATTTGCTCAGCGGCTCCATGGACAGCTTTCTGCTCTATCTCTTGCCGCTCGTGCCGGCACTCATCGTCCGACAATTCTTCAACGCGCTCACCGGCCAGCGCCCGGCCGCTTTGGACGCTTGGACCCTGCTTGCGCTGCTGCTCGCGGTTGCCGTGATCAACCTCGTCGCCTTGATCGTCGGGGGAGTGATCGAGGTGTCCGCCCAACAGATCGCTGCCGCCCTCATGCGAACGAACGTACTCCGCCAGGTGCTTGGCTATCCAGGTGCCCGTGCTCTTCCCGCCTCGCCCGGCGAGGCAATCAGCCGCTTGCGGAACGACGTTCAATACGTCTACGTCTTCCTCACCTGGACCCTCGATCCGCTTGGCCAAATTGCCGTTCTGATTGCCGCGCTGGTCGTGGTCGCCAAGATTGATCCGCGGATCACGGTGGTCATCGTGGTGCCGGTGGTCGTGGTCGTCACCCTGGTGAACTTTGCCACGCGGCGGATTCAGCGCTACCGACAAGCGAGCCAGGAAGCCATCGGCGATGTGACCGGTCTGATTGGCGACGCTTTCGCCGGAGTTGCGACAGTGAAAGCCGCGGGCGCCGAAGACAACGTGGTGACGTATCTGCGAACCTTGAACGAAGCCCGCCGACGCGCCACGGTGAACGATCAAGTTTTCAGTCAGCTCATCTCGTCGGTGTCAGCGAACACGGCCGACCTCGGCACCGGTGCGCTCTTGCTCGTCGCCGCCGGTGCAATCCGCTCGGGCCAATTCACCATCGGCGACTTCGCGCTCGTCGTCAGCTACCTGGGCTTCCTGACTCGGGCAACCAGTGGCCTGGGGGAGTTTCTCCGCAAGCTTCGCCAGACCGACGTTTCGTTCAATCGTCTCGAGGCGATGCTGCCGGACGCGCCAGCGAATGCGCTCGTCCGCCCAAGTGCGGTCTTTCCGAAGGAGTTTCGGTCAGCCCAACCAGTTTCGGCCGGTGAGGAGATCAACCGGTTCGAACAGCTCGAAGCGATGGACGTGTGCTATCGCTATCCGGAATCCGGACGCGGAATCGAGCGGATCAGCCTTGGACTACGCCGTGGCACGCTCAGTGTGGTCACCGGCCGAGTCGGCTCGGGCAAGACGACATTACTTCGTGTGCTTCTCGGCTTGCTGACCCGTGACGCCGGTGTGGTTTGCTGGAACGGCCGACCGATCGACGATTTGGCGGCCTTCATGGTCGCGCCGCGTGTCGCTTACACCCCGCAAGTCCCGCACCTTTTTAGCGAGCCACTACGGGAGAATGTTCTGCTTGGCGTGCCCGACCGGGACCATGTCCTGGACCGGGCGTTGCAACTTGCCGTGCTCGAACGCGACCTGGCCCAATTCGAGGGCGGGCTCGATACGCTGGTCGGGCCGCGCGGAACCCGGCTCTCCGGCGGACAGGTCCAACGGACCGCGGCCGCCCGGATGTTCGTCCGCGAGGCCGAACTCCTGGTCGTGGACGACCTTTCGAGTGCACTCGACGTCGATACCGAGCAAACGCTCTGGGACGGCTTGCTCGCCCAGCCGGATCTGACCATCTGCGCGGTATCCCATCGTCGGAGTCTCTTACGGCGGGCCGACCAGATTATCGTGCTTCATGACGGGCGCCTGGAGGCGACCGGCCCATTCGGTGACCTGTTCGAAAGCTGCGCCGAGTTTCGCCGGATCTGGCGAGGCGAGGAGGAAATGGAAGCGGTCGAACGCAAATTCCCGATCTGATTGTCAATTTCTATCAGGGCGGCGACGGTACCCGGTGCTGACCCAGTTCAGCGCCGGCCACTGCTTAACAAAAATCGACAAAGCCGGGTGGGAGATGGCATGATCGCTTCGAGGACGAGAAGTCATGCGAATTATCGTGATCCCCACCTTCATTGCCGTGGCCGCCATCTTATGGGACGTGGCAGTCAGTGACTACGTGTCACAGAGCTGGGTTTTCGCCGCGCTGTTCGGATTGCTCGGCGCGGGGGCCGTCGGCTTACTCATCGTGGCGACCTCGCCGTAGGTCAGCCAATTTCCGCCAAGTCTTGCATCCATGGCACGCTCCTGCTATTTTAGCGTGGGCGCGCGTAGCGAGGCAGTTGTGCCCCTCTTGCGTCCACCGGGTGTATACCGTAGATTGTCTGCACGAATGGAGCTTACGATCAAAGTTGAAATGGGCGAGTTAGCAGGAGGGTAGTCTTCGTGTCAACGGAAGGTCAGGGACCGCGTGGGTCAAAAGGACTCGTTTGGGATCGTCTGAGCGATTCCAACCGTCGACAATTTATCACTGGTGCGATGCGACTTGGTCTCGGGGCGGTGGCCGCGCCGGTGCTCGTCGAAGCCCTCAGCGCTTGCAGCGCGCTAAGCTCGGCGAAGAAGACACTGACCTGGTCGCGCGGTGACGATCTTCGGACTCAGGATCCGCAGCTGATTGCCGGTCTCATGGAAGGCACTATCGCGCGCGTCCTGTACGATCCACTGATGGACACCGACAATCAGGGCAATACGGTTAAAGCCCTCGCGACCGATTCGTCGATGTCCGAGGACGGCATGTCCTATACCTTCAAGATCCAGCAGGGCGTGCTTTTTCACGATGGAAATGAGCTCAAGTCCGATTCGGTCGTTTTTACCTTCCAACGGCTGCTGGACAATCCAAAAATGCAGCACGCCTCGGCGTTCACCGGCGTTCTCAAGCAGGTGACCGCGGTCGACCCTTATACGATCAAGTTCGATCTGGCCAAGCCGAATCCGGGCTTGATTACGTCGTTTGGTGAGCCAATTCTTAGTCTGCCAGCGTCCAAGAAATACGGCGCGGACTTCTTCAAGCAAGGAATTGGCACCGGGGCGTTCAAATACAATTCCTGGACGCCGAATGCGCGCTGGATTGGCGATGCCTGGGACAAGTACTGGGTGAAGGGGCTGGTCAAGCTCGACCAGATCACTTTTCGCTCGATTAGTGAAGACGCGACGCGGATCGCGGCGCTGCAAAACGGCGAAGTGGATGTGATCGATAGTCTGGCGGGCGACCAGGCCGAGCAGCTCGGCAAGGATCCCAACATAAACATCGTTCGCTCGCCGGCGACAAACGAGCTCGCGGTCACTTTCAATGTGCGGAAAGGTCCCTTCACGAACAAGGACGCCCGATGGGCGGTCGCCTACGCCGTCGATACGGAAAACATCGTGAAGAACATCGTCAAGGCCGGAAAAACGGTGGGCGCGTCGATTCCACCGGGAACGGTTGGCTACGACGACGCGCTGTTCAAGAAGGTCATTCCCTATGATATGAACAAGGCGAAGCAGCTTTTTGCTCAGGCAGGCCTGAAGCCGGGGACGAAGATCTCCTTTAAGCTGAATCCGGCCTGGTTCGCCCGAATGAAGGAGTCGTCGGAGTACATTGCCAACCAGCTGCGCACGCTTGGCTTCGACGTCAATCTTCAGTTTCTCGAGCCTGGCGCCTATACCCAGGCCCGGAAGTCGGGCGATTTCGACATGGCAATTCAAGAGATTGGCCGTGCCTTTAACCCCGATGCCAACCTGACGACGATCATCGCCAACGAGACGTTCGGTAATTTCTACAAGGAGATCAATCCGAACATCGTGACCATGATCGAGCAGGCCCGCAGCGAGCTAAACGCGCAAAAGCGGAACACAGACTACCAGGCGATTCAGCAGGCCCTCTACGACGACCTGCCCGAATTCATTCTCTACCAGGAAGAGTTCATCTGGGCGGTGCGGAAGCGAGTCACCGGCTTCGCCGGTCGAGTCACTGGCGACACCCGGGTGTGGGCCTGCGGCGTGACGTCCTGATCCCGGCGGCAGAGGCGACGGAGCCTTTGCTGCTACTTTACGGTCGGGTTTCTCGACGGGAACGGCGGTTCACTGGTGTTATCCGGTGATGCTGCGGAGACGATGTCACACTGAACGTCGTGAAGGATCGCTGACCCGATCAAACGGCCTCGCCCATGGAGCGCCGACAATGCGGCGGGGCCGATCAACAATCCGATGGCGCGTCCGAGCGAGCGGACGATCGTTCGCTCTGCTCAGGAAGACAGAATAGGACACACTGGCTTGGCAACGTTCATCGCCCGACGCTTTCTGCAAGCAATAGTCATTCTCTGGGGAGTGTCGGTTATTGTTTTCGTCTTGCTGCGGCTGGCGCCGAGCGATCCGATCACGATTATGCTGGCCGAGACGGCAAGTCCGGAGCAGATCGCCGCCGCACGCCATCAGATGGGCTTCGATCGGCCGATTTACGTGCAATACGTCGTCTTTGTCGACAATGCGCTGCACGGAGACCTGGGCGAGTCGATCTTTTATCAGGAGCCGGCGCTGCAGGTCATCTTCAACGCGCTGCCGAATACCTTGCTGCTCGGCGCCTTTGCCTTCGTGTTTTCGGTCGCGGTCGGGGTGCCCGTTGGCATCCTTTCGGCGCTCCATCGCGATACATTCTGGGACTATTTCGGCGTTGGGCTCGCCTTGATCGGTCAGGCGACTCCCCCCTATTGGCTGGGGATCATGCTAATCATGCTTTTCTCGGTCGGACTACATCTCTTGCCGTCGTCCGGCAACTTCGGGCCTCAATACATCATTTTGCCGGCGATTAGCCTCGGCGCGGTGCTCATGCCAATCGTCACGCGGTTGGTCCGCTCGGGCATGCTTGACGTGCTGAACGAAGACTACGTGCGAACGGCGCGGGCAAAGGGGTTGCGCGAGCAAGTGGTGGTTTGGAAGCACGCCCTGCGCAACATGCTGATCCCGCTGGTCACCGTTCTCGGTCTACAGGTGAGTGCCTTGTTTGGCGGTGCGGTCATTATCGAGCAAGTGTTTGGTTGGCCGGGGGTCGGTCAGCTCGCGGTGAACGCCATTTTCTCGCGAGATTATCCGGTTGTCCAAGCCGACGTGCTCGTCGTTTCCTCGGCGTTCGTCTTTCTGAACCTGTTGGTTGACATCCTTTACGCTCGACTCGATCCACGGATACGATACCAATGAACCCACTTTCGTCAGCTTCGAACGGACCGACCTCCTCGGCGACGCCGCCGATTTTCGAATTGGGCGGGGTCGAGCTAGACCAGGGATCTACGAGTCGCACTTTTTTCTATCGGGCTCAGCGCAGCCGTCGTCTCGTCGTCGGTGCGAGCCTGATCGTTTTTGTCGTTCTGGTCGCGATCTTCGCACCATTTATCGCGCCATATTCCCCGTTGCATCAAGCGCCGCAGTTCAACGACCAGCCGCCTTTCTGGCACGAGCCGAACGGGGCGCTCCACATCCTGGGGACCGATCCGCTCGGACGCGACGTACTCAGTCGGATCATCTACGGAGCCAGGGTCTCGTTGATCATCGGCTCAACCGCGGTATTGCTTTCCGGATCATTGGGCGTGCTGCTGGGGTTACTGGCTGGCTTCTTTGGCGGCATCGTCGAGACGGTGATCATGCGGTTGGTCGACACGCAGCTCGCCATTCCATTCATTCTGTTGGCCATCGTCGCGGTCGCGCTTTTCGGGCAAAGTCTGGTTGGTCTGGTCATCATTCTCGCTCTCACGAGCTGGCTGGGTTACGCCCGAATCGTACGCGGTGTCGTTTTGTCGTTGAAAGAGATGCCCTACGTCGAGGCGGCCTACGCTCTCGGTGCTTCGCCGCTGCGAACCATTTTCAAGCACATCTTCCCAGGGGTTTGGACGCCGGTCATTGTCGTGGCCACCCAGCAGGTGGGGGCAATGATGATCGCCGAATCGTCGCTGAGCTTTCTCGGCATTGGCGTACCACCAACCGTTCCCAGTTGGGGGGCGATGATCGCCGATGGACGATCCTACATCCAGCTCGCCTGGTGGGTGTCGACGCTGCCGGGCCTGGCGCTGTTGATCACCGTGCTCGCCGTCTACTTCTTCGGTGATGGCTTGCGCGACGTGTTGGATCCTCGTCTCCGGCTGTGACCCGATTTCTGATTCGAGAGAGGATTGATGCCTGACTCCGCGCGTCGTCCAAATATCCTGCTAATCATGGCCGATCAGCTCAGCGCTCTCGCGACCTCGGCCTACGGCAATCGTGACGTTCAGACCCCGAACATCCAAGCGCTGGCCGATCGGGGCGTCGTTTTTCAGCATAGCTATTGCAACTTCCCACTCTGCGCGCCCTCGCGGGCGTCGTTGGTGACCGGACAGCTCTGCTCGAAAATTGCCAACTACGACAACGACTGCGAGCTGCCGGCCTCGGTTCCGACGTTTCTGCACCATCTGCGCCTGGCCGGCTACGAATC
>DATLSK010000170.1:0-4932 GCA_035534155.1 Chloroflexota bacterium | reverse complement strand
CGAGGTTGCCCCCGGATCCTGGTGACCGACGCTGCGCTCACCCAGGTAGCTGGCGCGGCCTTTTCGAGCACTCAACGGAATCGTCGCCAGCGCGCCCTGCTCGGCAGCAGCCGCCGCCGCGTCAAGGGCAGCGTTGAAGCTGGTGCCATTCGCCAGTGCAGTCCGAAGCGCTTCTACCGCCGGTACGAGCGCATCGATCATCGTCTTATCGCCGGGCTCCGCCTTGCCTCGACGGGTGACACCTTCGACCCCGGCCTGCCAGGCTGCCGTCCAGTCGGCCAGGTCGAGAGTCATCTTCCCGACCGTCGTACCGCCAAATTGCAAGAACAGCGTCCCGTACAACGGCCCGCTCGCCCCACCAACCGTCGAAACCAGCGTCGTGCCAGCGGTCTTGAGAATCGTCCCAATGTCGGCCGCGGCGAGTATTGGCAGCTTGGCAAGTACTGCCTGCATGCCACGATACATATTGGCGCCATGGTCGGCATCGCCAATCGCCGCGTCCAGCTCGCTAAGCCGTTCCCGATTCTCGGCAACGAGCGTGGCAAATTCCGTGAGCCAGTTGAGAATCTCATCGCGCGTCATCACGGCTCGTCATCTCCCAATCCATGCGTCGCCCTCGCGGATCCCCATGTCTGTCTCACCGGCCCCAGCGTAACGCCGCGGTGTGCACCGGTGCATCCCAGAGGCGCTGGAAATCAGCGTTGAGCTTGAGCAGGGTAATCGAGCAACCGGCCATGTCGAGTGACGTCATGTACGAACCCAGCAGATTCCGGGCGATCGAGATTCCCTGCTCCTGGCAGAGCTTTGCCACCTCCTGATAGACGACGTAGAGCTCGATCAGCGGCGTTCCTCCCAATCCGTTGACGAAAGCCAGCACGGCATCGCCCGTTCGGAAGGGGAGATCCGCCAGAATCGGACCGATCAACATCTCGACAACCTCGTGAACTGGCGCGAGAGGAACCCGGCGTCGCCCCGGCTCGCCGTGAATGCCAATGCCGATTTCCATCTGGTCGGCGGGCAAATCGAAGGTTGGCTTACCGACCTGCGGGACGACGCACGACGTCAGGGCCATCCCCATGCTCCGCGCCTGCGCGTTCACCTCGCGGCAAAGCTCGGCAACCTCCGCCAGCGACCGACCTGCAGCCGCGGCTGCTCCGCAGATCTTCTCGGCGAGCACGGTCGCCCCAACGCCGCGTCGCCCGGCGGTGAAGAGGCTGTCTTCGACCGCTACGTCGTCGGCTATAACCACCGATACGACCTCGATGCCCTCGGCACCGGCCAGCTCGGCTGCCATTTCAAAGTTCATGACGTCGCCGGTGTAGTTCTTCACGATGTAGAGCACACCCGCGCCGCCGTTCACCGCTCGCGTCGCGTCGAGGATCTGATCGGGCGTTGGCGAGGTAAAGATCGCCCCGGGACACGCGGCGTCAAGCATCCCCTGGCCAACAAATCCGCCGTGCATCGGCTCGTGCCCCGAGCCGCCCCCTGAAACGATTGCCACTTTCCCTCGGATCGGCGCGTCCGCGCGGACTATGTACGCGGGATCGAGACTCACTCGAACCAGGTCGTGGTGAGCGAGGGCGAATCCCTCTAGCGCTTCGACGACGACGTTCTCCGGCTGATTGATCAGCTTTTTCACGCCGGTTACCTCACAGGTCGTGTTTCTCTCAGGATAACCACCTCTTTCTCGTTTTACAACGAGATTGGTTATACACATTCAGGTTAACCCCAACAAGAGTGGCCCAGCCGGCGAGCCCCCCTCAATGAACGAGCTATCGGGCTTACCATTGGCAGGCATGTCACCGGCGCTGTGTACCAGAATGCCGACCACTGAAAACTCCGCGGCGCGGCGGTCTCGATCGAAGACCCCGACCGTCGCACCTTCACGCGCAGGTCGGGGGATAGATCTCCTAGACCGGTCATCTTCGCGTCGATGGGAAGGAAGGGCCAAGCATGGCTTTAGACGCGACAGTCGATGGTAACCGCTTCGCTTGCAATCCTCCCGGCGGTGCGCTCGACGCTCACTGGGCGCACCAGACCTGGAACACCAGAGCCTCCTTTCCGAATCTCCTTTCCGAATCTACTTTGGCATCAAGGCGAGCTTGTTGTAGATCGATCTTGCCGTGCCGTCGGGGTTCAGAACGCCGAAGAGCGCCGTTTCATTGGTGTGGTAGTCGGCGAGCATCCGAAAGTTGAGATTCCAAACGAAGACTGCTCCGACCCAGGGGCGACTCTGCTGGATCATCTGAATGCTCTGCACGAAGAAGTTACCAACCTGGTCCTCGGTTAGACCGAGCGTCCACTCGTAGCCGGCCGGCACCGGCGGCGTCGCTGCGCCCCATTCATACTCGGTGATCCACATCGGGCGATTGTCGCCGACCGCGGCCATGATGTTGTGAAGCTGATCGATCCGCTTAAAGTAGAACTGGCCATTGGTCTTGAAACAGAAGTTCGAACCGGTGAATTGCCCGGTGTTGGTGAAGCAAGGCGCCAGGAAGGAATGCGAGTCGACGAAATCCTGCGGCGGGTTGTTGTATCCCGCCATGTGTGCCCCGACCGCGTCCGCGACGTGTTTGAATAGACCGTTTTTGTATTGATACATCTCGGTGAGATAAATCGTGTCATCGACGGCGATGTTAGGATCGTTAAACCCGGTCGGCGTCAGGGCGCCGGAAACCACGATGATGCTCGGGTTGATTGACTTCACCCGGTTGTAAACAGTTTGGAGCAGATCCACGTACGCGCCCGCATTGATCGGTTGGCCCCCCCACTCGCGACTGAAGTTCTGCTCGTTCCAAATCTCATAGGCCGGAACCTTGTTGCCATAGCGTGCTACCAGCGCTCCCACGAAGTCGGCCATGTCATTGTTGTTGTTTGGCGGACCGTCGACACCCGGCCCAGAACGGGACCAGGTCGGCGCGGTGACCACGCTAAAAAGGAGTGGCACCCCAGCCGCCGCGGCCGTGTTCACGATCGGGTCGATCTGATCGAAGAGAATGTGCCCCTTACTCGGCTCGAGATCAGACCAGCGAATTTGTTGCTTCAGCCAGCCAAATCCGGCGTTTTTGGTGACGTTGACGACGAATTGCTGGTTCACTCCAATCATCTGCGCTTGGAACCCGTAGCGTAGCGGGAACTTGTTGCCGGTTGGCGGTGGAGCTACGGCCGCCGCCTGGGGCTCGAAGGCGTTGGTCATGTTCGTGTTTGGTAGCGCACCGGGATTGTTCAGCCCGTTCGGCTCACTATTGTTGTACTGACGAAAGAATGGACTACCCGCGGCTTCCCTTGCCAGATCCGCGGGCAGGTTGTTGCCGGTGATAATTGACTTGAAGTAATCGCCGAGCAAAAGCCCCTGGGTCGTCCGGGTAGCGTTGTCAAAGTGCATGATTCCGCGCTGGAAGCGCTGAAAAACGAAATTGCTATTGTGAGGATCAGCCGCTGGCGCGCTCAACGGTAGCCCCCACATCTCCAGGTCAAAGCCGAACAGGAGACTGGGATTGCCGCCCCCCGCGGGAAAGGCAGTGCTCAGGGATACGGTGTTCTGGAAGGTGTTGAGGAAGTTTACCGGCAGACCGTTGAAGCTATTCGGAACGTGCTGCTGAATGAACGCAATAACGGCCGTGTCATAATTCGCTGAGCCGACGGCCGGTGCCGACGCGATCAAGGCCGCGTCGGTGGCCGGAATCGTCGCGAAATTGAACGACGTGAAGGGGAGTATCTCGCTGCCGAGGATATTGAGCTGCCCGACGGTGCCGTTCGGCTCGATCTCGATCACCCGGCGCTGAAAAAACTGGGTTGGCTTACCGAGAAAGGTAAAGGTACGGCTGATCGGATAGCCAAAGGTATCGATCCCACCGCGGTGCTGAAAGTAATCCCAGAACTGATCGTTGTCGATGCGGAAGCCAGTCTGCGGAAAGAAACGCGCGTCCGTCGCCTGAAATCGCGTTCCCGCAGCGCCCGCGGCGAAAGCAGTAGCAGTGCTCAGGTCGGCAAAAAGCAGAACCGCCACCGTGAGCCACGCAAAGAGCGTGTACATCGATCGTGTCGCCAAGGAAACCTCCCTCACGGTTCCCTGGCAGATCGCGACGCCAACCCCATCATGAGATGTTCCGGGTCTGGCGTGGCCTCGGGCCGACGAACGAACGTACGCAGGCAACCTGGGCTGGCTGCCCGCAGAATCTGTGCCAGGCGGCGATTGTCGTACCTAGGCTGGGGTGCTCCCGCCAAGACGCACGACCACCCGATGTTCCTGCCCGTCATCCTGCAATTGGATCGTTGCACCAACTTGTCGTAGGCCATCGACCTCAATCCAGGCAACCCCGCGCTGGTAGCGATCCGGGTTCTCAATTGTCAGCGCGTAGGTGGTGCCTCGGTACCGGTAACGGACCTTGACCTCGGGCCAATCAGGCGGCAGGACCGGCTCGATGCACAGCTGATCGGCGCGGCGCTTCAAGCCCAGGACGTCTTCGATCCAAACTCGGTACATCCAACCACTCGAACCGGTGTACCAGGTCCAGCCTCCGCGCCCGACGTTTCCTTCCAGCGCGTATACATCGGCCGCGACGACGTACGGCTCGACCTTGTAGCGCTTCGCCTCATCGAGATTTCGCGCGTGCTCGACCGGGTTCAAGATTCGCAGCACGCGCACAGCACGGTCGCCATCGCCCGCGCGAGCAAAGGCCAGGGCGACCCAGATTGCCCCGTGCGTGTACTGCCCGCCGTTTTCACGAACCCCCGGCGGATACCCCCGAACGTAGCCAGGATTCGGCTCGGACTTCTCGAATGGGGGAGTGAAGAGCAGAACGAGCTTTTCAGCATCGCGGATGAGGTACTCTTCGACCGCTCGCATCGCCTGCTCCGCACGGCTGGGAATTGCCCCATTCGAAATGACACCCCACGTCTGAGGCAGGGAGTCAATCCGCGCCTCTTCAT
>DATLSK010000169.1:0-16855 GCA_035534155.1 Chloroflexota bacterium | reverse complement strand
CGTTCGCTTGGCTCGATGCCGAGCTTCACGATTCCCGCCCTCCGGATCCCCCAGCCTAAAATTTCTGACAAGCTGATATTTCGGTGTGTTGAGCCTTGCTTAGTGGGACAGGATAGCCTCGACGTTGATCGTCGGACTATGCGTTTGACTCCGAGGGTCGGGGCAAGGTGTGTTCTGTCCCGACCCTCGGAGTCAAACGCGGCTCATCTTGAGTGTTCCGGACTTCGGTCTCACACCCCTTGACGGAGGCGGTCGAACAGGACCGGGACGAACTTTGGCGTAATCTCGGGAAGCAGCTTCGGCATCACATTATCGACGACGCCCGGAAAGAGATCGGGGAGTTGACCACGGAGATATTCCGGCATCTCAATCGATCGGTCGACCAGATCGATTAGCGCGGGCAGGACCTTCGGCATCATGCCGGGTAGCAGTATCGGGAAGAGCACCGGCATCAAGGGAGTCATGACTTTGAACGCTGGCTCCCGGATCAGGCTGGGCGCGCGACCAATCGTTCTCATCATTCGTCCCAGGCCGAAGGGCATGGCCGCGAGTAACTGGGGCGTCAAAACGTCCATCACCTGTACCATCCCGTCAACCGACATGAGGTTGATAAACTTCTCGAACATTGCCCATTGACTGAGCACCTCCGGATTGGGGTCGGGCAGTCCTTTGACCCCGAGGGCCTCGGCTGCCAGTCGAGCAAGGTCGATGACAGGAAGCGACGAGCCGACCTCGTTTGCGCTTACGCGAAGCTGGAACTGGCAGCATGGGCAGAGCGCGAGCAAAGCATCCGCCCCCGCCGCCTCCGCCTCGTGCACGCGCATGCCGCCCAAGCGGTTCGAAGTGGGCTCGGGTTCGCCGATTCGGGTCAAAACCGAGCCGCAGCATAAGGCATTCTCATGGTGATGAGCCATTTCGACAAACTGAACGCCTGGGATTGCCTTGATTAAATCACGAGGAGGCTCGTAGACGCCGCCGGCGCGGCCAAGATGGCAGGAATCGTGGAACGTCACCCTGGCAGGCGCCAATGCAGGGTCACGATTGGCGAAAGTCTCCGGGATTTCGGTGAGCGTAAAGTCGCCAGTCGCCAGCTTTTCGGCCAGTAGCTCGGAATAGTGACGAGCCTTGAAGTCGTAAGCGATGCCGAGCTTTTCTGCCCACTGCGGATAATAGGTGCTCCAAACGAGCCAGCAGGCAGGGCACGAGGTGATGACTTCCTCGACTCCTTTCTCGCGCATGGCAGCCACGTTGTGGCGCAACGATTCTTCCCAGAGGTCCCACTTGCCGGCCACCAGCATGGGTATTCCGCAGCACATCTCGTCCTGGCCGAGGGTTGTGAACTCGATGCCCGCGGCGTCGAGCAGCTTCGTCGCGGACTGGGCGATGTCGGGCTCGACATACGAAGCGGTACAGCCGGCGAAGTAACCGATTTTCGCGGACTCCTTGATCTTGGGTCGGACGTCGTCGGTGAGCCACTGGTCGCGGTCCGCGGCTAAGCCACCCCAAATGTTCCTTTGGCCCGCGAGCGCTGCGCCCATGATTTCAAATGGTGGAAACGTGCCAAATCCGCGCTCTTGGACGAGGTTGCCATGGAGCAGGCCCCAGCTTGGCTCGATCGGCAGGTCGAGCTGGCAGGAAACATCGCATCTTTCACACGTCGTGCACAGGAGGAACGTGGTGGTCATCTCCTGATCCAGCTTGTCTCGGCCTTCAATGACGTCCTTGAGAAAGGACCACTTTCCGCGCGGACTGGCTGACTCCCAGCCGCGGCCCTGGAAAAGCGTACAGTCCTCGACACAGTAGCCACATTGAGCGCAGGCGTAGGCATAATAGCTGACGTCGGCCGGGAAACCTTTGACGCTTACCTTCTTCTCGGCGGGCTCGGCAGGTTTACCAAGAAGATTCGCGGCAAGGTGCACGATCGGCTCCCCGACCGAGGCCGCGGCGATTGCCGTCCCGATCAAGCCGTTGCCGAATATCACCTTGCCGGGGTTCATGATTCCCTGTGGGTCGACCTTGTGGCGATATTGCCAGAGCGTACGGATCTTGTCCTCTCCGAGAATCGAGTCAGCCTTGCTACCGAAGTAACGACCAGTACTGTAGCCGCGGCCACCGTGTTTTTCGGCAATCGCGAGGGCCGTGAGGGCGAAGCCATAGCCAAAGTTGTAGGCGAGTGAGCGCTCATCGTGGGGGATGAAGCCGAGCAGAACGACTTCGCCTCCCCGGACCGAGAAGCCCTCGATGGCCATGGGCGCAGCGATGCGTTGGGTGAGATCATCGAGGGTCGCGGCGAGGCCACCAATCGGTACGACGATCTCGGCAGGGATGACCGATGGACCGAGTCGCTTCAGTCTCATCGGCTTAAAGCGCTCCTCCCATTCGTGCCGAGCGATTGGCGCGGGTAAGCGTTGGCCACCGACGCCATCCACGATCTTGCCCATTCCCTGCCAAACAACGAGCCGATCCGGAAGATCGTAGGCGAATGTCAGCAAGTATCGGTCTTCTGGGAGACGAGGAACGTCGAGATGCAGCGGGTGGCCATGATGGGTCTTGATTGGACCCGCGTTCTTCAGTCTTGCCATGGCCGGATTGATAAAGCTCACCGACCAGATCGGCAATTCGGCCGCGACAATCCGGCGCAGCGCCTCGGCAAGGTGCTGAGCGTCGGCGAAAGCGACGGCAAGCTGTTCTTGAGGCGTGTCTGCGCGGATGCGGAGGCTAACCTCGGTGATGATTCCAGTCGTACCCTCGGCGTCGGCAATGCCTTCGAGATCGGAGCCATCGATGATTCGCACTTCGCCGTCGCCTCCAACGACCCGTGCTCCGATAACGTTGTCTCGAAACCAGCCGAAAGCGTGACTTCCGATTCCGGCGCCACCTTGAGCCAGCCAGCCGCCAACGGTCGAGCCTGGTGCACTGGTTGGATAGAGGCGGAGCGCCAGACCTTGCGCGTTCAGCGCCTCTTCGAGAGCTTTCCAAATCGTGCCGGACCGTACTCGGGCAGTGAGAGCTTGAGCATCTATTTCGACCAGGCCCTTCAGTCGAGTGAGATCGAGTACCAGCCCGCCCTCGGCGGGTACTGCTCCGCCGTAGCCGCTCGTCCCTTTGCCGCGCGGTATTAACTTCATCCCTTCACGCGCCGCGAAGCGAACCAGGTCGACGACCTGCGCTTCGGTTTCCGGCTGGGCAACGCCGTCAGCCAGCGTGTGACCGGCGAGCGGTCGCATGAGCTTGGGCAGCACGCCGGTATCGTGACTGTAAAGGCGCCGCTCGCGCAGGTCAAATCGGGTGCGCTCGGGGGAGACAATGTTTTGAATCGCATTCTGTTGCTCGAGGGTGATCGACGACATGGCTAACCTCCGAATGGTAGAGATTGGATCGTCTCTCGGGTGTCCGCGTTCGCAGCCGATACGCGAGTGAAGGGCTCACCTCGCTGTTGATCGATCTGGATCGCATGCAACAGGTCGACCGCGTCGGCCAGGCGAGGATCAGAAAGTCGGTAGAAAACGTTGTTTTCGATTCGGCGAGCGATCACCAGGTCCAGGTCGCGCATCAGACCGAGATGCTGAGAAGCATTGGACGGGCTTGCCCCGATTTCTTTGGCGATCTGAGACACCGACTTTTCGCCCGAGCGGAGTGCCACGATAATGAGCAATCGCTTGGGATCCCCCAGTCCGCGACAGAACCGAGCGTGGAGGCTGGACATCGCGTCGCGACGCTGGTCCAGGTCGGCGGGATCGACCGAGCTCTCGCACGTTTCTTCGGACGAGACATTTTGGCGAGTGATCATCGCGATACTCCGTGAACCTGATGACAACGCTTCGGATCGCAGGCGACGCTGCGGATCTGCGCACGTGCGCATTCAGGTATAAAGTAACCTTCGATGGTTCACCAGACCGTTGCGGCGGGTAGACGAAGGGTAAACGGCGAGCAGCAAGAGATCGTGGAAGGCTGCAATCTGAAAGTCCGGACTTCCTTAGTCACCACGAAAGCCCAAGGCCCATTTGCCGTACTGTCGGAACTCAACCAGGCTGGGCCAAACTTGTCCCATTCGGCTGCTTCGGCCTCAATCATCGCGATTCAGGACGTAACATGGACAACGGCCCGTGACGCGGCCTGAGGGGATATGGGCGAACGGGGTTCTAGGGTTCCGATTCGTCCCCACCCGATGTTCGTGATGGTACCACCGCAAGAGGAACAGTCGCCAAAAGATTGCCATCGCCAATGACATTGATCGTGTACTTGCCGTAGCCTGGAAAAGGCATTCCGCCTGCGCTGATCAGTAACACTCCCTCGATTGCTTCATTTGGCTGCTCAGCGCTTTGTGGAATTGTGTACGGAATTGTCTGACTGTCGCTTACCGGAGCCGATCTCTCATCAACTATTTGTAGTTTGATCAGATGCTCATGGCAGGTTCAATCAGTTGTGTCCGTAATTTCACCCTGAGTACGATCGGCGGTGCGGTTGTCGGCACTTCCCCGGCGTAAATGCGGTCGATGCCAATTCCGAGGGCGTTAACCTTACCCTCGGCGCTCATATTGGCTGCGTCTGCGAATATGGCCCAAATGAGCTGCACAGTCGTTTCCCCCGGAACCCTAACTCAGTTCGAGGTAAAGTGAAGCCCGCCAGATTAATTCTCAGATATCTGGCGGGCTTATTCCAGGAGCCGACGGGGGGATTTGAACCCTCGACCTGCTGTTTACGAAACAGCTGCTCTACCACTGAGCTACGTCGGCAGGTTTTGTCGTAGTCCTAATTTTAGCAGATTGCGTCGGACATTTCCAGATTACGACGGGACCAAATTGACCGAGCGAAGCATGCCAACGTGACGTGGAACCGACCGGCGAGTGGCGCGGGTTTTGCATCTCGTCGGAAAGACGTGGGGGCTGGTCCTCAGTCGACCGTTACCCGACCCCAGCGTCTCGTCGAGGCTCGTTGAGGTTCGTACTATGTCCGCACACCGTGGCTCACCTGGCGGCGGCCACTTTGACTCGAATCGTCGCCTACGTCGTATGCGCACCTGGCGCACGCCGAACACGTTGTTTTCCTGGCTGCGTAGCTTTCGCTCCGGCGACGATGGCACGGTCGGCCGCGTATTGTTTTCTGCTGTCTCGCTCGCGGGCTTTACCCTGGTTATTCTGGTTCCCCTGGCTCTTTACACCGCGTTTGCTTACTTTGCGAGGGACATTCCCCCCGCCCCCGAGGTCCTCAATCAACCAGTCTTCCAAACGACTCGGATCTACGATCGTAATGGGACACTGCTATATGAGCTGATCGATCCGCAATATGGTCGGCGAATTCTGGTGAATCTGAACCAATTGCCCCCGTACTTGATCAACGCAACAGTCGCGGTCGAAGACCCGACGTTTTTCTCGAATCCCGGCATCGATCCCCTCTCAATCTTTCGGGCGGCGTTCCAGAATTTCGCCAGCCACTCGATTCAGAGTGGTGCGAGCACGCTAACCCAGCAGTTGTCGCGGAATCTCCTTTTCGACGTGCAGCAACGGCAGGCCCAAACGTTGGACCGTAAGATCAAGGAGGCCATTTTCGCCGTCGACCTTACCCAAACCTATTCCAAGCCCGAAATCCTCAATATGTACCTCAATGAAGTCTATTACGGAAACCTGAGCTATGGCATTGGCGCGGCCGCGGAATCCTATTTTGGCATTCCGGCTAGCCAGCTTGACCTGGCCCAGTCGGCCATGCTGGCCGGACTTCCCCAAGCGCCCTCGGCATATGATCCAATCCTGCATCTGGCGGGTGCGAAGTCCCGACAATCGTACGTGCTCGACCGGATGGTCTACCACGGCTACATTACCCAACAGCAGGCTGACGCGGCCAAAAAAGAGGTATTGCACTTTCAAACGCCCGAGTTCACGCTCAAGGCGCCACATTTTGTCAATTACGTGACTGAGCTAATCCAGCAACGCTACGGCCGCGACGCGCTCTACGACCGCGGTTGGCGGATTCAGACGTCGTTGGACTATGGGTTGCAGCAGATCGCGCTGCAGAAGGCTCAAGAACGCATCAGCCAGATCGGTCAAGAAATGGAAGCTACCAACGCGGCGGTCGTGACGATACAGCCATCGACCGGCGAAATCTTGACCATGGTTGGCAGCTTGGACTACTGGAATTCTTCGATTGACGGCCAGGTGAACGTCACGACGTCAGGACGCCAACCCGGGTCTTCGATCAAGGTTTTCAACTACGTTACCGCGTTCGAGCGCGGCTTTGTGCCCGATTCGATCGTTTATGACGTTAAGACCGCTTTCGATCGAGGTCCTGGGCTTAGCCCTTACGTCCCAAACAATTTTGATTTCCAGTTTCATGGACCGGTAATGTTGCGGGAGGCATTGGGTAGTTCTTTGAACATTCCGGCGATCAAGGTGCTCCAGCGAGTCGGCGTGCATTCGATGGCCGATACCGCTCACACTCTGGGGATTACGACCATGAATAACCCGGATCGCTATGGGTTAACCCTGACCCTGGGCACGGCCGACGTGACACCGCTGGATCTCACCTACGCTTACTCGGTTTTCGCCAACGATGGCTACATGGTTGGCGAGACCGTGCCGCTGCAGGATCGAGAACTGGGAATGCGTCAGCGCGAGCCCGTCTCGATTCTCAAGATCACCGACTCGGTCGGAAACGTCGTTTATCAGTATCAGCCACCACCGCCCCTCCCGGTCATCTCGCCGCAGGCGGTTTACTTGCTTACCAGCTCGCTAACCGACGACCACGCGCGGCACTTCACCTTCGCGCCCGGTGGCGCACTGGTTGTCGATCGTCCCGCGGCGGCCAAGACCGGAACGACCCAGTTCGAGCAGGATGCCTGGACCGTCGGTTACACTCCGCAGCTCGCCATCGGGATCTGGGTTGGCAATACCGATGGCAAGCCGATGAAGGCGACCGAAGGAGTTCTCAGCGCGGGCGCGATCTGGCATACCTACGAACCCGCAGCCTCCCAATACCTGCATCTACCGAAGCTTGACTTCAAAGTTCCGCCGGGCGTGGTGCACGGACAGGTCTGTGGAAAAGTCGATTGGTACATCCAAAATGTCCCGCCGATTTGTACGGTAGGTTGACGTTTGGAGCGTGGTCCGGTATAGACATGGCAAAAGGCTGAGTGGGGAATCGGTGGTCAAGGCAATTTCGTTTGACGTAGGAGAGACACTTCTGCGTCCGTTCCCAGGGTTCGGTGAATTGGCGGCACGGTGCTGCGCGGTTGAGGGCGAAACGCTCGGTTCGGACGCAAGCTCCGCGCTCGAGCGGTTTGCTGACGCTTTTTTTCTCGACCTGCGGAACCGTGGGGAAACGTACTCCTGCTCGGAAGAGGAGTCACGGCGTACCTGGACAACTCTCTACCGCCAGTTCCTCGAACAGCAGGGAATCCGAGCGGCGAGCGTCGCGCGCCTAGCCGATCGGCTGTACTTCACGTTTACCGATACCGCGAGCTATCGCCTCTTCGACGACACCTGGCCGGTCCTCGACGAGGTCCGACGGCGAGGTTTCCGGATCGGGATCATCTCGAATTGGGAAGCCTGGCTGACTCGATTACTCGTCGCGACCGGCCTCGACGAGTTCGTGCACTTCCAGGCTATTTCCGGCGTGGTCGGCTTTGAAAAGCCGAGTCGCCAGATCTTCGACTCGGCGATCCGAGACGCCAATCTCCCACCATCTGCCATTTTGCACATCGGCGATAGCTTGACCAGTGACGTACACGGCGCCGAGGGGGTGGGCATGCAAGCAATTCTCCTCGATCGCTCCGGGCGGCAGCGTGGTCGTACGGTCGCCCGGGTCGAGTCTCTGCTCGAGCTCCTCGATTTGCCTGAACTGCGTCATCCGTCCTAATACCGCCGGTCCTTGGAGGACGGGACGACCTCTGGTTGCTGTACTCTTGTTGGAATTCCGAATTCTCCCCATTTTCCTAGTCCGCGTTTGCGGCGAGAGTCGGTATAATGGCTAGACACCAGCGATGAATCTGCTGGCAGGCTGAAGAACGCGCGGGTAATCGTTCGGAGGGTCGGAGTGGCAACAGACGTTCCGTTGAATTCGCCCCGGGATTCCTCGCATTTGATGACCTGGTTAGAAGAGCAGCGACGGGCCGATCACGCCGGTCTCGGCGAATTGACCCGGTCGGTCGAACTCTTGCGTGCCGAACTGCGCGAGCAGGGCACGAGTCTGTCGCGACTGACCGGAGGATGGGCGGGCCAGGCTGCCGCGGATGGACGGGGCGTCCAAGAGACCCTCAATCAATTGAAAGAGCACATCGCGCTGATCGAGCGAGCGCTCGAAGAACATTTTGACGAAAGCTCGCGGGCCCAGCAAGTGGAGACGGCCCAAAGCGAGCGCGAGACGCGACAAATTGGGGTCGTGCTCCAGCAGGTCGAAGAGCTCGGTCGGGTGACGCAAGCCAGTCAAGGACGAATTGCCGCATTGGCCGAGGAGCTTCGCCACGAACGCCAGGAACGAGGGCCGATCGGTCAATCGCTGGAAAATTTGCAACGAACCTTCGCGTCGTCGCAGAATCGTTTATTGATCGTCGAAGATCAAACTCGTCGATATGCGTCGTATCAAGCGGCCACTGAGCAGGCACTGGAAGCGCAGCGCGGCGACGTGACCCGTTTTGAGCAACAACAGAAGCTCTTGGATCTCCGGGTGAGCCGAGAGGTGATCGACGTCCAACAAAATGTCGCGGCGATCCAAGCCAAGGTCGACGATCAGCTCAAACCGATCGGCGGGCTTATTCGTCAGTTGGCGATGATTGACGAGCGATTGGAGCGGAGCGATCAAAGTTTGGCGATGGCGACCAAAAACGTTGAATCTATGCGTGTTGAGATCGGTCAGGTCGATGCTCAGGTGAAGACCGAGCGTGTGTCGACGAGCCGTCTCCGCGGTGAGATTGATGCGCAGACCCGCAAGATCGAAGAAGCCGATGGTGCAATCGCTCAACTGAGTGAACGATTGAACGGCGTGGGGGCAAACGCTCAGGATTTGCACTCGACAATCGAGTTGGCGAATCAACGGATCGATCGAATCGAGCGGGAGCTTGGCCACATCGACGAGGTTCGGCAGAAGTTTGATTCGGCCCTGGCGGCGTTGCAGAGCACGCTTCGGGCGAACGAGAACGAAATTCGAGTTCAGGCCAGTGAAATCCGTTCGGAGCTTAGCAATGCGACTGCTGAATTGTGGCGACGTCTCGAGGCCGAGCGTCGGACCTCTCTCGAGCACCGGAAGCGCACGATCGCCGAATTACAGCAGCAGCTTGGTGAACTGGACAAGAGCGGAAACTAGCGATCGGGGCAGTCTTCCGGAATGTCGATAGAACCAATAACATCACTCAATGACCCTTTGGATCAAGACGAAGAGCTTGAGGAGGAGGAAGACCGAAAGCCTGGCGAGGCTCGGGTTTCTGCTCTTTGGATCATCGTCATCCTGGCGATCAGCCTGTTGATCGTACAGTTGTATCGGCTCCAAGTCCTTGATGGGGCCAATTATCGCGAGCTCGCGGACAATAACCGGTTTCGACTCGAGACAATCCCGGCGCCACGCGGCGTGATCTACGATCGGCGACATCAAGTCTTGGCGCGTAATCATCCGAGCTACAGTGTTGGTATCGTTGGGGCCGATTTACCGACCGGGAGCGAGCGGGTTATAGTTCTTCAGCGGCTGGCCGGCTTACTGGGAGTGTCAGCCGACAAACTCGTGACGCAAGCTCAGGCGACCACCGACACACAATTTGCCTTCGTTCCGTTAGCTACGAACGTTCCTCAGCAAATTGCCTTTGCGGTCGAAGAGCGACATCTCGATCTGCCCGGAGTTCACGTCCAGCTTGACCCGATTCGCGAATATACGATGGGGTCGGTCATGGCGCCAATTCTGGGCTACGTTGGCCGAATTACCGACGCGCAGTATCAACGCCTGAAGGACGATCCGGTGCAACGGTATAGTCCGCAAGATACGATCGGCCAGGTGGGGATCGAGCGAACGTTCGAAGCGCAGTTGCGGGGCAAGCCGGGGCAGGAACAGATGGAAGTGGACGCGACCGGCCGTCGCGTCCGTTCGCTGGGGGTGTCGAATCCCCAATCCGGCGACAATTTGATCTTGACGATTGACAGTCGCCTGCAGAAAAAGATCTCCGACCTCCTTACCGCCAATATTTCACGTTATAAGGTCGCGGCGGCCGTGGCGATCGATCCGCGGAACGGTCAGGTGCTGGCGCTGGTTTCGGTTCCCTCCTATGACGATAACCTCTTCGCGGCCGGTATCAGCCAGGCCGACTACAGCAAGTTGCTGAACGATCCACAGAAACCTCTCTTGAACGAGGCGACGAGCGCCCTCTATCAGCCTGGAGCGACCTTTCACGTCGTGACGGCGATCGCTGGGCTGCAAACCGGTGTTATCACTCCCACGACGACGATTGATTGCCCAGGGTTTATCAGCGTGCCTAATCGTTTTGATCCAACCATCAGCACGCGATTGTCCGACACCAAAGCATTTGGTTCGCAAGACGTCGAAAGTGCAATCGCCGACTCGTGTAACGTGTTCTTCTACGAAGTCGGCGGGGGCGATCCAAACGGTACCCGTAACGGTCTGGGAATCGACGGAATTGGCCAATACGCTCGAATGTTTGGTTTGGGAAGCACGACCGGAATCGATCTCGTGGGTGAAGAAAATGGATTCGTTCCGTCGGTTCGTTGGAAGCGACAAACCTTGAACCAGGACTGGGTGCCAATGGACACCTACCAGGCAGCGGTCGGTCAGGGATACATCACCGTCACGCCATTGCAGATGGCAAACCTCGTCGCGGCCATCGCGAACGGAGGTACATTGTATCGGCCTCAACTGGTGCTGCAAATTAATGACGCGAACGACAAGGTCGTTCAGGGTTTCCAGCCTGATGTGACGCGTCGATTGCCAATCACTCCAAGCTACCTGAGCATTGTCCGTCAGGGCATGGTCGATGCAACGGAAAGCGGCGCCACTGCGACCGGGACTCACTTTGATGGCGCGGCGAAGCTCGCCGCGGTCAAAGGCATTTCCGTGGGCGGTGTCGTCGGTTCTCCCAGTTATGGCGTGCCGAATGCCTCGGGTACACTGTCAACGCATGGTTGGTTTGTCGGATTTGCGCCGGCCGCTCAGCCGCGCATCGCCCTGGCGGTGTTCCTTGGCAACGGCAGCGGGCCAGAGGACGCGGCCCGCATCGCGCACGATATCTTCGCATACTACCAACAGGAAGGGTAGTCGATGGAGACCCGGGTTTGGCGACATTTTGATCCTTTCCTGCTGCTCGCAACGGTCTTTCTCGTTGTCTTTGGCTTGGCAATGATTCATAGCGCCACGTACGAAACGAGCGGTACTGGGATCGATCCGCTGGTCTATCATCAAGCCGGCTACGCTGTCGCTGGATTCCTGCTCTTCATCGTTTTGAGTGGGCTTGACTACCACGTGCTCAGTAACTTCGTCTGGCCACTGTATGGCGCATGCTGTTTCATGCTGGTCCTGGTCCTGGCGGCGGGACGGATTCTCCACGGCTCTCAACGCTGGATTCAATTCGGCCCCGTGCAATTCGAGCCTTCGCAAGCCGCGACCCTGTGCGTTGTCCTCGCGTTAGCTAAGTATTTTTCGAATCCGATTGAAAATCCGAAAAGTCCGCGATTCGTGATTGCATCGCTCCTGATCCCGGCGATTCCGATGGTTTTGGTGCTGATGCAACCCGACTTTGGGACGGCCACTATTTACGCGGCGATCTGGCTCGGAGCACTGTTCGCAGCCGGCGTTCCACTGATGTACTTCGGTGCCCTGTTCGGGATCCTCGCCGCGAGCGCGCCGGCCGCCTGGCTAGTGATGCACGCCTATCAACGCCAGCGAATTTTGATCTTCTTGAACCCGCAAAGCGACCCGCTGAACACGGGCTACAATGCCATTCAAGCGCTGATCTCGATCGGGAGTGG
The DNA here is from genome assembly GCA_035534155.1 of Chloroflexota bacterium. Lineage (GTDB taxonomy): Bacteria > Chloroflexota > UBA6077 > FW602-bin22 > CADDYW01 > JAJPIK01. The sequence goes on along the minus strand of DATLSK010000169.1, from coordinate 4,901 downwards.
TGGCCTGTTGGGGCGGGGATACCTCAGCGGCTCGCAAAGCCAACTGCACTTTCTACGGGTGCAATACGCCGATTTCATCTTTTCGGTTCTCGCCGAGGAGTTGGGGTTCGTTGGCGCCGTGGCGTTGCTCGCTCTGTTTCTGGTCATATTCTGGCGCGGTTTGCGAGCCGCCCGACTGTCCCGAGAATCCTTTGGGCGGTTGGTGGCTTGCGGGATCGTTTCCTGTTTCTTTTACCAGGTCGTGGTCAACGTTGGCATGAACGTTGGCCTTTTACCGGTTACAGGTATTCCACTGCCGATGATCAGTTATGGCGGAAGCTCGTTGGTGACCTTCATGGCAGCGCTTGGTATACTAGAGAGTATTGTCATGCGACATCGCAAACTAGAGTTTTAGGTCCCCACGATGCGCGGCCGAGGTATCTCTTGGCCAGGTGTCGGCTGGAACGGGGACGCGGAATCCAGGCGCCAATCGGCTCCCTGACGAACTTGCACAAAGGGCGAGGACACGATGAACTACGCACCGGCGACGCCCGCCGAGCGCGCACGCATGCTCGAAAGAATCGGTGTGGCGTCGACCGCCGAACTGTTCGCGGACTTACCGCCAGATTCTCGAGAAACCCATTTGGATCTACCGAGCGCCTTGTCGGAAATTGACGTTAGTCAAGTGCTGCGCGACTTGGCCGAACGCAACGTCGATCTTCAAGGTCATCCCTGCTTTCTCGGAGCCGGGGCCTACCAGCACTACATCCCGTCGGTGGTCAATCACGTGATTGGTCGCTCCGAATTCTTTACCAGCTATACGCCATATCAGCCCGAAGTAAGCCAGGGCACCCTCCAGACGATTTATGAATTCCAAAGCATGATGTGTGCGCTCACGGGTATGGAGATCGCCAACGCGTCGATGTACGACGGGGCGAGCGCTCTTGCCGAGGCGGCGATCATGGCGGCAAATTTGACGGATCGGGGAACCGTTCTCCTCGCCTCGTCGGTTCATCCGGACTCCTGGGCGGTGGTGCGTACCTACGTCCAAGGATTAAACATGCGCACGATCGCGGATTCGGTTCGTCCCGAGGGTACCCTTGACGTGATCGCGTTGGGTCGAGAACTGAATGAGGACGTCGCGTGCGTCGTCGTGCAATACCCCAACTTTTTCGGTTGCGTCGAAGATCTGGCGGCGATTGCCGACGTGGTTCACCGCGCCGGCGCGCTGCTCGTCGTCGTCGTCAATCCTCTTGCCCTCGGCTTGCTGGCCGCGCCGGGACAGCTTGGTGCCGACATCGTGGTTGGTGAAGGGCAACCGTTGGGCATCCCAGTCAGCTTTGGTGGACCCTATCTCGGCATCTTTGCCACGCGCGAGCGGTTTATTCGGCAGCTGCCTGGGCGAATCGTCGGGGCGACGACTGACACCGAAGGCAACCGCGGATTCGTCCTCACTTTTCAAACGCGCGAGCAGCACATTCGCCGAGAAAAAGCCACGTCAAATATTTGCTCGAACGAGGCGCTCTGCGCCCTGGCGTCGACGGTATATCTCTCGTATCTTGGCAAACAGGGCCTACGTCAGGTCGCCGAGCTGTGCGTCCAGAAAGCTCACTACCTTGCCCGGCAGCTTAGTCTGATTCCGGGATTTCATCTAGCCTACTCCGGCCCATTCTTTCACGAATTCGTGGTCCGCTGTCCAGTTCCGCCCGAGGAGCTGAACCGTCGACTACTCGATGAAGGGATCATTGGCGGCTACCTGCTCGGTCGAGAATATCCGGATCTGGCCGACGCAATGCTATTGTGTACCACTGAGCTGAATCGACGGAAAGACCTGGACCGGTTGCTAGCCGTGTTTCGCGGCGCGGTCAATTCACCAGTCGTGGTACAAAAGAACGGCCAGGGGAGGACGGATGCTTGAGCCGCTGATCTTCGACTATAGCTCGCCGGGGCGCACCGCGGCGAGCCTCCCAGAGTCAGACGTGCCGATCGAGCCGATCGAGAGCATGCTGCCACCGTCTCTCATTCGAGCGGATCTCCCTTTGCCAGAAGTTGGCGAGCTCGACGTCGTGCGGCATTTTACCCGATTGTCGCAGAAGAACGTGTGCATTGACACGACCTTTTATCCGCTTGGCTCCTGCACAATGAAATACAACCCTCGAGTGAACGAGGATGCGGCGCGATTGACCGGCCTCGCCCAGATTCATCCGTATCAGGACGAGTCGACGGTGCAGGGCGCCCTGAACCTGATGTACGACCTCCAACGGTACCTGGCGGAAATCAGCGGCATGGACGCGATTTCCTTGCAACCAGCGGCTGGCGCGCACGGCGAGCTAACGGGCATGCTTGTCGTCCGTGCTTACCACGAGGCTCGTGGAGATCGAGATCGCAAACGGGTCCTGATTCCCGATTCGGCGCACGGTACCAATCCAGCAACCGCGAAAATGGTCGGTTATCAGGTGCAATCAATTCCCTCCGACGACCGCGGTAACTTGGACCTCGGGGCCCTCCGCGCCGCCCTGGGACCAGACGTGGCCGCGTTAATGATCACGATCCCGAGCACGTTTGGTCTCTTTGACGAGCACCTCGCCGAGATCACTGCCGCGATTCACGACGTTGGTGGATTGGTGTATGGCGATGGTGCGAATATGAACGCCATGCTCGGGCAAGCCCGATTTGGCGACCTGGGCGTCGACGTGATGCACTTCAACCTCCACAAGACGTTCAGCACGCCCCACGGAGGGGGCGGGCCGCCGGCCGGACCGGTCGCGGTGAAGGCCGCGCTCGCGCCGTTTCTCCCCGTTCCTCTCGCCGCGCGTCGCGAGCGAGCGGACGGTAGCAGTGAATACTACTTGGATTTCGCGCGTCCGCATTCGATTGGCAAGGTCAAGGCGTTTTACGGTAACTTTGGGATGATGGTGCGTGCGTATACGTACATTCGCTCGCTTGGCCGAGAGGGGATCGGGACGGTCGGCGAGACCGCGGTTTTGAACGCGAATTACCTGATGGAACGTCTGCGCGGCGCCTACGACCTGTACAGCGATCGGCGCTGCAAGCACGAATTTGTGCTCTCAGCCCGACGTCAGCGGCGGGCCAATGGGGTCAGGGCGCTCGATATTGCCAAAAGATTAATCGATTACGGTTTCCACCCGCCGACGATTTATTTCCCAATCGTCGTCGACGAGGCCATGATGATCGAGCCAACTGAGACCGAAAGCGTGCAAACGCTCGATGCTTTTGCCGATGCGATGCTGGCGATTGCTCGGGAAGCCGAAGAGGATCCTGAGCTGGTCAAGCACGCTCCCCATACGACTGAGATCCGTCGCCTCGACGAAGTGGCCGCGGTTCGCCGTCCCAATTTGTGCTGGCGACCAGCGTGATCCGTTTCCGATCCATCCCGGCACCGAGGTGGCACTGTTGAGACGATCGGTGGCACGTCTGGTCGGCTGGTGCCTGCTCGGCGCCCTCTTGCTGAATCTCGTGACGGCGTGCAGTGTGCTGGGAAACGTCGGAAATCAGGTTGGTCAGGTTGTCGGGCGAACCGGCGCGCCGCTGCGCTTGTCCGGAGCAGATCCAGATACATTGGATCCAGCAATTGCCCAGGATTCGACATCCTGGGGCTACCTCCTGGAAATTTACGGCGGTCTGGTTCGCCTCGATAGCCAGCTCAAAGTAGTACCGGACCTGGCGTCGTCCTGGACGGTCAGCAACGCCGGACGGACGTATACGTTCCATCTCCGCGACAACGCCAAGTTTCAAGATGGCCGAACGATTACTGCCGCCGACGTGAAGTACAGCCTGGAGCGCGCCTTAGATCCGGCGACGCGCTCGCCAGTCGCCTCGATCTACCTCGGCGACATCGTCGGAAGTCAGGCACGACTCGCGGGGAAAGCCAAGGACGTTTCGGGAATCGTGGTTGTCGATCCGCAAACCATACAAATTACGATCGATGCAGCCAAGAGCTATTTCCTCAGCAAACTGACGTATCCGACCGCCTTCATCGTGGATCGCCACAATGTCGAATCGGGGCCGACCTGGTTTCAGCACCCTAATGCGAGTGGTCCCTATAGCCTCGTGACCTGGCAGCCGGGACAGAAGATCGTTTTGCGACGCAACCCCAACTACGCCGGAAACGCGCCAAGTCTGAACGAAGTTGACTATGACCTGGGCGGAACCTCTCCGTTCACCCTGTTTCAGCAGAACAAGCTCGACGTGGCAACGCTGGGAATCGGCGATTTGCAGCGGGCGAGTGATCCTTCCGGCCCGTATCATCAGGATCTGGTTTCGACACCGCTCATGAGCTTTTGGTATTTGGGGTTTAACCTCAACCAGAAGCCTTTCGATGATCCCAAGGTGCGTCTGGCATTTGCCTACGCGACCGACAAAATAAAACTGGTCGATGGGCTGTTTCGTGGGTCCCGAACCATCGCCAACGGAGTCCTGCCGCCAGGAATGCTCGGCTACGACCAGTCGTACGCTGGGATACCGTTCGACCCGGCGAAGGGGAGACAGCTACTCAGTGAGTCGTCGTACGGGTCGGCCGCCAACTTACCGCCGATCGTGCTTACCGTTGGTCAGGACGCTGGACAGATCGGCGAAGGCTTCGCCCAAATGTACCACAACAATTTGGGCGTGAACATTACCGTCGAGCAGGATCAAACCAGCTTCCTGTCGAACCTGGGGAAGCATCGGCTCCAAATGTTCTACATTGGCTGGGTGGCCGACTATCCCGACCCCGAAGATTTCCTTGGCGTGTTGTTCTCCGGGACCAGCCAGGGGAACGATACCGGTTACAATCAGTCCCAGGTGAACCAAATCCTCGCCCAGGCAAGCGCGGAAACGGATCCGCAAAAACGGGGCGCGTTCTACGCACAAGCGAATGCTTTGGTCGTGCAAGACGCACCAGCGATTCCCCTCTTCTTTGA
>DATLSK010000168.1:0-3944 GCA_035534155.1 Chloroflexota bacterium | reverse complement strand
CCGAAAAAAGAAAAGCGCGCTCGGGTGTTGGATCTACCGAGCGCGCACTCGTAAATAATTGCCTGCCACCTCTCGGAAATCGATGAAGACCCCCGAGCGGGCTTTGTGCCCGAAGCGTATCATTAGCGCCCCCGCAAAGACACGCATCGAACCGCTGGCAACGTCGAACGCCAGGTACGACCTTGGCGCCGATAAAACTACCAGCCCATGACCTGCCCGTGCCCTGTGGGGAGGAACGAACCACCTCACGGACTCTCACGTCCTTGCTCTCACACTCATCCCGAGCGGCATGATTCCGGATGAGCGCCGAGGACGACCGGCCAACGTTGCGCTGGTAATCAGATAAATACTGCTTCGACGCCGCCGATCGCCAGGAAAAAAGAAACCCAGAGGGCATGTGCACATCTGGGCGTACACGTCGTTCCCTCTTCCCCTGCCTACGGAGTTAGCTGAAGGGTTCGGCCTTGAAGAGTAGCCTACGGGTAAGAACTCCTTACGGATACTTACCCGATTCACCCCGATAACTGGGTCCCCCGTTCCCATCTCCCCGGAGACGAGATTCGGCGGCAGACGCTCTATTCAGTTCGTGAAAGTATCGTAACGGAATCGAGCTCGGCTGTCAATATAGTTTACGTGGATTTAACGTGTATTTTTGGGCAATGTGCAGACAAATCTTGCAGTTCGATGGCGGTTTGTCCGCCATCGAACACCGGACAACCTCCCCGACTACCTTTTCCGGCGCGGCCGGTTGATGTTCGCCTGGGCTGCGCTCAGAATCCCCAGTGGCACGAGCCAGGGCCCGGCACTCACGCCATCCAAACCAATATCGTGGAACAGATTCACCGATGGAGGATCCCCACCGACGTCACCCGCCGAAAAGATGAAAATCTCGGGATTTGCTCGTTTCGCCCGTTCGACTGACTCGGCTATGAATGAGCCAACGATTCGGTCGATCGATCGAAATGGATCGCCGCCAAGGATGCCGCGGCTTTCGTAGTGGCCGATGAAGCGCGCGGTGTCGTCGCGGCTCACTGCCAGGACGGTCTGACTAAGATCGTTTACGCCAAGGGAGAAGAATTGAATGTCCGGCGCGAACTCGTCGGCGGTGCGCACCGCGGCCGGTGTCTCCACCATTACCCCAATCGCGTAGGGGACGTCAATCCCAAGCTCGTCAATCGTTGCCGACGCAGCGCGCCGGATCGTGTCGATGACCAGTCCAATTTCGGTTCGGTTGATCACCAACGGAATTTGGATCTCCGGGCGCACGGCAATTCCCTCACGCAGAGCCCGCGCCGCCGCCTGCAAGGTGGCCCGAACCTGCATCTCCGCGATTGCCGGTTCCACGACATAGAGCCGCACTCCGCGGTGACCGAGCATGGGATTCGTCTCGGCTCGCGACGCAGATCGGGCACGTAGCTCGTCCGGGGAGATTCCCAGGAATTGGGCGATTCGGCCAACTTCTTCGTTGCTGCGCGGCAGAAACTCGTTGGGAACCGGGTCGTAGAGCCGAATCGTCGCCGGCTTACCCTGAAGAAGCCGAAAGATCTCGTAGACCTCTTCTTCCATCGGCGGCTCCAACACCGCCAGTGCCTTGTCGGTCTCTTCTCGAGTGAGCGCGAGGATGAGCGCACTAAAAGCGATTCGACGCTCGGCCGGTTCGAGCACCGCGTGCTCGGTCCGGGCCAGCCCGATGCCTTCCGCGCCGAGCGCGAGCGCTACCGCGAGATCTTTCGGGGTCTCGGCGTTCGCGCGGATCTCCATCGCTTTCGCGTCGCTGGCCCAGGTCAGAAGGCGGACAAAGCGACGGTAGATATCCTCTCCCTCGGCGTCAATTGGCCGACCCGCTACCTTTTGCTTGATCGGAGAGGGAACGACTGGCAACTCGCCGAGGTAGACCGCGCCGGTTGTTCCGTTTACCGAAATGACTTCGCCTTCGCCCAGGACCCGATCGCCAAAGCTAACCGTGCGCCGTGCCTCGTCGACGCCAATCTCGCTCGCGCCTACCACCGCGGCCTTGCCAATTCCCCGAGCGACGATCGCCGCGTGGGAAACGATGCCGCCGCGGGCAGTGAGAACTCCCTGAGAGCTGTGCAATCCGCCGACGTCTTCCGGCGACGTCTCCGGTCGAACCAGGATGACCCGTTCGCCGCGATGGCTCAGTTCCTCGGCTCGCTCGGACGAGACCGCGATTTTTCCAGTCGCGGCACCGGCCGAAGCGGCGATGCCTCTGGTCAGCAGCCGGCCTTCAGCCTGAGCGACGGCCTCGGCCCGGGGATCGAAGATCGGCGCGAGTAGCTCGCTCAATCCCTTTGGATCGCCAAACAAGACAACCGCTTCTCGCTGATTGATCAACGCCTCGTCCACCAGATCAGTTGCGATGCGCAGTGCCGCGCGTCCGCTTCGTCCGCCCAATCGTCGGGTTTGCAGGAGCCAGAGGGCGCCGTGCTCGATGGTGAACTCGAGATCCAGCGCGTCACGGAAGTGACCCTCGAGCGCGTCGGCGATGGCGACAAGCTGCCGGTGGGCATCGTGCAGGGCTGGCGCAGTCGCGCTCGCTAGCTCGTCAATCTTTTGGCCGGTGCGAACGCCCCGAACGACATCTTCGCCCTGGGCTCGAGTGAGGAACTCGCCATTCAGCGCATGATCGCCGGTCAGCGGATCGCGGGTGAAGACCACCCCAGTCGCTGAATCGTCACCCAAATTCCCGAAGACCATAGTCACCACGTTCACCGCCGAGATGACCGTTGGCGCGATACCGTGAATCTGCCGATAGGTGACCGCGCGCTCGCTGTAACTGGAGTCGAACACCGCGGTAATCGCGGCAAGTAGCTGCTCGCGCGGATCGTCCGGAAACGGTTGACCTGTGACCTGATGAATCGCTGCTTTGTAGCTAGAGACCAATTCGCGCGCGGCTTCGCCACTCAACGGTGCGTCTCCGCTCAGGCTGCGTTCGGCGAGGATCCGCTCGCGAAGCGGTCGAAGCAGGCCGGATCGATCGATCCCAAGCACGACCTCGGCGTACATCTCCACGAAACGCTGGTACGAATCCCAGGCGAAGGCGGCATCGTCACTCAGGACGGCCAGGCCTTCGACGACTCGGTCGTTGAGGCCGAGGTTGAGAATCGTGTCCATCATGCCTGGCATCGAGACCGCGGCCCCGGAGCGAACCGACACGAGGAGTGGGTTGGCCGGATCGCCCAGCTTCTTCCCGGTCATCGCCTCCAGCCGAGCCTGCGCCGCGTCAATCGCCACGATGAGCTCGGACGGTAGCTTCTTTCCCGCTTCGAAATACCGACGCGCTTGCGCGGTCGTGATGGTGTAGCCGGGAGGGACCGGTACCGGCGCTCGACCGTTCGTTACTGGATCGTCATAGGTAATCGTCGCCATCTCGGCCAGCCCCGCCCCCTTGCCGCCGAGCAAGCGACGGCGAGTCTCGGAATCGCCGATTGCCATTCCCTCGGCCACGCCCGGACCGAAAAAGTAGATCGGAGCGACCGCACTGGTCCGCCCCTCGGCCGACGGCAGGCGCGGCGGGTAATAGCGACGGAGCGCCGCCCGTTGCCTTCCCAGGTCGAGGACCCCCCCGACGATCGTGGTCGCCGCGTCGAGACCGGCGACGGTGTTCGGAACCAGAGCATCGCGGTTCAACGCCGCGACCAGATTGTTCGGCTTGACGTTATACAGATGCGGTGTAAAGAAGACGATAATGACATCAGCGGCATCTTGCACGATCATACACGGCTGGACGTAGAGGTTCCGGATGCCGATTCGCTGGTGAAGCGTCGCGAGGAATTGAGTGCTACTGATCCGATCGCCCGGAAAGTCGATCAGTTGGACGTTCTCGATCCCCGATCCGGCGATCGCCGCCTTGATTGCCTCGGCGTCGAGCGGACCACCATTCAGCCTGCCTCGAAGGTGGACCAGTCCGACGTGAAATTCGGTGC
>DATLSK010000167.1:0-4598 GCA_035534155.1 Chloroflexota bacterium | reverse complement strand
TGGTGCTGTGCACGCCCCTTCGGGCGTGCACAGCACCGCGATGATCGTTTCTCGATTATTCGCCTTGTAGCTTTCCGGCAATCGACCAGTCACTCTTCTTGACGTCTTCGAAGACGATCTGGGTCGCCTCGGCGGTGGTATTGAGCGTCTCAACAATCGCCTTGGTGATCGCCTGTGCCGCGGCACGTTTCTGCTCGCTGGTTCGTCCCTCGTAGAGACGGACGTGGATAAACGGCATGGTACTGCCCCCCTCTTGTCGCATCTTCGACCGTTTGCCGGCCGAGCGTGTCGCGGATATTGTAACAGCCGCAACCATTTGGAGTAAGCAGGAGCCGCATGCTATAATTACCCCGGGTTGGACGTTATGGCGACGCGGCCCTAATGTTGCCACACCGTTTGGTCTGCCGTCAGGAGGGGAAGGTATGGAAGAACGCTACTACCAAGACTCGGGCGACGAGGACCTCTCGGAAGCCACCGGACGACGGTTCCGGCGTGGCCGCCGACATACTCCTCCGGGCGAGCTTCCACCACGCTTGCGGTGTCGCCAACGTCACCGAAGCTGTGATCGGCATCCGGTCCAAATTGGCGACGTCATCGCGGACCTCACCCCACGTCAGGCTGTTGTTTGGCTCCTCAATCTCGACACCATGGTCGCCTTGTATGAGTCCACGACGGGCCATGCTCTCGACGACTCTGCCCGAACCCAGTTGATCCACACGTTACGCTCGATCGTTACCGAGCATCGCTGATCGATCCTGATTCATTTGGTACAACTTTGAGCCGTCCTGGTCTCGCCCGGGACGGCTTTTTCTCTCTACGCAGCCAGGTGCTCTCGGACGAACTGACGCGCGAGCTGTTCGGCGCGTTCGCGGTCACCTATCGCGAGATTACCCTCGAGAACCTGGTCGAGTAAGTAATCCTTCACGTCGCGAATCCACGGACCGGGACTACGCGTGAACATCGCCATTAAATCATCGCCGTTCAAGGGACTGCGGATCTCTTCGAGGCTGGCTTCCTCTTCCAATTTCTGAGTCCGCTCGCGCAGCCGACGAACCCGGTCGACCGCGGCTTCCACTTTTGCCGCCTTGTAGCTGGTGACGTCGGCGGTCGAGAGCTTCAACAAAAGCTCGAGGTCCGGCACCGCGTCGCGCATGAGCCGACGTACGGCGCCGTCGCTCCATTCGTCCTCATACTGATTCGCGCGCATGTGGAGTCCTGCCAATCGACTCACCCGTTTCGCCAGATTGGCATCGGCCCGCAAACGGAGCAGGAGTTCCTCGCTTAGCCGCTCACCAACGTGCTCGTGGCCCGGAAAATGGATTTCGTTATCGGTCTGAACAATCGTCCGGGGCTTGCCAATGTCATGCAACAACGCCGCCCAGCGCAAAATCAGGTCGGGAGGGGTACGCTCGATCACCCGTAACGTGTGCTCGAAAACGTCCTTCGAACGCTTGCCTTGAGTCGTGTGACGCATCTCGCCCACTTCAGGCAGGAACTCGTCCAACAGACCAAGCTCCGCGAGCAGCCGCAAACCCCGCGCCGCGTGCGGCGCAACCAGCAAGCGGTTCATCTCTTCGAATATTCGTTCGCGACTTACCTGACGTAGCGCGCTCGCACTTCGGGCAATCGCCGCTCGGGTAGCCGGATCGAGGGCAAAGCCGAGCTGTGCGACGAAGCGCACGGCACGCAAGAGACGCAGCGGATCCTCCGCAAAACGCACCATCGGTTCGCCGACCGCTCGGACCAGTCCTGCCTCCAGATCGCTCTTACCACCAAACGGGTCAATGATGGTGCCAGTCACGAGGTCACGCGCCATGGCGTTGATCGTGAAGTCTCGACGGGAGAGGTCTTCTTCCAAAGACTGGCCGTAGCGCACCTCCGGCTTGCGCGAGCCGGGCTCGTAGCGCTCGCTCCGAAAGGTCGTGATCTCGACGACCACGTCGCCAAACGTCGCACCGATCGTCCCGAACTTTTCCCCAATCGCAAAAACACCGTGCGGTCGCGCCGCTTCGAGAATGCGTCGGGTTTCCGCGGTTGGCGCGTCGGTGGTAAAGTCGAGATCGTGGGTCGCGCGCCCCAAGAGCTCATCACGCACCGATCCACCAACCAGGTAGAGCTGATAACCATTCTCGCGGAAAAGGCGACCGAGGCGTTCGGCAAGAGCTTCGTCTAACAAAGGCCATTCCACTTCGTAAGGTTTTCTATTATCTTAGCAAATGTAACACCGGCCCGGGGCACGTGCCTTGCACATCCCAGGCAAGCCTTCACTGGGATTCGCCGGAGCGTGGTAGCCACCTGACCGGAAACGAAGAGCAGTGTATAATTATGAAGGAATCGCTGACAAGGCAGAGGCGGATACGACGGCGCATGGGACCAGACGACCGGTTTGACGATCAGTCGCCGGCGAGCGTCCAAACGAACCATTCAGAGCCGAGCCCCGACCAGCACTGTCTGCACCTGCTGGCGACGAGCCCAGAGCAGACACAGCACATCGGTGCGATTCTCGGTCGTTTTCTCAGACCGGGGGATTTGATTCTTCTCCAAGGTCCCCTTGGCGCCGGCAAAACTTGCTTAACGCAAGGGGTCGCTCGTGGCTTTGGATTGGACGCTCGAGTGACGAGCCCCAGCTTCACGTTGGCCAACGTCTACGAAGCACCTCCGGGCGGCTGCCCCCTCTACCACCTGGACCTCTGGCGCATTAAGAGCGCCCCGGAAGCGATCGGAATCGGGCTGGACGAGTACGTCGAAGGTCCCGGCCCGTGCGTAGTTGAATGGCCCGACGTGGCCGCGGACGTGTTGCCCAGCGAGTATCTTCGGGTGCGTTTTGAAATTGACGGCGAGACCCGGCGACTGGAATTCTGTGCAATCGGAGCGCGGCCACGGGTACTGCTCGAACAGATTCGAACGGCGCTCAACGTAGGCGAAGAAACGGCAGGAGGGTCTGGTGCTGCTCGCGATTGACACGGCGACCGAGGTCGCGAGTATCAGCCTTTACCGGGATCACGTTCTGGCCGAGACAACCTGGATCGCGGGCCAGAACCACAGCCGCGGGCTGCTGATCCAGATCAAGAATTTGTTGGCTCTCGCTGGCCAATCCCTGGACGATCTGACCGCGATCGGCGTTGGCCTCGGGCCCGGCAGCTTCAACGCCTTACGCGTCGGCATCACGACCGCCAAAGCAATCGCGCTGGCCCGGCAGTTGCCAATTGTCGGGATTGAGACGCTGCGGACCGTGGCCTACCAGGATCGATTGACTTTCCGACCGACTCGACCGCTATTTAAGGCGGGACTCCGCGACGTGGCGACCGGTCTGTATCAGGCCAGCGAAGAGTTATTCGCGACGCTCGAAGAGCCTCGGCTGGCGTCCTTGGACGATGCCCTGAATGCGTCGCCGCCAGATACGCTCTTTTGTGGCGAGCTGCGCCCCGAGTGGCGTGAGGCGATCATAGCACGCTTCGGCGAAGATGGCGTGCTAACCCGCTCCGCCGAAGGGCTTCGACGCGCCGGATATCTCGCCGAGCTTGCCTGGTACCAATTGCAGGCTGGTCTGGTTGACGATGTGGCGACTCTCCAGCCACTATATCTCCGGCGTCCGTCGATTACCCAACCGACGCATGCCATCAGGAGCGCGCGGTGACACGCTACATTGTTCGTCCGATGCGATACGAGGACATCGAGGCGGTCAGTGAAGTCGAGCGCGAATGCTTTTCGACTCCCTGGCCGACGAGCGCCTATCGGCGAGAGCTCAGAGACAATCGGATGGGCCGTTACATCGTGCTCACCGAGGTCCAGGACAACGCCTTGGCCGAGCCCCTGTCCTGTGACGAACCGTCTTCCGAGAGCAACGGAGGGGGAGTACGTCGGGCCGTGGGCCAACTCTTTCGCCCGTTCAGTCGAAGTGCGATGCCAATGGTCACCCGCAACAAAGAGCGCGTTGTTGGCTTCGCCGGCATGTGGCTAATGCTCGACGAAGCCCACGTAACGACAATCGGCGTCAAGCGTGATTTGCGGGGACTCGGCCTGGGGGAGCTGCTTTTTGCAACGCTCCTGGACATCGCAATGGAGATGGGAGCGCGGCGGGTCACTCTCGAAGTCCGCGTCACAAATTACTCAGCGCAGGCGCTTTATCGTAAGTACAGCTTTCGTGAGGAAGGCGTCCGCAAGCGCTACTACAGCGACAACAACGAAGATGCGCTGATCATGTGGAGCGAACGGCTGGAATCAGCCGAGTTTCAAAGCCGCTACGGGGGTATGCGTTCGGCGCTCGAAGAGCGATTGTCGGGCATTGCCGAAGTCCGAACCTGACTGCGCCGAAGTCATTGCGCCATTCTTCGCTAGCCCCGGACCGTGTCTCGTTTGACGGCGTCGACGCGCTCGGGCAATCGACCACTCAGTGTATACTCTATGAAACTTCTCAAAAGTGCTCAGTCATGCCGGGACCGACGGAACGGATTCGCTCCGCCACTCGCTGCCTGACCCACGACTAGACGTGAGGCCACGTGTCGCAGAAAGTTCTCTTGGTCGACGGAAATTCGCTGATCCATCGGGCATTCCACGCGACTCCGCCGATGACCACCACCCGCGGTGAGCTGACCAAC
>DATLSK010000166.1:0-17332 GCA_035534155.1 Chloroflexota bacterium | reverse complement strand
CTCGGTGCCAGTATAGAGCCACTTTTCGCCGTCCGGATCGAGAAAACGGGCGCCCCGGGCGTATGAGAGATTCCCCCAGGATTGAGAGACGCCGAAAGTATCGCGCGCGTAGGTAGCGATAACACCAAAGCGCTCGCGACGGAAGCCGGTGCCCTTATTGATTGCTTTGGCGTAGTCGATAAATGTGTTCCAATTCCACTTTTGAGGGTCACTGTCGATCTCGCGGGGCGGAGTCAATTTCGCTTCGACGATCGCGTCCTTGTGGTAAAAGACCACGATGGCCTCGCTGACGGTTGGCACGCCATATAACTGTCCTTTGTAGCCATAGCCTGCCGTCGCGGAAGTATCAATATATTGCTGAAGCGACGTTTTGACGTCGCTATCGGCGTCGACGTACGATTGGATGCTCTTGAAAGTTTTCTTTCCAACGAACCCCCGGAAGGCGCTCAATCCGGTGACCCCGGAATCCGGTGCGGTTCCGCCGGCGAAGGCGACTAGGAGTTTGTTATTGAAGTCAGAAGGCGGGGGTTGGAGCTTGACGGTTAATTCTGGAAATAGCTTTTTGGCAATCGGCGTGATCCGCTCCCAGACGACGGTCGATTCACTCGGGCCGCGAGGCCAAAAGACAATTTCTTGAGAGCCGCTCTGGGACGGTGCGCTGGCGGCCGGCGCCGCAGCGCTGGACGTGCTCGTCGTTGACGATGCCGCGGACCCAGATGATGCGGCAGTGGTCGACGAACCCGCCGACGTTGACGCAGGGGTGCCCTGGGAACACGCAGCGATCCCTATTGCGGCGAAAGAGACGCCGACACCGAGAAGACCCCGACGGTTCAACTTTCCGTCCACGATGAGCCGGTCCTCCATTTAAACTCACGCGTCGGCCAAAACAGTAACGATGCCGGACCTTCGCGCTAGCATGTGACTGCCGAAGGCTTACCCGCGTGGTGGGCAGAGTATAGCATCGGTGATGCATATGCGTCTAGATATATATTGATTGGATCGAATGTATCTTCTGAGTAGGTAATCTCTGATTGCGGGTGAGTGGCAGTGCTTGGGGCGCGGCTGAGCCCCGATTACTTCGCGGAGGGCGAATTCGCTCGGGCCGCTCGGACGAGGCGAAGCTCGCCGTAGCTGTAGTTGCCGCCGAGTTTCTCCAGCACCGGTTTGAGAGGGCTGCTGCCGATTTCGTCGAAGGCGGCGGCGATTGCCCGCTGGCGTTCGGGAGCGACGAGGCGATCAAGGTCGATCGCTTGACCGGCTTCCAGCGCGTCGGCCAGGTGGCCTTCGACGGTTGAAAGGGCAAGTTGGCGCGTGGCGGCGATATCAGGGATGCTCGACCCCGCGTTGAACAAAGCCAGCGTGGTCCGAATGCTTGGCGATAACACGTCGCTCGCGACGCTACGCGTCGGCAGGGCTTGCGGCCGGTCCGTCTCGGCGGTTATGCCGTGCTCGTTCAAGAACGCGGAGATGGTTTCGATAAACTCCTCGCCGAAGTCCTGAAGCTTGCGCTCGCCCACGCCGGGCACGGCCAGTAAGCCACGAGACGTGTTTGGACGTTCGCTGGCCATGTGGCGCAGGGTCGCGTCGGAGAACACGATGTAGGGGGGCACTCCTCGGTTGTCGGCGAGACGCTTGCGTAAAGCGCGCAGTTGCTCGAAGAGATCCGCCTCGAGCGACGGATCGACGGAAACGCCGTTCCTGGCCGTCCGGGTTGAGGTCGAAGCGGTCGGACGCGGCGGTGGCGCGATCAGCAGCGGTGCGTTCTGATAGAGCACGGCGTTGCCGCGCTCGGTGATTTGGACAACGTTGAATCCGTCGTCGGTCTGCCGGATGTAGTCTCCTCGCAGTAGCTCGCGGACGAGGTGCTGCCATTCGTCAACCGGTCGATCGTGGCCAATTCCGTAGGTCGACAAGCGATCGTGGCGCAACTCAAGGATCCGCTCTTTTCGCGAGCCGCGCAGGACGTCGATGACGTGCGCGCTGCCAAAACGCTCGCCGGTCCGTTTGACACACGAGAGGAATTTCTGAGCCGGAACAGTATAGTCGACGACCTCGGTCGGCAGCTCGCACACGTCACAGCATGGTCGCGGCTGTGATTCTAAAGTATCGTCGAAGTAGGCGAGCAAGGAACGACGTCGGCAGGTCGCACTGGCTGCCCAATCCGCCATCTGGCGAAGCTGCCGATGCGCGATCTGGCGCTCGGCTTCGGAGGGCTTTTCGTCGATAAAACGCTGATACTTGTTCACGTCGGCGTAGCTGTAAAACAGGATGCAATCGCTCGGCTCGCCATCGCGGCCAGCGCGACCGCTTTCCTGGTAATAGCCTTCGAGGTTCTTTGGCAGATCGTAGTGAATGACGAAGCGAACGTCCGGTTTGTCGATGCCCATCCCGAAAGCAATCGTCGCGGTGATGATTGGCACATCGTCTTTGATGAATGCCTCTTGCCGCTGGCGTCGCTCGTCGGGATCGAGGCCGGCGTGGTAGGCGACGGCGCGGAATCCGTCTTTGCCGAGCCGCTCGGCCAGGGACTCGGTACCGGAGCGCGAGAGGCAGTAAATGATCCCGGAGACTGTCCCGCGTTGCCGGAGGTAGGCGACGAGCTGACGATAGGCATCTTTCTTCGGGCGAACGTCGTAATACAGGTTTGGCCGATTGAAATTGCCTCGGAAGCTGGCTGCTTTTTCCAATCCCAGTTGTGTTTTGATGTCGGCCTGAACGCGGCTCGTTGCCGTCGCGGTGAACGCACCAAGAGGTGTCCCCGGAAATGCTTCACGCAGCTTGCGTAGCGCGCGATACTCGGGCCGGAAGTCGTGTCCCCATTCTGAGATGCAGTGGGCTTCGTCGATCGCGAAGAAGCTGATCGGCACAGTTTCGAGCAGACGTAAGAATCCCGGCAACATGAGGCGCTCCGGAGCGACGTAAAGAAGCTTCACGTCACCTCGGGCGACCGCCGCTTGACGCCGGCCGATCTCACCCTGGTCGAGCGAGCTGTTGATGTAGGTCGCGGCCACGCCGAGCGCGGTGAGGCTGTCGACCTGATCCTTCATCAAGGCGATCAGCGGCGACACGACCACGGTCAGACCATCGCGGAGCAGCGCCGGCAACTGGTAGCAAAGCGACTTGCCGCCACCGGTCGGCATCAGCACGAAGACGTCTCGCTGGTCGAGGATCGCCTGAACGATTGGCGCTTGTAACGTTCGGAACGACGTATAGCCGAAGACCGAGTGTAAAGTGGCGTAGATTTGCCGGTTGGTGATCGGGACGGCTGGCAGATTGGCTGAGGTCACGGTACAAAACACTCCGAATTGACCCCGGCGAAGCGCCGGGGCAGGAAGATCTCGATTCCCTCTCTTTCCTCGCGGGGGAGAGAGAGAGCCGTGGACAGAGGGGTGCCTCTACCGTTCGTTTCTCCCCTCCATTTCACGCTCTCAAGCCAATGAGGGGAGCGAGCTGGAGGGAGAAAGGACGGCCGCGCCCGTCCGGCTAGCCGAGACGAAGCCGGGGAATGACCTCGCTTTGAAACAGTTCGAGCCCAGCCAGGCTTGGAAAATCGTTGAAGCCAACCATGAAGTGGGTGACCCCAAGGTCAATGAACTGCTGCAGGTTCTGAGCGACTTCCTCGGGCGTACCGGCGATGACACGTTCGCCGCGCTGAACCGCGTTGGGGTCGTTCGAGACGCTTACCCGAGCGTAATAGGTGAGCTTGAGCGTGCTGAAGTCGCGACCAATTTGGGCACAGTGTGACTTCAAGACGTCGACTTTCTGCGCGTATTCGCTGAACGGTCGGAAGCCGATATTCCACCAGTCGGCTCGTTTAGCGACGACCCGCATGGTGAGCTGCTCGCCACCACCGCCGATCAAGATTGGCGGAATCGGATCTGGCCGTGGGGTGCAAATCGCATCTTTGATCTGGTAGTAGCGGCCATCGAAGCTGGCCGGGGTCTCGGTCCACATCTTCCGGATGATCTGAACTGCCTCGTCGAGCTGGCGGATCCGTTCGGCTGGCTTGGGATAGGGATAACCGTAGGCTCGGTACTCGTCTTCCTTCCAACCGGCCCCAATGCCGAGGATCAGGCGGCCACCGGAGAGCCACTGGAGCGCCGCGGCCATCTTGGCGAGCATCGCCGGATTGCGGTATGACTGGCCAAGAACGATCGAGCCGATCTTCAGGTCCGGAAACTCGGCGCCATAGACACTCATTGCAGTCCAGCACTCGAGGAGCGGGCGTTCTCCGAACTGAAAGTGGTCTTCGACCCAGAACGTGGTGAATGGCCGGGCGACGGCACGCAGTGAGCGACGGTTATCGTCCGGTAAGGTTTCCGAGCCACCCAGGCTCACGACGAGTCCAAAATCGACTGGCAAGGCGTTTCTCCTCTTTCATCATTGATTCAGGATTCTATCATGCAAGCACCGAGACGGTCTGTCGAGGGAATCTCGCTCGGCTATTGGTCAGAGATCGGCGAAACTCTTGGGCGCCCGCCAGCACCGTGGCAAGGATCGCGAGGTGGGATCAAGGAAAGAGCGGGGGCAGGTCTGGGTTCACCGTGAGCTCATTGACGACGTTCGTCATCCCCCGCGGCCAGACTGTGCGAGCGATTCTCTCGGCTTCTTGCCGTACCCAGTCGTTGGCGACGTCCCCGCGCAAGAAGACGACGCCATTGTTCGTGTCGACGTCGATCCAGGTGGCCGAGACCGGTATGCTCTCGACAAGGGCGGACTTGACCAGGCTGGTGATTCGCGCGTTGTCAAACTGACCCTGGACCGCCGCCTTCACGTTCTTGAAGTTTTCCTCGAGCATTTGCCCAAACACTTCCCGTCGGACATTCATGGCTGGCGACTCCTGCCTTGCGCTGGCGAACTCCCGGATGACATCCTCCGCCTCCGACCCCGTTCGGTCGTCGGGCCAGGATTTCACGCAAGACCAGTGCCGTTTGACGAGAGACGCGCGACATCTTGGCCCCGGCCCGAGGGGATGATGTGTGCCGCACCGAACCGACGGAATGAATGACCTGACGTTCGCATCCAGCTCCCTGGATTCCCCGCCAGTGGTTCAGCAGGTCAAAATCGCTCGCGGCACCTTGCCGGCTTTCGCTGCCCAGTCTGCTGCGTGGAAGGCCTGGTTGACCTGATCGAGAGGATAGCGACCGGCGACCAGGCGCTCGAATGGAAAACGAGACCGGGCCCGGGTGAGCCAATCCATTGCCCGGGGAATCACCCAGGCATCGTAGGCGAGCACGCCGAGCAGATTTTTCGGCTGTCGCACCGCGTCATGCGGGATGATCTCGGCAGGAGCACCGGGTACGATGTTTCCCATCATCAAGTAGCGTCCGCCGACCCGGAGCATTTCGAGCCCTTCCTGGACGACGCTGGCGACGCCGGCCACCTCGACGCAGACGTCCGCTCCGCTGCCGTTGGTGAGCTCCTTCACCCGCGCGACACGGTCGGCCCGGTTGGGAATCTCCCGGAGGTCGATTGTCGCGTCCGCGCCAAAAGCGCGGGCCAGCTCGAGTCGTTCCGGCACAGCATCTACCACGACGATCGTGCCCGCGCCCATGTCCCGGGCAACCGCGATTGCGTTGATGCCAAGGCCGCCGGCTCCCTGAATGACCACGGTATCGCCCAGCCAGATGCCGATCCGATTCAGCCCGTACACGACCTGAGAAAGCGCGCAGTTGACCGGGGCAACGAGGTCGTCGGGTAAATCGTCAGGAACTTTGTAGACCCATTGCCGCGGCAAAAGATAGTAGTAGTCGGCATAGGCGCCGTGGAAGTGCGGAGCATCCTCCACGGTAAGCGCCGAGCGTAATTGGTAGCGGTTCGGACAGCCGGTTGTGCCGCTCAAACACGCCCAGCACGAGCCGCATGGGATGAAGTAGGCGTACGCGACGCGGTCGCCCTCCTTGAGCGGTCGGCCAAGAGTGTCAGTTCGGCGATTGCGACCGAGCTTGGTAATGACGCCAGTCATCTCGTGGCCCGGCACGCCGGGTGGTTTTTGGAAGGGCGGGGTCTCGCCTCGCCACATGTGGAGATCCGAGCCGCAGACGCAGGCCTGGGTCACCCGAACCAAGATTTCGTCCGGTCCCGGATCGGCAACCGGGTACTCGCGCACTGTGAATTCGGCCCGAGGACCGTTGAAAACGACGATTCGACCGTTCATGAAAACCTCCGCGTGGCAGTCAGGGGAGACCCCTCGACCCCTCGCCCCTTCTCCCCCACGGGGAGAGAGAAGGGGAGGTCCCCGTCCTTCCCCGTGCCCCCGACTCTTGACTCCCTAAAACAGGCAGACTCCGCCGCAGATCGAAATGATCTGGCCGGTCACGTAATCCGAGAGGTCGGTGGTCAGAAACTCGACGACCTTCGCACAATCTTCCGGCTGGCCCAGGCGTCCCAGGGCGATCTCTTTCAAGAGGCGCTCGCGGGTCTCGGGTTTGTCTCTGCCACCGGCGATGGCACGCGAAGACAGGATCCAGGCCGGAGCGATGCAATTCACATTGATATTGTAGGGGCCAAGCTCGCTGGCGAGCTTGCGGGTGTAATGCTGAATCGCCGCCTTTGCCACTCCGTAGGACGTGCCGTTTCCGTCGCCGACCGAGCGGAGACCGGCCTGCGAGCCGACGTTGACGATCTTTCCGCTCCGCTGCTTTTTCATCGGCGCCGACGCGGCCTGGCAGCAGAAGATCGTGCCCATGAGGTTGATGTCCAGCATTTTGCGAAAATGATCTTCGGCCACCGATGAGGCATAACTGGGTCCGGGAACGATCGCGCCGCCGGCATTGTTGACGAGGATGTCGAGGCGGCCAAATTCGTCGACGATCTGCTCGACCATCTGGTCGACCTGGGACTTGCTGGTAACGTCGGCAACGATGCCAATCGAGCGCCGACCAAGGTTGCGGATCTCATCCATGACCGTCGGGGCAGTGAGCGCTTCGTCGTACTGCTTCGCCGCGTCCAGGTCGATGTCGTTGATCACGACGTCGGCGCCAATCTTCGCGAGGTGAAGAGCGTAGGCTCGACCGAGTCCGCGGCCGCTCCCCGTGACCAGAGCGACCTTGCCGTCTAGTTTCATCGCTTCCTCCTTGCCGATGATCAGAAGGGTATCAAAGGCGCGAGGCCGGCACAAGCCGCCGATTTCCAAGTTTCGATGCGATGGCGCTCCGGGCTATGAGCGAACGGTTATTCCGCTAACCCAACCAGCGCCGCGAAAACTGGCGCCAAACCGGGATAGATCTTCAGGTAGGCTTCGCGGAAGATCCGCGCGTAGCGGTCGACTGGTTCGGGCTGGGGATCGTACGTGCTGGACTGGCGGGCGACGGCGTTGGCCGCCGCGGCGAAGCTTGGGAAGATTCCCGCGCCGATGCCGGCGAGGAGCGCGGCGCCGAGGCCCGTCGCCTGGGGCATCTCCTCCGCCTGGTGTCGTTTGCCAAGGACGTTCGCGCGAATCTGCAGCCAGAGCGGTGAGCGGCTCCCGCCGCCGATGACGCGAATCGGCTCATCGACTGGCCCGACGACCGACGACGAGACCTCGATCGCGTGGCGAATGCCAAACGACACGCCTTCGAGCACGGCTCGGCTCAGCTCGGCGCTTCCATGATCGAAACGTAAGCCGATGAAGGCGCCCGTGACATTTTCGTCGCCGACCGGCGAGCCGTTGCCGCCGAGATAGGGGAAATACAGGAGACCGCGCGCGCCGGGCGGTACGCGCTCGGCCGCGGCGAGGGCGGCGGCAACCGGATTGGCCGCTGCTGCGAATTGCTGGCCGGCAATCCAGGCGAGCGCGCCCCCGCTCATGGCCAGGCCGCATTGAACGACGAAGAGGTTCGGAACAACGTGGGCGTAACAGCAGATGCGTCGCTGCCAGAACGTGACGTCGTAGACGAAGGAGTTGGTTGGAATCACCACGCCTTCGGCGGTGCCAACCGAGTCAACCACCTGGCCGGCCTGAATTGCCCCGGCCGCGACCGCACCACAAAGGTGATCGTGGCCGCCGATGACGACCGGCACGTCGGCGGGCAGACCAGTTTCCGCCGCGGCTTGCGAATTCACCTGACCGACGACAGTGCCAGCGGGGAGCAGCTTTGGAAGCTGTTCGGGTCGCAGCCCGGCGTATTCGAGTAGCTCGGGTGACCACTCACGGGTCTGTTGATCGAAGAGCATGGTGCGCGAGGCGAGGCTGTAGTCGGTCGCGGCAACGCCGGTTAGCTTCCAGGCAACGAAATCGGACACGCACAGCCAGCGAGCGAGGCTGGCGAATGCCGTTGGTGCGTGCTCGCGCAGCCAGAGAAGCTTGTAGAGCGAATAGACGTTGCGCGGGGCCTGGCCGGTGATGCGGAACAGATGCTCGGCGCCAAAGCGATCGAGGGCTTGGGCAAGCTGATGCTCGGTCCTCGGATCGTACCAGTGGATAATCCGATATACCGGCTGACCGGCGGCGTCGAGCGGGACGCCCGCCTCGGCCATGCTCGCGATGCCAACCCCGAGGATTGGTCCCTGGATTCGCGGCACGATCTGCCGAAGACAAGCAGTAACGCCGTTCCAAAGCTGGGCCGGGTCGATCTCGCTCCAGCCGGGGGCAGGGCTGATCGCTGGGGTCGTCTGGCTCGTCACCGCGATGACCTGGCCGGTTGCCGGATCGAAGGCCACCGCTTTTGTGTTCGTCGTGCCGACGTCCAGACCAATCAGCGCGCTCATGCCTGACCGACGGAGCCGAAGACGTGCATGTAGTGGGCCGCGGTTTCCTGGAAAGCGGTCTTCACTTCTCCGAGAACGTCGTTTGCCCGCATGTTCTGGTCGCGCCCGGTGGCAAAGACCTCGGCCAGGCGCTTCATTGCCGCGGTTGACATGTCAGTGTAGATGTTGACCTTACAAATGCCGTGAGCGGTCGACTCGCTCAGCCGCTGGTCGCCGGTCGATGAGCCACCGTGGAGGACGAGCGGTAGTCCGGTCAAACTGGCAATTTGGTCGAGCAAGTCGTAATGGATGGTTGGTTCGCTCTTGTAGTGACCATGAATCGTGCCGACCGCGACGGCCAGCGCGTCGACCCCGGTCGCCTCGGCAAAAGCGAGGGCATCCCGAGGATCGGTTAATCCTTGCTGAACCAGCTCCGGTCGCTCATGATACGCGTCGCCGCGTCCAACCACGCCGATCTCGCCTTCGACCGATACGTCAACCGCGTGGGCAATGTCGACGATCTCGCGAGTCAATCGGACGTTCTCGTCTTCCGGTAGGGCTGACCCGTCGAACATGACGGTGGTCAGACCGGCGCGAATCGCTCGGACCACTGAATCGCGCGATTTACCGTGGTCAAGAATCGTCGCGACCGGAATTGGTAGTCCGTTGGCGAGAAAACTGATCGCCTGAACCAGAGGCTCGAAGCCGGTGAGGCTGAAAAAGCTCTCCGGGATGGCGAGAATGACCGGCGAGCGCAGCTCGTGGGCGGCGCTCAGGACGGCGTGGGCAGTTTCGAGATTGGGCACGTCGAACGAGCCGACCGCGTAGCGGCCAGCCTTGGCACGCTGGAGTAGGTCACGCATGGGGTGGAGCATCTGGCGTCGATTCCTCCCGGGTGTGATAGGAGGATATTAACATGGCTGAAATCAGAAGAGACTGACGTGCTCGGTCGTGACTGCACTATACTGAGAAATCAGGTAGGTTACGGCTGACTGACGCCAGCGTTACCGCTCCGAAAAGTTGGCTGTCGAAACGGAAGGGGAAAGAATGGAAGGCAACGCGAGGCTTATTCCAGACCGCGAGGCGATCGAAACCTGGTTCCGAACGATGGAAGCGTGCGTACGAGCGGTGGATTACGCCCGGGCCCGTGCCTTATTCGCGTCCGACGTCGTCGCCTTTGGGACGCGGGCCGACGTTGTCGAGGGCCTGGAACTCCTGGAAGCGAACCAGTGGCGTGGAGTCTGGCCGACGATTCGAGACTTCACCTTCGATCTTGGTCAGTTGCGCTGGAGCTGGTCGGGTGACGCTGGTTGGGCGACGACTGTCTGGACGTCGACCGGCTTTCATCCCGACGGCGCGCGCTTCTCCCGACCGGGTCGGGCGACGATTACCTTTGAGCGTCGAGACATGCGTATCCTAGCCGTGCACAGCCACTTCTCGCTCTATCCAGGGATTCCTCAAAGGAGCAGCGGTCCTCCCGCAAACCCGTAAACCACCATGGAATGTGCGTGAGTTGTCACGAGCAATTCAACGAACTCGCGTGTGAAAGATCGTGCGAACCAGCCACCAGTAGATGGCTGCGAAGGTTATGCCACTCGCTGCGCCGGCGAGAACGTCACTGAGGTAATGAACGCCAAGGTAGAGTCGGCAGAAACCGACAAGACTGGCCAGGGCATAGAAGATCGGTGCTCGTCGCGGAAAGTGGTGACTCAAGAGCCAGGCCCCGGCGAAGGCGGCGGCGGTGTGGCCCGACGGAAACGAATGGCCGCTCGGTTTCTGGCCGATCACTTCTGCCAGGACTTGGGCCCGAAACGGACGGTCGCGCCGGAAGAACGGCTTGATGACCCCTTCGACCGTGAGGTCGGTCAGCCAGAGGGCTGGCGTGACGTCGCCCAGTACCGCCAGGCCGCGACGCGGATCGCTCATCGTCCTGCCGACCAGCCAGATGATCCAGCCATCGCCCCGATTCATGAACTGGGCGAGTCCTTGCATCAGCAGGTTGAGAATCGGCGGGTGGGGTAAGGCGCTGACGAGCAAGGCAGCAGCGGTGTCGATCACACCAATCGGTCCAAGACACTGGCGCAGCAGCTGCTGGAACCGGTGAGCGTGCGCCTGGCTCTCCCGGGTGCGCTCACGGCGTCCTTCGTCGAGAACGGGGCACTCTTCGGAAACAATAACACGGATCGCGTTCGGTACCACCGAGACGGTCACCGAGGTGGTGCCGACGATTTCCCCGTCGGCTTGGACCGGTTGGGGGGGCCAGGTGGCGATCGTTACATCGCGCTCAACTGGGAATACGGAAAGGGGTGAGCCGTTTTCTGGTAGGCCAAGCGAGAGCCGCCAAAGCAGCCGGACGATATCGAGTGGGCTGTTGACGGTTAAGACAATGAGGTCGAGCGTGCCGTCGGTCGGATTGATGTCTGGATTCCAGTGAAACGCTGGGAATCCGAGTGTTCCCACATTGGCGACCACGACGTCCCAGGCTCGCCGGCGATGTTCCTGCCCGTCGATCCGAAGCGCCATGCTTTTGGCTCGGTAGCCTACCAGCTTACGCAGCAAGGTGAACGTATAAGCCAGACGGCCAAATCGGCGTTTGCTGGAGCGGGTCGTGTCCCGGATCATCAGTGAATCGAGGCCAACCCCGACCTGCAAGAAATAGTAGTGGCCATTGATCCGCATTGCATCAAGCTGACACGTCTCGTGTTCCGAGACGAGCAGCGTGGCCGCCTCCGTGACCGTTTGCGGGATACCCAGCTCCAGCGACAGGACGTTTCCCGTGCCGACCGGAATGATGCCGAGGGGAACATTCTTGCCAACGAGGGCGCTGGCCACGTCAGCCACGGTCCCGTCGCCACCGGCCGCGATGACGACGTCTCCGCCTTCATGGATGGTCTTATCGATCAATGCCGCGAAGTCGTCCGCGCCGGTCGTTTCATAGAAGCAGCACTGCCAGTCGTAGGTTGCGAAGACCGCGGAAATTTCCTGTCGGACTTGCTCGGCCTGACTTGTTCCGGCGACCGGATTGAGCACGACCAGGGCCCGGTGGGGGCCAGGCGAAGCTAGCCGAGGAAATCGGCAAGCCGCCGTCGAGTTGGGGACAGGATTGGGGGCACGGTCGCTTTCTTCTCTCGCCGTCACTGCGTCGTGGTCCTGATGGTTCGTCGTGGTGTCATGAAAGATCTCCGCAGCGCAAGACCCAGGCCAGAAGTGATTTCAGGTCTGGCGCCAGCGGAAGAGCCAGCTTACGACCAGAAAGGTGATGACCGCGCCAAGCAGCGAGGCCGGGTCGCGGAAAAGATAAAACGTGATACTCAGGCTGAAAGTGGTAAGCCAGAGAAAGACGACGAGCATGCCAAAAAAGAACGGATCTTTGCGTAGTCGGTTCACCATACGCACCATGGTACCATAGGGCAGGAAACTGTCGATTTCAGAGGACTGACAGCGAGGAGATGCAATGAATCTGGCATTGCTGGGTTACGGCTCAATCGCGCGCTCGCACATGAAGGCACTGGCGGATGAAGATGTTCGGCTGCGGACGGTAATGGGGCGACTTGCCGAGCCTACCGCGGCCTTCGCCGCCGAGTATGGCTTCGAGCGGCACACGATTGATCTGGACGAAGTGATCGACGATCCCGCGGTGGACGCGGTGCTGATCACCTCGCCAACCGACTTACACGCGTCCCAGGCCGAGCAGGTCCTGCGAGCGGGCAAGCACGCCCTGGTCGAGATTCCGCTGGCGACGAGCCTGGCCGAAGTCGACCGCCTCGCTCACCTGGCGCGCGAGCAGAAGCGGTGTCTGATGGTCTGCCATACCCAGCGCTTTCAGCCGGCGATCGTCGAAGCTCGCCGTTGGATCGTCGATGGGCGCCTCCACGTCCATCACGTACTGGCCAGGTTTGGCTTCTTGCGACGGGAAAACGTCAACTGGCTCGGACGGCGGCGCAGCTGGACCGATAATCTGCTCTGGCATCACGGCTGCCACGCCGTGGACACCTCGCTCTGGCTGCTTGGTGCGACCGAGGCGGTGGTGACCAGCCAGACCGCGGCGCCATCGCCTCACCTGGACATTCCTCTCGATCTCGACGTTCTGCTGCGTACCCCCAGCGATCAGCTCATCTCGGTCAACATGAGCTACAACACGATGCTCAAGTTCAACGATTACCTCTTGATTGGCGAAGAGACGACCTTGCTCGCGACGCTCCAACGGCTGGAATCGCCGGACGGCGTCGTTCTTGACAAAACCGGCGATACCGATTCCGGCGCGATTCGGGCCCAGGACCGCGAGTTCCTCGCGGCAATCCGGGAAGAACGCGAGCCCTCGGTCAATGCCGCTTCCGTCCGCCCAACCATGGCCGCCTTACAGGCTGCGCAGGACCAGTACGACAATGCAAATTCTTTGTGTTGACGTTGGCACGGGTACCCAGGATATTCTGCTGTTCGATGGCGAGCGCGAGATCGAAAATTGCGTTCAGTTGATCGTTCCCTCGCCAACCCAGATCGTGGCGGGGAAGATTCGGAACGCAACCGCGGTGAGACGAGACCTCCTGCTCACCGGTCGAACGATGGGCGGTGGGCCGTGCGCCTGGGCCACCGAGGAGCACCTGCGTCGAGGCTGCAAAGTCTACGCGACCGTCGACGCGGCGCTCACATTCGACGACGAGCTTGCCAAGGTCGAGCGAATGGGGGTGCGAATTGTCGCCGATGGCGAGGCAAGTCGTCTCTCGGACGTCGAGCGCGTGGTCATGGGAGATCTCGATCTGGAGGCTATCGGGGCGGCGATCGAACGCTTTGGGGTGACTTTTGCGCCGGCAGCGGTCGCGGTGGCCGTGTTCGATCACGGCAACGCGCCGCCGGGCGTCAGCGATCGGGTCTTTCGGTTCGAGTACATCGCCGAGATCGTCATTCAGAATGACTTCACGGCTTTCGCCTATCGAGGCGAGGCAATACCCGAGCGACTTACCCGGATGCGCGCGGCGGTGACCGGTGTGCCGGCTGGCTTGCCGGTTCTCATCATGGATACTGCCCCTGCCGCGGTGCTCGGTGCCCTCGAAGACTCGCTAACCCAACAGGAAGAGCATTGCCTGATTGCCAACCTCGGCAACTTTCATACTCTCGCTTTCCACCTGAACGGCGGTCAGATCCAGGGCCTCTTCGAGCACCACACCGGCGAGCTATCGGTGGCCAAACTGGAGCGTTACCTTGGCCAGCTTGCCGCGGGCACGATCTCGAATGCCGAGGTGTTCGCTGACATGGGCCACGGCGCGCTCGTAGTGAGACCCACCGAGGTTCTCCCACGTTTCTTAGCAGTCACCGGTCCACGTCGCGGCCTGCTGAACGGCTCGGCGCTTGATCCGTACGGAGCCGTTCCTCACGGCGACATGATGCTGGCCGGCTGCTTCGGTCTTTTGCGGGCGGTCGCCAGGAAGTACCCGGAGTATCGCGAGGCGATCGAGGAACGGCTGCGACCAGCGTAAGACTGCCTACTACGTGCCAAGCGTCGGAATAATGCGATCCACCGCCATGGCCAGGAACATCAAGGCCAGATACAGATTGGAAAAATGAAACAGTTGATTGGCGCGCTGCCGAGAGCCGTCGCGGAGAAGTCGCGCGGCGTAGTAGAGCATGCCTCCACCGAGGGCAAGCGCGGCGACGAGATAGATCAATCCCATCGTGCGGCCGCTGACGAGCAATAGCGTCACCGCGACGAGCAGTATGGTGTAGAGAAAGATCTGCCGACGAGTTTCCCCTTCGCCGACCACGAGTGGCAGCATTGGCACGTTCGCGCGGGCGTAATCCTGGGACGTGAGCAACGACAAGGCCCAGAAGTGCGGCGGCGTCCAGAAGAAGATGACCGCGAACATATATATGGCGAGGAGATCGAGATGGCCGGTTACCGCGGTCCAGCCGACCATTGGCGGGATCGCGCCCGCGGCGCCGCCAATGACGATATTCTGGGGAGTGGAACGCTTGAGCACCCCGGTGTAAATCAACACGTAGAAAAGGAGACCGGCCAGGGCCAGGACCGCGGTGAGCAGGTTGGCGAAAACGGTCAAAATGACGAAGGACAGGACCCCAAGTACCAGTCCCTCGACCAGCGCGTGCTCGGGAGGAACTTTACCACGCGGCAGCGCGCGGTTCTGGGTGCGGTGCATCAAGGAATCGATGTCGCGATCGAGATAGCAGTTGATCGCGTTGGCCCCGCCCGCGGCGAAAGCGCCGCCAATCATCGTCGCGAGAATGAGCGCGAACGACGGGAGCGAGCGCGCGGCAATCACCATACCGAGCAGCGTGGTGATGAGAAGGAGCAGGATGATCCGTGGCTTCGTGAGATTGATGTACGCCATGATTTGCTGGCCGCGACGCGGGGTGGCCAGCAAATCGGGCGAAGCACTGACCGGCTGAACCGCGGCCACTTCGACTCGCTTGGGAAAGCAGGCCAGGAAGGCGAAGGCGACGACCGTGCCGTAGAAAGCGCTGGCCAGGGCAAGGTGTAAGACGGGCGCCCCGGTCTGAATCTGCCACAAGACGAGCGCGGCGCCAACGACGAACTGAGCCACGTAGAACACGAGGCCCCAGTAAAGCTGGTTGAGGAGGGCTCGCTCATGCGGACGCGCCCGTCGTACCTGGCCGACGATCAGAAGAAAGCTGATTCCGACCACGACCGTGATGAAGCGGTGGAGAATGTTCAGGCCACCCGCCCAATCGGTCGGTAATTGAAAGCCGTTTCCACAGAGCGGCCAGCCGGTGCAGGCGTAGGCGGCACTGCTGACGCTGACGAACGAGCCGATCAGGATCATCACAAAGCTCAGGACGGCAGTCACCAGGGCGAGTGTCGCGAATCCGTCGAGCCGAGTCTGGCGATCCCCGTCCGATTCCCAGCGTGCGGCCGAAGCCGTCACGATCGCCAGGGTATAAATGATGATGGCCAGGGCCAGGTGGGTGGTGATCATAGCCGGAACGAGCTCGAGCTGAACCGACAAGCCTCCCAGGCCAATTTCGATGGTCAGAACGGCCACGGCAAGTGCGCTCGGCCAGATCAGCCAGCGGCGCGAGCGGAACTGAGTCCACGCGTAAATGAGAGTCAAGACGACGAGAACGCCAACCAGAGCCGCGATGAAGCGATGGGAAAAATCGACGACGGCTTGGAAAACCGGGGGAGGCAGTAGCTGGCCGCGACAGGTTGGCCAATCCGGGCAGGCGAGCCCCGAGCCAGAAAAGCGGTCGAAACCGCCAGCGACGATCAAGGCAAACGTTGCAAGCGCGGTGGTCAAAGTTAAACGCCGGAACATACCCATTGGGATCCCTTTATCACGCCGTATTCGATTCGCACCCGTGAGATTATGCCATTCGACCCAGACGACGTCAACGAGAGAAGAAATTGACAAGTTTTTTGGCCTTGACAGGGTCTAGGGGTACGTTTAATATAGTCGCGGCCCGCCCAGGCGCGGACGGCGCGGGAGATGTAGGTCTGTTCGCCCTTTTTGAGGTGGGCAGATACGGAAATCGTGGCGCACCGCTTGTCGCGCCGCTTGGGGAAGGAGCGAATGGGTTTTCGAATCCGCCCTCCGAAGGGGCTTGCTTTCCTGTTACTGATTATCGCCGTTTTGGTCTTATTCCTCACCGGTTGCGCCAGTAACGATCCGCAGAACGCCCTGACACCGGTCGGTCCGGTTGGTCAGATGGAAGCGGGGCTGTTCACGACGATTTTTTGGATCGCCGTCGTCGTGTTTATCATCGTCGAGGCGTTACTCCTTTACACGGTGTTTCGCTTCCGACGTCGACCTGGCAACGACGGAATGCCGGCCCAAACCCACGGGAACACGGCACTCGAGCTGACATGGACGATCATCCCCGTTCTCATCCTCGTTGGCATTGCCGTTCCTACTCTCACGACAATTGCTTCCGCTTCGAATATCCCGACCGGCCCGAATGCGTTAAAGGTGGGTGTCGTCGGTCATCAGTGGTGGTGGGAGTTTGATTACCCGAGCCAGGGAGTGGTGACGGCTGATGAGCTTCACCTACCGGTCGGGACGAAGGTTGCGCTGACGATCCAATCAGCCGACGTGATTCACTCGTTCTGGGTGCCTAAGCTTGGCGGCAAGATGCAGGCGATTCCGAACCAGGTGAATCAGATGTGGTTACAGGCCGACGAGATTGGAACCTTCGATGGCCAATGCTACCAACTGTGCGGGACGTCGCACGCGAACATGCGCTTCAAGGTGATCGTTCAGTCGCAGGCTGACTTTGACAAGTGGATGGCCGACCAAAAGACGGTACCCGCCAAGCCAACCGCCGCTGAGATCGCCAAGGGCTATCAGGTCTTTACGACTGGTCCGTGCGTTGGTTGCCACACGATCGAAGGAACCGACGCTAAGGCGAAGATTGGTCCGAATTTGACCCACTTCGGGAGCCGAACAACGATTGCCGGGGCGATTATGGAAAATAATCCGCAGAACCTGGCAAAGTGGTTGGAAGATCCCCCAGCCGTCAAGCCGGGTAGCTTGATGCCGAACTATCATCTGACGAAAGATCAGGTCACCGCGCTCGTCGCGTACCTGGAAAGTCTTAAGTAAGCTCTTGCGGTTCGCGTTGTGAGGAGGAGGCAAGAACATGGCGACCGCTGAACACACGACGGCGACGAGCCATCCGAAGCATCGCCGATTTG
>DATLSK010000165.1:0-11629 GCA_035534155.1 Chloroflexota bacterium | reverse complement strand
TATGAATCCGCAACCTCGCCTGTGACAAAGATGTGGTCGGCAATACTCGTGAAATGCTCAAAACTCAACCATTTCGCAACGTGAGCCGTCTCCCAAACCAGACAATTGCGGTATACTGTCCTACACGCGCGATGGTTATACGCATCCAGACAAGTTTCTGAGCGATTTGCGCCGTTGATCTCGTCGTTGTTGAGCGAACGCCGGTGTGTCTGGGCGGTCGTGTAGCCGAGGCAGGTAGCGATTCTCAGACACGCGGCATCCGATGTGAAACAGTTGAGGGTGGTCATGGCCTATTATTCCTATTGACTCTCTCCGCAAGCAGTCGCTAGAGTGTTAAACAGGCGTTTGGTCGTTTGATACTAACGACGCCCGATTCCAATTTCAACCTGACGGTTCTTTCTTCCTTTCGCGCACGTTCAATCTTTCCCTCGTCGTTTCAATATTGCCGCCGTTGGCTCGTTAGAATCCCTCACTCGTCGATTAGCGAAGTGACCAGCAACGGGGGCGTTGCTCGATCACGCAAGACGGAGGATGTGCTATGGCAGTCTCCTTGAGCTATCCTGGAGTTTATATTCAGGAGTTACCGAGCGGAGTACGTACGATCACCGGTGTCGCCACGTCGATCACGGCGTTTGTCGGGAGAGCCGCGCGTGGTCCAATCAACGTAGCCACGACGGTGACGAGCATGGGCGATTTCGAACGAACGTTTGGTGGACTCTGGCTCGAAAGCGCGCTGAGCTATGCCGTTCAGGATTTCTTTCAGAACGGTGGCAGTCTGGCGATCATCGCGCGGGTTGCGAATGGCGCGGCCAGTGCCACCCTGAGTCTCCCAACCGGCGCGGCTTCTCCCAATGATACGTTGCCGCTCGTCGCCGCCAGTCCCGGCGCCTGGGGCAACAATCTGAGCGCGACGGTCGACGACAAGACCCGCGACTCCAGCAACGCCAATCTGTTTAATCTCACGGTGAGTGAAGCTGGCGGTGCGACCGAAAAGTTTCTGAACGTTTCGATCCAGGCCTCAGACCCTCGGTACGTCCCTCGTGTTCTGGAGCAAGGCTCGAATCTCGTGCGGGTGAACAAAGACAGTAATGGAGTTTGGATCGTCCCAAACGTTCGACCATCGGCGGTCACGACAAATGCGGCCGCGAGTAGCGGTGGCGATGGGAATGCTCTCACGAGCGCCCAGTTCATCGGCACAAACTTCCAGGCAAGCAAGAGCGGTCTTTACGCCCTGGAAAACGCGGATCTCTTCAATTTGCTCGTGATACCGCCTTATCTTTCCAGTGGTGATGTCGACCCAAGTGTCGTGACCGCGGCCGCGGCCTATTGTGAAGGACGGCGGGCCGTGCTGATTGTCGATCCTCAAAGTAGCTGGACGTCGCCGGCTGCCGTGATCGGTGATCCAAGCGCAACTCCGCCGACCGGACTGGCCGCGCTCGGGACGAACAGCAAGAACGCCGCATTGTTCTTTCCGCGGATTCGGCAGGCGAATCCGCTTCGCGACAATCAGTTAGAAGACTTTGCTCCGTCGGGGGCAGTCGCCGGCATCATCGCTCGGACCGACGCGCAGCGGGGCGTCTGGAAGGCACCGGCTGGGATCGACGCGACGATTGTTGGAACGGTCGATCTCAGCGTGCGACTGACCGACGCCGAAAACGGTGAGTTGAACCCGCTCGGAGTGAATTGCCTGCGATCGTTTCCCGTCACCGGTCCGATCGTTTGGGGGTCGCGCACTTTGCAAGGGGCGGATCGCCTGGCGTCAGACTGGAAGTATTTGCCAGTTCGGCGGCTGACCCTGTATCTCGAGGAAAGCTTGTATCGCGGGACGCAATGGGTGGTTTTCGAGCCAAATGATGAACCGCTCTGGTCGCAAATTCGACTGAACGTCGGTGCTTTCTTGCACGATCTTTTCCGTAAAGGTGCGTTCCAGGGAAAGACTCCGAATGATGCCTACTTCGTCAAGTGCGACAGTGAAACGACGACTCAAACGGACGTCAACCAGGGGATCGTGAATATTCTGGTCGGCTTTGCCCCGCTCAAGCCAGCCGAATTCGTCGTTCTTTCCATCCAGCAGATGGCCGGTCAGATTCAAGCCTAAGGACCAACCGGACCGGGTGAAGATGCAAGTGCTCGCGATGAGCATGCCCCGGGGCTGAGCAACTACTCGAAGGAGATGGCGGACGTGGCGGAGTTTAGCGTAAACCCTCAACGGTTCGATCCGTACAAGAATTTTAAGTTCCGACTCAAGTGGGATGGGCGCTACGTGGCCGGCGTGAGTAAAGTCGGTGCGCTCAAGCGCACAACCGAAGTCGTGAAACATCGCGAAGGCGGGGATCCAAGCTCGAGCCGAAAATCACCAGGCCGAACCGAGTACGACGCGATCACATTGGAGCGCGGCGTCACCCATGATCCCGCCTTCGAACAGTGGGCAAACAAGGTCTGGAACTACGGCGCTGGTCTCGGCGCCGAGGTCTCACTCAAAGACTTCCGGAAGGACGTCATTTTGGAGTTCTACAACGAGGCGGGCCAACTCGCCCTTTCGTACAAGATCTATCGGTGCTGGGTTTCGGAATTTCAGGCCCTACCTGATCTCGATGCCAACGCGAACGCGGTCGCGATCCAGCACATCAAGCTGGAGAATGAAGGATGGGAGCGAGATACACAGGTTCCCGAGCCTTCAGAACCCAGCTTTACGACGCCGTAGTCGATGTCGGGGCTAACGCCGACGGACGTTTTGCGGGCTTGGGAAACCGCCAGCGGGCTACACCCGGTCGAACAGGCGGTCTCCCTCCTGGCAATCGGCTACCCGGAGCTTGGTCTCGATCAGATCAGTCTGCTAAGCATTGGTCAGCGCGATTCACTGCTTCTGAGCTTGCGTGAGCAAACGTTCGGATCGATCTTCGAGGTTTACGCTGAATGCCCGCGCTGTCAGGAGAGGCTCGAGTTTCAGATACTCACGTCGGAAATTCATGCCATGACGGCGACGGCGCCGACTGGCGCGCAACATACGCTACGATTTGGCGATTGGGAAGTTTCGTTTCGGCTGCCAAATACTCGAGATCTGCTGGCAATCGGGGCATGTTCCGATGCCGATCAGGCGCGAAATCGTCTCGTCGAGCGTTGCGTGACCGAAGCGCGGCAAGAGGAGAGCGTGGTTAATTTGCAGGCATTAACCGAAGATGTGATCGCCGCGCTTGCCGCGGCGATGATCGAGTGCGACCCGCAAGCCGAAGTGCTGCTGAGTCTGCAATGCCCGGCCTGCAAGCAGTGCTGGCAGACGCTGCTTGAGGTCGCCGAATTTCTCTGGCGCGAAGTCACGATTGAAGCCAAGCGCTTGCTCCGGGAGGTGCACCTTCTGGCACGCGCCTACGGTTGGCGGGAAAGCGATGTGCTCGCGCTCAGTCCGGCCCGTCGCCAAGCGTACCTGGATCTGGTGGAAGCATGACTGATTTTCTTTCACGGCTTGCCTTGCGTGCTGTCGGCGGAGCGAGTCGCGTCCAGCCGGTGGTGGCTCCGATGTTTGCGCCTCGGCGAGATCGGGCTCTCGAGTACGCGACCGGTCAGGATTTTGTGGAGCAGTCCGTCGAAGCCGAGGGACTGAGAGGCGATGTGCGGCCACTGGCAGGCGCTCACGAGATGGTTTCCAGGGCACGACGAGAAAATTCGGATTCAAACGGCAATGCCGACGGGCGACCGACCGACGTTGTCGCGCCACGTGCGATCACCCCGAACGAATTGGTTGCCAGCACGGAAGCGGTCACGGCAGTCCCGACTGCACCACGGCTGGTTCAGATTTCTCGTGCCGGCTCTGAGGCTGGACGCCGCGCTCCTTTGGCGACGTTCGTCGGTGGCGAGTTGAGCGGCAGCGGCACGGCCGCGCGACGGAACGACTCAAGCCACGGCGCGTCGGATTTGATTGGCTCTTCGATGCCGTCTCTTCCAGCACCCACGGCGAACGCGGATTCAGAATCGAATCGCGACGGACGAGAGCGTCCGGGCCAGCCGCCGGTGTCGCGGGCTGGCGGGACGATCGAGACGTTGCTTGCTCGGGCGGCGACACGTCCGTACGACGGGCCGCCGACGATTCTTGGTCGCGAATCCCCGGGCGACGGGGCAGCGCGCCTCGAGGGCGCCCGGTCACCGTCCCAGGAGCCAAGCCCGTCGGAATCGCGCCCAGGGACTGTCGGGAGACCTGCCGACCTCTCGGAACCGGCGGGCCAGGTGGTTGCGCCTCCAACGGGGCTTTCCAATCCAGTCTCGTCCGAGCCAGCGATTCAGGTCACGATCGGTCGGATCGAAGTGCGAGCGATGTCCGCCGCTCCACCGCCGCGAACCAAACGGTCAACGCCGTCACTCTCGCTCGACGACTATTTGAAGAGCCGTGATGGGAGCGGGAGGTGAGTAATTTTCTGGCGATCGCCACGGTGACCGCGGCATTGGGACAGACGCTACAAGCGGCAATTGGGACCGACGTTCCGGGCTCGACAGTGACGACGGTGCGGCCAGAAGGGCCGCAGAGTGGCACGCCGACAACTGGCGTAAACGCCTATCTCTTTCAGGTGACTCCGAATGCGGCCTGGCGGAATCTCGACATTCCAACCCGCCGGACGGATGGCCAGCTCGTTCAGCGGCCGGCGATTGCCTTGGATTTGCATTACCTTTTGACATTTTATGGTAACGAGGCGCAGCTCGAGCCACAGCGTCTGCTCGGCAGCGTGGTACGAACTCTCCACACTCGACCGGTGCTCACTCGGCAGGCGATTCGCGATACGCTGGCGAGCCCCACCTATGCGTTTCTGGCCCAGTCAGACCTGGCCGACGCGGTTGAGCTGGTAAAGTTTACGCCGTCGGCGTTGAGCCTCGAAGAATTGGCCAAGCTCTGGTCGGTGTTCTACCAAATTCCGTACGTCCTCTCGATCGCCTATCTTGGTACGGTAGTGATAATCGAGAGCGAAGTGTCAACCCAGGCGGCCCTTCCAATTCGCTCGCGTGTGGTTGTCGGCAGCGTGTTTCGTCAACCGGTGATCGAAAGTGTGGTGGCGAATGGCGGGGCGGACGGACCGATTGTCATGGGCAGTGTGCTGCAGATTCAGGGAATGAACCTGGGGGCAGTTGGAACTTCGGTTCGGCTCGCCGGAGTCGACGTTACTCCCAGCGAGCTGAGCGATACCCGGCTCCAGCTTCCGCTCGCGGCTCCACCGTTTCCCCCGAATGTTTTACGGTCTGGAATTCAAGGGCTGCAGGTGATTCAACCAACTCTCCTGGGATTGCCGCCGATTGCGCACTCGGGTGTTGAATCGAACGTTGCCCCGATCGTTTTGCGTCCAACCATCACCAGTGTGAGCGTGGCCAACGTGTCCGGAACCGGAGCAGCGCCGCGTTCGGCCGATCTCGCGATTCAAGTTAGCCCGACCATCGGGGCGAGCCAGCGGGTCGTTCTCTTGCTCAATGAGCGGACGAACGTGAGTCCCTCGGCTTATTCCTTTGTTGGACCAGGTCGAGCTACCGATTCCGCCTCGATTGTGTTTTCCGTCACCGGAATCAAGGCCGGAGATTATCTCGTTCGATTGCAAATTGATGGGGCTGAGAGTCCGCTCGTTGTCGACACGAACCAGAATAGTCCAACGTTCAATCAGTACGTCGGCCCGGCGGTGACAATCCCGTGATTGTGCAAATCGGAGATACCTGGTCCGAGCTGAATCAGCGCTTTCTGGTCGCGGCCCTCGCGCGGGTGCGTGCGGCGCTCGATCGGCACGCCGCGGCTCCGGGCGAAACGAGCCCGGCTGCGTCGGATTCCGAATGGCCAGGCTTCGCCGCGGAGGTTGTGCCGCCAGCAGCGTTGAGTACTTTGAGTGAGATGCTTGGTCTTTCGCCTTTTGAGCGGGACGTGCTCTTGCTTGCCGCCGGACCGGAACTTGACGCCGGCTTCGCCGCGTCGTGCGCGTCCGCTCGGGGTGATCCGCGCCTGAGCTACCCGACGTTCGGTCTTGCGCTGGCGGCGCTATCGGGCGCACATTGGAGCGCGCTCTCCCCGGCCGGCCCGCTGCGTGGTTGGCGATTGATCGAGCTTGGGCCCGGCGAAACAATCGTCGGAAGTCCACTACGGATCGACGAGCGGGTGTTGCATTACTTGACCGGAGTTTCCTATCTCGACGAAGCGCTAGCGGCACTGGTCGAGTCGGTACCGGCTCCGGCCGTTCTGGCCCATTCGCAAACGCGGATCGCTGAACTGCTTGCCGCGACATGGACGCGGGCGGGTGGGAGTCCACCGTTTCCGCTCGTGGAGCTTTGCGGTGACGCGCTTGCGGGTAAGGATATCATCGCCGCGCGGGCCTGCCAGAGTTTGGGGCTGCGGTTGTACGTGATGCGCGCGAGTGACGTACCGATCTCCGCGTCGGATCGCGAGGCTTTGACGCGCCGCTGGGAGCGCGAGATGCTCTTGGGAGGCGCTGCTCTTCTTCTCGATTGCGAAGATCTGACCGATATTGCCGGTGGAAGCCCAGCGCCGGCATTTTTGAGTAGATTGCACGGTCCGGTCGTCGCCGCGACGCGTGAGCCATTCAATGTGCCACGACGGCCGACCGTTCTGTTAGACGTTGCCCGCCCGAGCGCCGAGGAACAACGCTCGCTGTGGCGGGGTGCCCTCGGGCCGATCGCCACCGAGTTGAACGGACACCTCGATCCTCTCGTGGCACAGTTCAATCTGGACGCCACGACGATTCATGCGGCAACTGATGACGTTCTGCGAGCAAGCGTAGCGATGGACCGAGTTAGCGTGGGCGAGCGCCTCTGGGAAAGCTGCCGGATACGGGCACGCGGCCGGCTCGGCGGTCTCGCCCAGCGCATCGAGACCTCGGCCGCCTGGGATGATCTGGTCCTCCCACCTCAGCAAGAGGAAATGGTTCAACAGATCGCGTCACACGTTCGGCAACGACTGCGAGTCTACGAGGATTGGGGTTTTGCCGCTGGCGGTGGTCGCGGCCTCGGGATGAGCGCGCTCTTCGCCGGTCCGAGTGGCACCGGAAAGACTCTCGCTGCCGAGGTTCTCGCGAGCGAGTTGAGGCTCGACCTCTACCGAATTGATCTTAGCCAGGTCGTCAGCAAGTACATCGGCGAAACCGAGAAGAATTTGCGACGAGTATTCGACGCCGCCGAGGAGAGCGGGGCGATTCTTCTGTTCGACGAGGCAGATGCCCTCTTTGGCAAGCGCAGTGAGGTGAAAGACAGTCACGACCGCTACGCGAACGTCGAAGTGAGTTACTTGCTCCAGCGTATGGA
The DNA here is from genome assembly GCA_035534155.1 of Chloroflexota bacterium. Taxonomy (GTDB): domain Bacteria; phylum Chloroflexota; class UBA6077; order FW602-bin22; family CADDYW01; genus JAJPIK01. The sequence goes on along the minus strand of DATLSK010000165.1, from coordinate 4,351 downwards.
AGCGTATCGTGGCCTGGCAATCCTGACGACAAATCTGAAAAGTGCTCTCGACCTGGCGTTCATGCGCCGCCTTCGCGTCGTCGTACAGTTTCCGTTCCCAGACGTAGGACAAAGAGCCGAGATCTGGCGTCGTAGCTTCCCAGCCGCGTCTCCGGTCGACGGACTAGACATCGGCAAACTCGCGCGACTGAACGTGGCCGGGGGCAGCATCCGTAACATCGCCGTCGGCGCGGCGTTTTTGGCGGCAGACGCGGCTGAGCCAATTCGCATGATTCACGTTCTGCGGGCCGCTCGGACCGAGTACGCCAAGCTGGAGAAGTCGCTCACCGAGGCCGAGGTCGGAGGCTGGGTATGACGAATCCGCGCCCGCTCAGGCTGCACATCGAAGAATTGATCATCGACGGGGCGATCGCCGCCGATCGTCCCCGGATCGCTCGGGCAATCGAGCATGAGCTCGGCCGTCTTATCGCGGAGCGAGGTGTTCCGGCGACACTGTCCGCATCTGGCGTGATGCCGCGACTAGACGGCGGTCACTTCACGGTCGCGCCCGGGGCTCGACCGGAAACGGTGGGTCGGCAGGTGGCACGCTCGGTTTATCGTGGGTTGAGCCGATGATAGCGCGACTTCCCGCGCGACCGTCACTTCAACGTCGAGCACGCGGCGCTGAGCGCCCCGAAGTCACTCCCGCCGGTAGCAGACGAACGCTCGACGGCTCCGGTCAGCCGCTTGATCGGGAATCGCGACGTCTCATGGAATCGAGATTAGGTCACGACTTCAGCCGGGTGCGGGTTCACACCGATCAGCAAACCGCGGTAGCGGCGGCTTCACTCGGGGCGTTGGCCTTTGTCCAGGGGCAAGACATCGGATTCGCGGCCGGTCAGTATCAACCGGCGACTCGGCGCGGTACTTTAATTCTCGCCCACGAGTTGGTTCACGTGGTCCAGCGGCAGAATAGCGTGGCCCGGTCAGTCGGGGCGGAACGAACCGCGGACGCTGAGGCCGAAGCCACCACGGTTGTAAGCGATTTGGCGACCCACGGCCGAGCGACATCGATACGTCAGGGGGTGTCGCCAGGGGCGATTTTGCGGGTGGCTACCGACCCGGTCGCACCGGTCTTGCCGACCGTGACGCTACACCACGGCGTTGGCCGGGGGCGGCCAAACGACGTAGCGGACGTTCAGGCTGTTCAGGATCGATTAGAGCAGTTGAACTACCTCAGTGCGGCCGATCACACACGCGAAGCACCGGCGACGGGGGCGACCGGGACCGTGCCGGATGCCAGTCTTACCGCGACAATCTCGGCGATCGAGGCGCTCCAACGCGACGTGTTGCAGGCGACTCACCCGGATGGACGTGTCGATCCGTCCGGCCGGACCCTGGCTGCCTTGAATCGGGCCATACCGGTGCCAACTGCAACGGCGCGGGCCGCGATTGGCACGACTCTCGGCGGCATCACCGAAACGGTCACTCGCGGGGTCACGGTTACCGGGCGCGTGGGCGACGTTCCCGCCGCGACGGTTACTGCTGGAACGGCAAATCTTCCGGCCGACGTCAGTGCGGTTCAAACCCGTTTGGTACAGCTTGGCTATCTCGCAGCCGGCCACGGTGAGGCTCCGGCGGCGGGCGCGACTGCCGCGATTCCCGTAGCGAGTCTGCGCCACACCATTGACGCGATTCGGCGGTTTCAGACTCGCGAGGTTGACTTCTGGCAACAGCGACACGAGATCACCGGAACGGTGACGCGTGGCGTGGTCGGCCCCGGCGATGCCACCCAGCAACTACTCGATCGGATCTCCAGCGTGCGCGAACAGTTCACGACCGGCGAGGACATCCGTTTCCGCGATTTCGTGCGTAGTGGCGTTACCGCCAGCACCGCCGGCACATCGGTTTCGGGAATCGCGTCGCCCTCGGCGCTGCCCGTGTCGGAATTTACCGGCGTCGGTCTCACGACTCAGCAAGCGAACGCCCTCCGATTTGTCTCGCAGCACGAAGGGAACTTCGATGCGCTGAACACGTTCGACCGAGCGCGCGTCAGCTTCGGATTTATTCAATTCGCCGGCGGGCGCGGCTTGCCTCCTTTAATGGCCTTGCTCAAGTCGCGCAATCCAACCGCCTTTGCGCGCATGTTTCAATCCTTCGGCATCGACGTCGAGTTCAACGTCACGGCAAGCGGAAACATCGAGAATGCCAGCCTGGTCGTCGTGGATCCGGCGAGCGGACATACCTTGCGGGGTACCGCGGCGGAGTCATTCATCCGCGATAGCCACCGGCTCTCGGCGGTTTTCATTCGCGCCGGTCGCGACGCTGACGTCCAGCGAACTCAAATCGAGGCCGCCACTCGCGACTTCGTCCTGCCGTCGCTTGGCGCCAGCGCTCGGCTAGACGCCAATGTGGTAGAGGTCCTGAGTGCGCCCGGCGGCACGGTTACCGCGACTCACGTTGGCGCCGCGGCCCGGGCGTTTCGCGCTTCTCCTGGCTTTGCCACCTTGCGAGCGGCGGGGCGAATCCGAGAACGGACCGCCACGACGAGCGCAGCTCTCGGCACCCTGCTCACTTCGGAGCAGGGCATGGCAACGTTGATGGACCGGGCGATTCAGGAAGGAGCCGGGGCGCACGGTGGTGGAGTCGTTCGTTTGGTCGGGGCGATTCGCTGGGTTGCCGACCATCTCGGTCTGGCCGACGTTAGCCTGGTCGCGGGTCACGAGCACGACGTATTGCAGCAGGTCGTCGAAGACCTGACCGCCGACATCGACATCGCCGATCACCTTCAAGCCGCGACCGATGCGCTTAACGCGCTTCATACTGCCGCCAGGGCCCACGGGGCCACAGTCGCGACGGTGGTTGCGATGTCGGAAGCGTCGACGGCACGTACCGAGGTTGACGCGGCGATCGCCGAAGTGCCAAGCAAATCGTTCACGACAGGCCGCACCCACCTAGAAACCGGTTTACCCCCCGAACGAAGCCGGCTCAATTTCACACCGCCGCCGGCCAGCGTCGGCGCGCTGGCGACCGAGATTCAGCATATTCGCAGTCGGCTCAACGCGTTGGAACCAAACGCTGGGAACGCTCGAATGTTCCGGCAACGGACGCGTGACATCCTGAGCAGTAGTCTCACTGCGCCCGGGGCGACCGCCACGCCGACTCCGGTGCCGACACGGACACCGACTCCAACCCCCGTTCCGAGCGGGACACCATGATTGGGAGTGATCGATGAGTGCGTTTCCGGGTTCCCCGCGGATCCTTAAAGGCGCGATCGTTGGGATCGATCCGCTCAATCCGTTGGCCAGCGTCATCGTGTTCCAGTACAACCCGGAAACGCTCACGCGCACGCTGGAGCCTCAAACGGCAACCGGTGACTCGAACGACCGGACCGAGGCGATGCGTCTCAAGGGAGCGCCAGTTGAGACGATCACCGTCGACGTCGAAGTCGACGCGACCGACCAGTTGGAGCGCGCCGACGGGATCGCCACGAGTATGGGCATTTATCCTCAGCTTTCGGCGCTAGAGATGCTGGTTTACCCAAAGAGCGCGCTGGTGATTGCCAACACCGCGCTACTCGCCATCGGTACGATCGAGATCATTCCGCCGGAGGCGCCGCTCACTCTGTTCATTTGGGGACCGAAGCGGGTTTTGCCGGTTCGCATGACCCAATTCAGCATCACCGAGGAAGCGCACGACGTCAATCTCAACCCAATTCGGGCCAAGGTATCGCTTGGCATGCGCGTGCTGAGCTACAACGATCTCTCGCTCACCGATCCGGGCTATGCGCTCTTCCTGGCGCACCAGGTGATCAAAGAAACCATGGCCACCATTGGCAGCGTTGGCAACCTCGGCGCGGTCGCCGGGGGCGACGTCAAGCTGTTCTAGAGACGAGGTAACGACCATGAGTGGGTTGGACCGAGTGATGACGAAGGCGCCGCGACGACGCGGGCCGGACCAGGCCAGCCAAACGAATCTGCCGGCCAACGTGCGTGACGTCGTGCGGTCGCCAGGGCAGCCCCTGGATTCTCGCGCCGCGACGACGCTCGAGGGACACCTGGGCCACGACTTCGGCCGGGTCCGCGTCCACACCGACGCACAAGCAGATTGGTCCGCGCGCACTCTCGGCGCAATGGCGTACACGATTGGCGACAATATTGTGTTTGCCTCCGGACGGTATTCACCGCATACCACGGAAGGCCAGCGCCTGCTCGCGCACGAGGCGGTGCACGTCGTCCAACAGGGGCGCGCCGGGTCGCCGCGCCCCGGCGTGGCACCGGCCGATTCGGCTGCCGAGCTGGAGGCCGATGCCATCAGCAGCCGTCATCGACCGCCGCTGTTTCGGTCAGATTGGCCGGCGAGTCCACTTGCT
>DATLSK010000164.1:0-4268 GCA_035534155.1 Chloroflexota bacterium | reverse complement strand
CTACCGACCCCAGTTCTACTTTCGCACGACCGACGTGACCGGCTCGGTCCAACTGCCATCGGGCGTTGAGATGGTCATGCCCGGCGACAACACCAACCTGGCCATCGAGCTGATCGTGCCGGTTGCCATCGAAGAGGGCTTGCGCTTCGCGATTCGCGAAGGCGGCCGCACCGTCGGCGCAGGCGTCGTCACCAAAATCCTGAAATAGTCAGTACCTTTTCTAGCTAATTGCGCGCCCGGTCAAATGGCTGGGCGCGGATTGAAAACGAGGATCCATGCCGAAGAAGAAGGGCGAAGCTCGGGTAGTCATTACCCTCGCCTGCAGTGAATGTCGCGAGCGGAACTACACGACCGAAAAGAATAAGCGAAACGACGCCGACCGATTGGCGTTGAATAAGTTCTGCCGTCGCTGTCGCAAGCATACGTCTCACCGCGAAGTACGCTAATCGACGCCGCGGGTAACTTGACTCGTTGACCGGGCTGATCGAATGCAAAGGGGCACGCTAAGGCTCAGTAGTGGCGTGCCCCTTTCGCTTTTCTGTACTCAAGGCGAATAAGGTAAGGCGGCGGCAGGCCAATAATGAATGGTCTTTCGATCCTGGATGTGGTGATCCTGCTCCTGCTGGCGTGGTTTGCGATCGCCGGCATCCGCCGTGGTTTCGTGCTTTCGATTTTTGACGTTATTGCCCTCGTTGTAACGATTGTCCTGGCCACGATGACGTTCCACCTCGCCGGTGGTTTGATCGCGACGCAATTTGGCGTCTCCCCGCTCCTCTCTGACCTGCTTGGCTTTGGCGCGGTCATGGCGGTCGGTGAAATTTTGCGGATCATCGGCTCGGCGCTGATTACCGCGGCTTTGCGACCGCTATTCTTCGCGCTTCCGCCGCTTGGTTATCTGAATAGCCTGGCTGGGCTCGTGCCGGGTGCGCTGCGCGGTCTTGGCTACGCATCGGTGGCATTGATCGCTTTAGAGAGCATTCCGTTCAGCTCTGGTTTGCACGCGCAAGTCGCTCAATCCCCGGTTGCCTCGACTGTCCTCGACCTGGTAGGTCAGGCAAGCCCGTCATTTCAGGATACCTTGAGCGTTCTCGTCGATGGGAAGACGAGTGGTGCGCCAGATCCGACGTTGAGCCTGGCTAGCCACGTGCCTTTTCCTTCCGGGATTGATAGCTCGCCGGATCCCTCGGCCGAGGGACAGATCTTCGCAATGACCAACCTCGCCCGAACACAGGCTGGTCTGCCGCCACTGACGCTTGATTCGAATCTGAGCGTGGTTGCTCGGATCCACAGTGTCGAGATGTTCCAACTGGCCTACTTTTCCCACGATTCCCCAATCTATGGCTCGCCCAGCGAGCGCCTGCAGCGGGCGGGTATCTCGTTTCGGCTAAGCGGCGAGAATATCGCTTATGCACCGACCATTCCAATGGCCTTTAGCGGCCTCATGAAGAGCGCCGAGCACCGCGACAACATCCTGGCAACGGGATTCCACCGGATCGGTATTGGCGTCGCTCAGGCGGGTATTTGGGGTTATATGATCACCGAAGATTTTGCAGACTAGCGCGCATCTCGGTCGCATCGAGCCGAGAGCGGTCCCGCTAACCGCGAAAGTTGGGGTGGGCAGGCGCTGTTCAGATCCGGATGATCTCGGTTTGGGGCGGAGTCGTGACGGTGGGTCCGCGCGCTGGATCAACGTAGACATCAATCTCTAATCGGACGCCAAACTCGTTCAGATAGACGCCTGGTTCGACGCTGAAGCCGATGCCGGGGATGATTTGCCGCGTGTCGTGGGTCTCGAAACCATCCAAGTTGACGCCGTTGCTGTGAATTGCTTCGCCAATGCTGTGACCGAGGCGATGGGTGAAAAAGGCGCCGTAACCATCACGCTCGATGATTTCTCGCGCGACGCGATCGACTTCCCACCCCTCGAGCGAGCGATTTTGCTGCCAAGCCGAATTGAGTAGGTCGACCGCGGAGTCTCGTGCCCGGCGCACGACGTCGAAGACGCGTTCGTAGAGAATAGGTGCCTGGTTGCCAACATAGGCGACCCAGGTCGTGTCGCCGTAAATCGAACCCGGTTGATTCAGTTTCGCCCACAGATCGATGAGCACCCAGTCGCCGTTATGAATGGCCACTGATGATTCCCGGGTTGGCTCGTAATGCGGGTCGCCGGAGTGCTTGTTGACCGCGACGGCAGGGCCGTCTTCGGTGACCAGATTAAGCGCGGCGAACCGATCGAGGATGTATTCCCGCACGTCGATCTCGCCGACCCCGGCCTGCAAACGGTGGCCAATGAATTCAAACGCCCCCTTCGCGACGTCTACGACGGCCTGGGCGGCAATTTGATGAGAGTGAGTCTGCTCGGGTGTCCAGCGGGACACCGCGTACTGCAGGACGTCGCCGGAGGAGACGACCTGGACACCCAGCGCCTGAACCTCCTCAATCGTCCCGGCGTCTACCCGTGACACCACCGGCAGTGCGCAGCCTGGCGAATACTCCATCGCCAGGCGTTGTCGGCCGCTCAGCAACGCTCTCAAGCCTTTTTCTCCATCGGCTCGGCTCAGGTAAACGTCGATCGGCCAGCCAAGGTCCACGAGACGCTGGGCATCAATTGCGTGCAGCAGAAAGCGCGGGGTACCGTCTGGCGGAATCAGCAGAAACGCTCGACGCGTGGTATGACGTCGACCACCAACCACCTGCCAAAAAACCGGGTTGTTGTGGTGAAAATCCTCCAGCAGCCAGCCGTCGAGTTGTGTCCGCTGAAGATAAGCCTGGGCGTCGGCAAGAGCGAATGATCCGGCCATCGGCGCGCTACCCTCCAGATTGATTCTGGGCTAAACTTTTCCTTTTCCTTTGCACTTCGGGCACGTGCCTTCGATACGGTGCCACCCACCTGGTTCGGACGGATCTGGCCACTTCTCGCTGACCTGGCCGGAGCCATCGCAACGAGTGCACTTCGATTTCGGAGCGAAATTGAAACGCGAGATGATCACGAAGGCAACGATGACCACGACCAGCAATAATAACGACTCCGGTCCCACCTCGTACCTCTTATAAGTGAATCTTTGCCTGCATTATAGCACTAGCGCGGACCCAATCGCCTCGGAGATCGGAAGTAGCCGTCAGGACGACCGCGCGTATTGAGCTTGACGCCCCGTGCTAGCACGTGACCGAGCACCATTTGGGTGGTATAATCCGTTGCGATGTTGAACTCCAACGACACGATCCTCGAGAGACTCAATCCCGCGCAACGCGATGCAGTGACGACCACCCAGGGCCCTTTATTGGTTTTGGCTGGCCCTGGCTCCGGCAAGACACGTGTTATCACGCATCGTATCGCCTATCTTCTCGGTCCGGGTGGCGTACCGGCCTCGTCCGTCCTGGCGGTGACTTTCACGAAAAAGGCCGCCCGCGAGATGGTTGAACGGCTGCACACCCTCGTGCCCGCCCAGAGCCGATCCTTATTGATCGGGACGTTCCATTCGATCTGTTCACGGTTTCTTCGGCAAGATGGTGAGGCGATTGGACTGGCGCGTACGTTCACGATTGCCGATGACGACGATCAAGAGCGAATTGTCCGGCGCATTGTCAAAGAACTGAACTGGGACGAGAAACGCAACCCACCGAGCGCTTTCCTGAGCCGGATCTCGGCCGCCAAGAGCCACTTGATTGGGCCAGAAGAATTTCGACGAGCCGCCGATTCTTACGTCGACGAGCTCGCGGCAGTCGTGTACCAGCATTACCAGGAAGAGCTCGTGCGCGCCGATCTGCTCGATTTTGACGACCTGATCATGCGGACCGTTAATCTGTTTCAGGAACGACCGGAGGTGTTGGCGCGTTATCAGGAACGCTACCAGCAAATACTGGTCGACGAGTTCCAGGATACGAACCTGACCCAGTATGCACTGATTCGACTGCTGGGCCAGCGCTACCGCAATGTCTGCGTGGTCGGCGACGAAGACCAGTCGGTTTACAGTTGGCGCCAGGCTGATATTCGCAACATACTGAATTTCGAGAGCGATTTTCCGGAAGCCCGGGTGATCGTTCTCGAACAGAACTATCGCTCAACGCAAACCATCATTCAGGCCGCGCGAGAGATCATCGCGCCAAACCGTCAACGGAAGGATAAGCGACTATTCACCGAGAACGCCCGAGGCGAGCGAATCTTCGTTTTTGAAGGTTTCGACGAGAACGACGAAGCACAATACGTCGCAACGCAAATCGAGCGACTGTTCGCGAGTGGCGCCGTGCGCTACCGCGACGTGGCGGTG
>DATLSK010000163.1:0-22288 GCA_035534155.1 Chloroflexota bacterium | reverse complement strand
AGTCCGCGTCACAAATTACTCAGCGCAGGCGCTTTATCGTAAGTACAGCTTCCGTGAGGAAGGCATCCGCAAGCGCTACTACAGCGACAACAACGAAGATGCGCTGATCATGTGGAGCGAACGGCTGGAATCAGCCGAGTTTCAAAGCCGCTATGGGGGTATGCGTTCGGCGCTCGAAGAGCGATTGTCGGGCATTGCCGAAGTCCGAACCTGACTGCGCCGAAGTCATTGCGCCATTCTTCGCTAGCCCCCGACCGTTTTTCGTTTGACGACGTCGATGCGCTCGGGCAATCGACCACTCAGTGTATACTCTACGAAACTTCTCAATAGTGCTCGGTCATGCCGGGACCGACGGAACGGATTCGCTCCGCCACTCGCTGCCTGACCCACGACTAGACGTGAGGCCACGTGTCGCAGAAAGTTCTCTTGGTCGACGGAAATTCGCTGATTCATCGGGCATTCCACGCGACTCCGCCGATGACCACCACCCGCGGTGAGCTGACCAACGCGGTCTTCGCCTTCGCGCGGATGCTCTTCCGCGCCCTGAATACCCTGAAACCAGAATATGCAGTGATCGCCTTCGACCGTGCCGCGCCGACCTTTCGGCACCTGGAATTCGACGCCTATAAGGCGCATCGCGCCCCGGCTCCGGAAGGGCTCTACGAGCAGTTCGGGCGTGTCCACGAATTAGTGGACGTATTGTCGCTCCAGACCTGCGAAGTCGACGGCTTCGAAGCTGACGATGTCCTGGCAACGCTCGCCTCCCAGGCAGTTGGCCACGGTCTCGACGTGGTCATTATGACCGGCGACACGGACGCACTCCAGCTTGTGAACGAGCACGTTTCGGTCTGGATGCCGCGCAAAGGCATGTCCGACACGATCCTGTACGACTCGAATGGCGTGCGCGAGCGCTACGGCCTTGAGCCAAATCAATTGATCGATTTCAAGGCGCTGAAAGGCGATCCATCCGATAATATCCCGGGGGTTCCGGGTATCGGCGAAAAAACCGCGTCACGGCTTCTCGCCAAGTTTGGCACGATCGATCAATTGGTCACTCATGTGAACGAAATCGAGCCTCGACTGGCTCGGTCGCTCACCGAGTCGGCCGAGCAGCTCGTCCAAACCCGGCGGCTGATCACGATCGTCAATACCGCCCCAATTCAGATCGATCTCGAGAAGGCTCGGGTAGGGACGTACGACGCCGACCAGCTCAGTGCGTTTCTGCGCGAGCTAGAGTTTCGGATTCCGGCCAACGAGCTGCCCGGTCGGCGAACGGTCACAACCGCTCCGGGCCAGCTCGCTCTTTTCGAGGACGCGAATGCTCCGGTCGCCGCGCCAATGATCGCGAACGACGCCGCGGCAGCGGCCGTGGCGGGCCAGGCGCCGACGGAATGCCACGTCGTCACGGTCGACGAGTTACCTACACTGGTGAAACGCCTGCGGGCGGCCGGAACCATCTCGCTCGACGTGGAGACGACCGACACCGACGCCATGCGCGCCGAGCTCGTGGGGATCTCCGTTTCCGACCAGCCCGGTCGGGGCTGGTATATTCCGGTCGGCCATCGTAGCTCGCCGGCAAATGTCCCGATGGACGTCGCGCTCGACCTGCTGCGTCCGGTGCTGGCCGATTCGACGATTCAAAAGGTCGGTCACAACCTGAAGTACGATGCGATGGTTTTAGAACGCGCCGGAGCGCCGGTCGAGGGAATCAGTTTCGACACGATGATCGCGCGCTATTTGCTGCAGTCGAGCGAGCGCGCCCTCAACTTGAAAGACGTGGCCTACTTCGAGCTGGGAATCCCAATGACTCCAATCGTCGATCTGATCGGCAAAGGGAAAAATCAAATCTCGATGGCCGACGTACCGGTTGAACAGGCCGCGCCCTACGCCTGCGCCGACGCCGACATCGCCTTCCGGTTGACGCATCGCTTCGCCGACCAACTGAAATCAGTTGGTCTCTGGGACCTGTTCACGCGAGTCGAGATGCCGCTCCTCTCGGTTTTGGCGCGGATGGAAGAGGCCGGCGTCGCGATTGACGTGCCATATTTAAAAGGCATGTCGGCCAACCTGGCTGAAAAGATTGGCATCCTCGAGGGGCAGATCTACGCCGAGGCAAATCATCCCTTCAACATCAACAGCACCCAGCAACTCGCGAAGGTCCTCTTTGACGAGCTTGGCCTGCCGACGAGCCGACGCACCCAATCCGGGTACAGTACCGATGCCGATACCCTGGAAGAATTACGCCCGCGCCATCCGATCGTCGGTTTGATTCTCGACTACCGGCAGTTGATCAAGCTGAAGTCAACTTACGTGGATGCGCTCCCGCTGATGATCAACCCGTACACCGGACGCGTTCACACATCGTTCAACCAAACCGGCGCGTCGACCGGGCGGCTCTCATCGTCTGAGCCGAATTTGCAGAACATCCCAATCCGCACCGACTTAGGCAAGCAAGTGCGCCGCGCCTTCGTCGCCCGCCCTGGTTCGTTGCTCTTCGCCGCAGATTACAGCCAGGTGGAGTTGCGGATACTAGCGCACGTTACCCAGGACCCGAACCTGGTCGAGGCGTTCGCTTCCGGGCGAGACATTCACGCCGCGACAGCCTCGCAGATCCTGGGAGTGCCGCTCGCGGAGGTTAGCTCGGATCAGCGACGCATGGCGAAGACGGTCAATTTCGGCGTGCTCTACGGCATGGGCGACTATGGCTTGGCCACGCAGCTTGGCGTGAGTCGCGCCGACGCCCACTCATTCATCGAGCACTATTTCGCCCAGTTTCCCACGGTCGCGGCCTACCTCGAAGAGACAAAGCGGCAGGCTCGCGAGCAAGGTTATGTCACGACCCTGCTTGGGCGCCGCCGCTACATCGCCGAAATCAACACGCCCAATCGGCAGATTCGCTCGGCCGCCGAGCGCACCGCGATCAACATGCCGATTCAGGGAACGGCGGCGGACATCATCAAAGTGGCGATGATCCGGATCGATGGAGCGCTACGCGAACGCAATTTTGCGACCCAGATGATCCTCCAGGTCCACGACGAGCTGGTTTTCGACGTTCCGGAGAACGAGCTCGCAATCGTTCGTCCCCTGGTCGTCGAGCTGATGGAGAACGCGTTCCCGATGACGGTTCCGCTACGGGTGGAAGGACACGTGGGGCCAAATTGGAGCGCGCTGGACTAGCGAGGACGGAAGCGTTCTTTCACCGGCACAGCTCGCCTCGCGCAGAACAGGTATTGCTGGGCCCAGCCGGCCCAGGGACCGAAAAGATCGCGGAAGCGGTCGCCGATCTTCCGGTAGGTTTTGACGGTCAGCGTTCGCGTAGGAATGTCCTCGCCGAATAGCTCGTGGGCGATTGCCCAAACGTGGACGTCGACCGGCACAGCCTCGAAGAAGCCCAGACCAAACAGGCAGGCACAGTCGCTGACTTTTGGCCCATAGCCCGGCAGTGCGTCCAACGCGGCGTGCGCTTCGAGATATGGGAGTTTCTTCAGCATTTCGATCCAACCTGACGGTCTCGTTTCGATCGCCTGTGCGACCCCTTGAATCGACCGCGCCCGGTAGGCCAAATTGCACTCTCGGAAGAGTACCTCGGATGGCGCGCCAAGAATCTGCGCGGTCGTCGGAAACGCATGAGACGTGACCCCGCCGAGATCGCCGATCGGCTCGCCGAAACGTCGGCAAAGCTCGGCTACGCTGCGGGTCACCCGCGGCACATTGGTTGCAGTGGCGATTGCAAACGTTAGAACCGTTTCGAGCGGATCCTGGCGAAGGATCCGCAGCCCGGCAAATTGCTCGGCTGCCTCTGCTGCTTTCGGATGAGCCACGCTCACCCGAGCCCGGATCTCGCGCGATGGCAAGTCGAGACTGAAGTATCGAATGAGAAATTCAGTCGCGGCTTGGGTCGGCATGGCCGGGCTCATGTCCGCCCGTAGGCAGTCGCCGATGACCTCGAGCTGCCAGACCCGTCCCGCGGCCACGCCGTGCCAGCTCTCCCCAGCACCTTTCCACCAGCGGAACGCCTGTCCGCAACCGAGAGTCTGGGTAAGCGACAACGGCTCACCACCGAGCGGAACGTCCACCCTTCCCCAACGGTTCAGCATCACGCGCGACGACTCATCGGTACGGGTAAAATCGCGTATCATACTTCGGAGTATAGCATTGGTTCGGATTGGTCATCATCGCGTGAACGTTTGGACCACGAAACGCGCGCAAGCGACACACCACTTGAAATTCATACCTGAGGAATACCGCGATGCCGGAGCTGCCCGAGGTCGAAACCCTGCGACGAGGCTTGAGCCAAGCGATTACGGGCCGACGGATCGTCGCCGCCGAACTGCTCAAGCCAAAGATCTACGAAGGGCTACCGGGCTACTCGCTCGCCGATGTCGTCGACGCGTCGGTAATCGACGCGCGCCGGCGGGCCAAGTATCTGATTCTCGACCTGTCGAACGGGCTGAGTCTGGTCATTCATCTGAGTCTGGCCGGTCAGATCGTTGTGATTCGCCCGAACGCCGAAAAAGTGACCGGCGGCCATCCAGTCCCCGCCTATGACAGCGACCTTCCCCACCGCCAAACCTCGGTCATTCTCCGCTTCGACGATGGCAGCATCCTCTACCTCACCGACATCCGTCAGTTCGCGCATCTCTGGCTCGCTCCGACGCCAGACGTCATGACCATCGTCCCAGACGAGCGACTCGGCGTTGAGATTCTCGGTCCCGATTTCCGTGCCGCCGCGCTACACGAGCGCCTGCGGCGGCGACCAAACGCCAAGCTGAAGGCACTTCTCCTCGATCAATCGGTCATCGCCGGCCTCGGCAATATCTACGTCGACGAATCGCTCTGGGATGCCGGTATTCACCCGCTGCGTACCGCCGGCAGCCTGTCCGACGAGGAAGTCAGCCGTTTGTACGTAGCGATTCGCGACGTCATCGACCTGGCCCTACGCGACGGCGTCGCTCAGATCGTCAATGGCCGCGCTGTCATCGGGGCCACCCTACCACGAATCCATGGACGGGAAGGGTTTCCATGTCCCAAGTGTGGTCAGACAATCGAGAAAATGCGAGTGGTCGGCCGAGGGACGTACGTCTGCCGAGATTGCCAGAAAGCGCCGGATCGCGACGCGGCCTCAGGGGCGACAGTCGCTCCGGATAATCCCATCCCCAGCGGCACCTGACTCGCGCCCCGGTCACTCAGCGTCTCCGATAGACGCGTGCACCTGGTTCTCAAGCAACGTGCGTGTGCATCCGATCGGCGAGAGGACGTCCTCGGGCGGCCAGACGGATCTGCAATCTGTTCCAGTAGACACTTGCCGCGACGCTGCCTAAAATAGTCGACAAATCCATCGAGCCTTCCGGTTTTTGTAAGCGTGAGGAGTGAAACGTGGGAAATCGACCGATTGTCGCCGTCGTCCGTTGCGACGCCCAGGCGAGCGATGGCATCGTCGAGCAGCGTCTCTTTGCCGCCGCCGAGCTGATGGGCGGGGTCGAGGCGATGTTCAAAGGAAAGCAGAAGGTCTACATCAAGCCCAACCTCGGGATCACCGACGTTCGCCTTCACGCGGGACGGCAATCCGCGCTCGCCGACGCCAGTGTGGTCCGGGCGACCGTGGCGTTGATTCGCCGGTATTACCAGGGAGAGCTCATTCTCGGCGACGCCTCGACCGGCATGCCGTGTCGCCGAGTCTTCGAAGCGGTTGGCCTCGACACGGCCCTCGCCGGCTTCGACGTCCGTCTGGTCGAGCTGAACGACGGCAAGTTTGCCAATTGGGACGTCCCTGGTGACCCAGCGATGTTCTCACGCTATCAATTCAGCGAAGAACTCCGAGACGTCGATGCCGTCGTCTCGATTGCCAAACTCAAGTCCCACGTTTCAACCGGAATGACCGGTTGCCTGAAAAATCTGTTTGGCATGACTCCCTGTCCAATCTATGGTACGCCTCGGCGCTACCTCCACGCGCCGATTCGCTTGCCGCGTGTCCTGGTCGACGTCGGAGCGATCTTTCCACCAGTTCTGAACGTGATCGACGGACTGGTTGCCCAGGACGGACGAGAATGGAACGGCCAGCCGATCCAGACAAACGTCCTGCTGGTCGGGAACAACGCTATCGCGACCGATGCCACGGCGATCCGTCTCATGGGCAATGACCCGATCGCTGACTACGGTACGCCGCCGTTCTTGTTCGACGCCAATCCGCTGCCGCTGGCCCACGCCCACGGTTTGGGGCCAATCGCGAGCTCGGACATCGAGCTACGCGGTGACGACATTGCCGAGCTCGGCCACCACTTCGCGGTTGATCGAAGCTGGTCGACCGAGCTCGATCAAGCCCGCACGGACGTCGCGGTTCAAATGTCAACCTACGAGCGAGAGCGGGAGCTGCTGTTACGCCAGGCCGAAGGGAAATTCGCCGTGCTGGTGGCCGGTGAGGTCGCCGCGATCGTCGACAGCGTCGATGACCTGCCAAGGCGCGCTGAATACGCCGCTCGTTTCGGCCGCGAGAATTCCGGAATCCTGGTTAAGCAGATTTTGCCGATCGAAGCCGAGACCGAGCGGTTGGACGTGTATCGCCGCATTGCGACCCATGGATCGAAGCGCGAAGGGGATGGCGGTTCCTACTGACTTCGGTCAGATTCCGCTCCCCGGTTCCCGTAACATCGCCCAGGACCACGGACCTCCCTTCGAAATCGGTCCGTGGTCGACGACCTTGAAACCGCGATTCTCATAGAATGGCACGTTCCGCGGATTCTGAGTCTCGAGGTAGCAGGGTATTCCCGCGGCATCGGCTCGGACCCGGACCGTGTCGATCAAACGCGTGCCGACGCCTTGACCTTGACGCGCGGGCTCGACGCCAAGGACCGCGAGGTACCAATGTGGGAAAGGCGCACGATGCTCATGGACTCGGTCGGTGTACTGAACGAAGGTGAGCATACGGCCCACGCCGTCCCAGCCAACCTTTAATGGCGCGAGGTACATACCCGCCCGAAGCAGCCCCCAGGTCGTCGGGTTGGTCTTTCCGGGAGGCAGCCAGCAAGCAACCCCGTCAAGATTCGCGGTAATGTACACTTCGCCGTGGAGCAAGCCGTAGCGGATGATTACCCCAAAAGACCACGCCAGCATCGTGGCTCGGCGCTTTGGATCGGGAACGAGGAAGCTGCTGGTTGGGTCATCCTGAAAGGCACGGGCCAGGATCTGGACCGCCGGGTCAATCTGGACCGTTTGCAGTAGTTCGACCGCGTCGAATTTGTCTCCAGTATGGGCCAAGGCGTGATCCTTTCTGGCCTGGCCAGGCCCGCCGGTCCAACGGTGAGGCCGTGGCTTATGACCAGCTACTAGCTTTACCGCATCGGCGAGCTCGCGTGGTCGGCGAGCCAAAAGCGTGACTCTTCGTGAAATTCTCTCAATTCCGGGAAAGTGACGGTGAAGCGATGCATTGCCTCTTCCAGGCGACGCGGGTCTTTGCTGAATTCGGGCGTTCCTCGACCACTGTTGACCAGAAAATCCGCGAATACCGCGGGATCTCGCGTGCGTAGCGCTTCGATGAGTCCGTCAGTATAGCGTTGCGCCGCGGTTGGGTGCTGGTTCACGTGCCCTCGATTTTTTTCAGGAATAAGAAACAACGGTGCGTTCAGGAATATACATAGCACTGACGACGCGGCCTGGCAAGGCCGTACAGACGTTCGGGCAAGCGACGGATATTTGGACAATTAGTTTCCCCTGTGCTAGAATTCAGCCGTTCAAGAGATGAATTATGCAGACCGGGTCATCAGAATGAGCCGGTAGTCGTCGTGGCGCGGCGCCTGATGCGCCGCGTTTCTTTCTCGGCTCGTCTCCCGCGGTCGACGTCGGCATGCAAGCAGAGTGGATCACGGCGGACCGACCGTGACGCGCAACCAGGTGAGGCCTATGTTCAGTTGGCTAGCAAAAGTCGTTGGCGACAGCAGCGAACGCGAAGTCAAGAAGCTCCAACCACTCGTCCGCGAGATCAATGACTATGCCCCAGAAATGGAAGCGCTTTCTGACGACGCGCTCCGTGATCTGACCACCACTTTCCGAACGCGGCTGGCGGACGGCGAAGCGGTTGACGCATTGTTACCGGAAGCCTATGCCGCGGTTCGCGAGTCTGCCCGTCGAACGATTGGGATGCGTCACTACGACGTCCAGTTGCTGGGTGGCATCATCCTGAATCAGCGCAAAATTGGCGAGCTAAAGACGGGCGAAGGCAAAACCCTGATGGCAACCTTGCCGCTTTATCTCAACGCTTTGAGCGGCGAAGGCGCCCACCTCGTCACTGTCAACGATTACCTGGCCAAGCGCGACGCCGTCTGGATGGGACCAATTTACTATGCCCTGGGGCTCAGCGTCGGCGTCATTCAGCACGAATCGGCCTTCATCTTCGACCCCGCCTTCGAAGGCGACGACCCACGCTTGCGCCACTTTCGACCGGTGCCGCGGCGCGAGGCCTACTTCGCCGACATCACGTACGGCACGAACAATGAGTTCGGCTTCGATTATTTGCGGGACAACATGGTCGTGGACTCGCGCCAATGCGTCCAGCGTTCACTCCATTTCGCCGTCGTCGACGAGATCGACAACATTCTGATTGACGAGGCGCGCACCCCGTTGATCATCTCGGCCCAGGCCGAGCAGGCTGCCGATCGCTACCACCTTTTCGCGCGGCTCGTTCCACGGCTCGTTCACGAGACTGACTACAAGATCGACGAGAAAATCCGTTCGGTGATGCTCACCGAAGAGGGCATTGAGAAGCTCGAGCGTGCCCTGAACCTGGAAAACCTTTATGCGCCCGAGAACTACGAGCTGACTCATTACATGGAGCAGGCACTCAAGGCGCAGTTCATTTTCCGGCGCGATCGCGACTACGTCCTGGTCAAAGACGGCAAGGTACTCGAGGGCCGGCAGTCGGATCCGAACGCCGAGATCGTCATCGTGGACGAGTTTACTGGTCGCTTGATGCACGGCCGTCGCTTCAGCGAAGGCTTGCACCAGTCGATTGAGGCCAAAGAAGGCGTCAAGATTCAAAACGAGAGCCAGACCTGGGCGACGATCACCCTACAAAACTACTTCCGCATGTATCCAAAGCTCGCCGGAATGACAGGTACCGCGTGGACCGAGCGAGAAGAGTTCCAAACAATTTATGGTTTGGACGTCGTCGTCGTGCCAACTCATCGTCCCCTCGTCCGCGTCGACCATCCCGATTTGGTTTACAAGAGCGAGGAAGCTAAGTTCCAAGCCGCGGTCAAAGAGATCGAGGAGATGCACAAGCTCGGCCGACCAGTGCTCGTCGGTACGGTCTCGATCGAGAAGTCCGAGTACGTCAGTGAGGAGCTAAGGCAACGAGGCATCGACCATGAGGTTCTGAACGCGAAGTACCACGAGCGTGAAGCGGCGATCATCGCCCAGGCGGGTCGCCCCGGTTCGGTAACAATCGCGACGAACATGGCGGGTCGTGGCGTCGACATCCTACTTGGCGGAAATCCAGCCGGTCTCACCGAAGAAATTCTTCACCGTCGCCACGTCGAGCCCGCGGATGCTGACCCCGAGCAAGTCGAGCGCGCTCGACAGGAAGCGGAGGAGCTCTGCAACGCCGACCGGGACCGCGTGAAACAGCATGGTGGCTTGCACATCATCGGGACCGAGCGCCACGAAGCGCGCCGCATCGATAATCAGTTGCGTGGTCGCGCCGGCCGCCAGGGCGACCCCGGCTCCTCGCGATTCTTCGTCTCTCTCAACGACGAGTTGATGCGACGATTTGGCGGGTCGAATATCGCTAATCTGATGGATCGATTCGGCATGGAAGATGATATGCCAATCGAACACGGGCTGGTCACGAAGGCAATCGAAAACGCTCAGGTAAAAGTCGAAGGCCACAACTTTGACATTCGCAAGCACGTGGTCGAATACGACGATGTGCTGAACAAGCATCGCGAGATCATTTATGGCGAGCGGCACAAGATTCTGGACAAGGCCGACCTGCGTGAGAACGTCCAGAGTATGATTCACGACGAGATCAACGACCTCATCGCCGCTTTCACCAACACGCCGCAGGCGGACGACTGGGATTTGGAAGCCCTCGCGATGTCGCTCCGGGCGATTTTACCGCCATCTCCAGCCTACGCGCCGCCGGCCATGCAGGGGCTGAGTCGGGAAGAGTTGCGGACCCTGGTGCTTGACTTTGCCGATCAGGCCTATACCGACAAAGAAGAAGAGCTTTCGTCCGAAATCATGCGCCAGGTCGAACGCCTCCTGATGCTCCAGGTGATCGACCGACTTTGGGTCGACCATCTGACGGCAATCGACGACCTGCGCGAAGGCATCGGCCTGCGCGCCTATGGCCAGCGTGACCCACTGGTCGAGTACAAGTCCGAAGCCTACACGATGTTCCAGGGACTGCTCACTCAGATTCGCCACGACGTCGTCCATTCGATCTACCACGTGGCGCTGCAGCACGAGCAGCCGAAGCCACCGCCACGGGCGCTGCAGACAAATCACGTGGAAGCCGCCGATGACGCGCGTGAGCCGGTGCGGGCTGGCCGAAAAGTCGGGCGCAACGACCCATGTCCGTGCGGCAGCGGGAAAAAGTACAAGAGATGTCATGGTCGGTGACGAATTTTCGGCCGAACCGGTCCCGTTCTTGCCTTGTCCTTCGGAGCACTAGCATGCCAGCAGGACGGAGTCATAGGGAAATAGTCTTGGTAAGCGGCATAACCGCGTCTTGGGTACCAATATCGTCCCAATAGATCATTCAGGCTAGCGCCCCGTCAGGAGGGCCTTCAGGCATGCAGCGCCTTCAATCGGTCGCCGAACAGGTAATAGGTAACGTCGAAAAGGTCATCATCGGGAAACACGACGAAGTTGAGCTCGCTTTCATCGCACTACTCTGCCAGGGTCATGTGCTGATCGAGGACGTGCCCGGCGTCGGTAAGACCGTTCTCGCCAAAGCCTTTGCCCGCTCGGTGGGCTGTACGTTTCGGCGGATCCAGTTCACACCCGACCTTCTCCCCAGCGACGTCACCGGTGTGTCAATCTACAACCAACGCCAGCAAGAGTTCGAGTATCGACCGGGTCCGATCATCGCTCAAGTGGTCCTCGCCGACGAGATCAATCGGGCAACTCCCAAGACCCAGTCGGCGCTTCTCGAGTGCATGGAAGAGCGACAAGTCACCGTCGATGGCTCGACCTATCGGCTTCCCGAACCATTTATTGTCATGGCAACGCAGAATCCGATCGAATACGAGGGAACTTTCCCACTACCCGAAGCGCAGCTCGACCGGTTTATGCTTCGAATCAATCTGGGCTACCCCAGCCGGCGCGACGAGGTCGCGATTCTCACGCGCCAGCAGGTTCAACATCCAATCGAACAGATCGGCGAAGTGCTCAGTGCGCCAGACCTGGTCGATCTCCAACAAACAGTCCGTCGCTCGATCTACGTCGACGACCTGATCAGTGACTACATCGTGTCGCTGGTCGCCGAGACGCGCTCGCATCCGGACGTCTACCTCGGCGCGAGTCCACGCGGCTCGCTCGCGCTATTTCGATCCTGTCAAGCCCGGGCGGCGCTGGCCGGCCGTGACTATGTGCTTCCGGACGACGTCAAGGCCCTCGCCGTCCCGGCCCTGGGTCACCGTTTGATCGTCAATCCCGGTGCCCGAATTAAACACACCGAGGCGGCGACCATCGTGAACGAGATTCTCGATTCGGTGCCGGTCCCCGGAACTCGAGCCCTCCACCAGCGTCGCTGACGTTATGAGTGCACTGAAAGTAGTCACGTTGACGATCGTCGTGGCGGCGTTGGCGATCATGAGCGGTCAGCTTGTCCTTTTTCACCTGACCGACGTGCTCGTCGCGACGCTCGTTTTGAGTGCCCTGTGGAGCTGGCTGAGCGTGCGGGGACTACGACTCAGTCGCACCTTACGCCAGGACCGCGCTCAGGTCGGCGGCATTGTCGAACAGCGGGTGCAAATCCGCAGCACCTGGCCTTTTCCTCGGCTCTGGATTGAGTTTACCGACCAGGGAACGCTCCCGGATTATTACGCCGGGCGTGTTTTTGACCTGGGGTTCAGCGGTCACCGCACCTGGAACCTCGAAGCGCCGTGCCGTCGACGCGGGTTGTATGAGTTCGGTCCGGCCCAGGTCGCCAGCAGCGATCCCTTCGGCTTTTTTCGGACGACGCGCCGGCTCGGCCCGGTGCGCTCGATTCTGGTCTACCCGGCCACGGTCGACGTGGCCGGCCTTACCCTGCCGGCCGGCCAGCTCTTTGGTGGCGACCGTCGGCGGACCGGCTGGCATCAGACGACTCCGCACGTTTCGGGCACGCGCGAATATCAGCCGGGCGATCCGGTTCGCCACGTCCACTGGCGCTCCACCGCGCACGCCGGACGCCTTATGGTCAAAGAGTTCGATCTGGAGCCAATTGCTGACATTTGGCTGATCCTGGACCTTCACGCCGAGGTGCAGCGTGGCGAAGGGGACGATTCAACCGAAGAGTATGGAGTAACCATCGCCGCATCCCTGGCGCGGCATTTCCTCAAGGATGGCCGCTCGGTTGGCTTGATCGGCGTCGCGAGCGAGCACCTGATCGTTTCGGCCGACCGCGGTGAGCGGCAACTTCGCAAGGTCCTGGAAGAGCTCGCGGTTGTCCACGCCGACGGACGACAACCGATCGCCGAGACACTCGCCGCTGAAAGCGACCGCTGCAGCAAGAACGCGGCGATCATCGTCGTTACCCCCTCGCTTGACGAGCGCTGGCCGTCGACGCTTCGGGGCATCCGCGATCGCGGCATCCAAGTCGGGGCGGTTTCGCTCGAGCCGAGCACGTTTGGCGATGCCCCGAGCTCGCTCCTTTTGGTCAGCTCGCTCGCAACTTGCGGTATCCCGAGCATCCTGGTCAAGTGCGGCGATCAGCTCGATCGCGTGCTCTCGGTCGGCTGGCGAGGCTAGACGATCGTGCAGCGGAACGTCATCTCCGAACTTCTGAACGCGATTTTGCTGGCCGTCGTCGTCCTGGCCCCGGCCTGGGCGGTGGGCACGGCGCATCTCGATCCGCAATTGTCTTTTCGCGTGCTTAGCTGGATCGCCCTCGCCGGTATCTTCGTCGGCGTCGCGTTTGCCTACTCAGACCTACCCGGTGAGCTCGTCCACCCCTTTGCCATCCTGGGCGGCACGGTCGGCGTTTTCTACTTGATTACGCAGGTGATGCCCGGTGTTCCACCCGAGTCAGCTTTCCACGAACGACTTCTGGAACTGATTCGCCAGATCGTGGAATGGTTCAACGTCGTGATCGCCGGCGGTCAGGCGACAAATAACCTGCTCTTTCTCTTACTGCTCGCCCTCGTCGCCTGGCAGATCGGCTATTTTGGCGGCTGGTCGGTTTTTCGAGCGCGGAGCGCCTGGTGGCCGGTGACTGCCAGCGCCACTGCGCTCACTCTCGTCCTGGCAACCTTTCCGGATCTGTACCAATATATGTTGGTCGAGCTCGTCGCGGCGATGCTCCTGATCGGCCGCCTCAATCTCGAATCGCGTCAGCTGGTTTGGCAGAGCCACGGCTTGCGGCAGTCCAGTGGGCTTACTTTTCGCGCTTTTCGCGCAAGCGTCGCCCTGGCTCTCGCGCTCGTCATTTTGACCTGGCTGGCGCCGGCGGCGTTCGCGGCCCGTGCCTTCTCGCAGCAGCTTGGCCAGGTGTCGCGTCCATGGGAACAGGCTCAGACCGATTTTAATCGGCTCTTCGGGGGTCTGCAATCCCAGCAAGACCAGGCGTCGCTGAGTGGTTTTGGCCGCTCAATGACTTTCCACGGGTCGTTTCACCTGGCAGATACGCCAGTCCTGCAGATACAGTCGCCAAAGCCGGAGTATTGGCGCGCGACAATCTTTGACACCTACACCGGTCAAGGCTGGCAGACCAGCGACCCGGTCGACCAGCGGTACATATCGGCCGGAGCAAACCTGCTCAATCTTCCCGATCAACAACGAACGCAACTCACTCAGCAAGTCACCGTTCTGCAACCGCGCGGCAACTACCTGGTTGGGGCCTCGGAACCGCTGCAATTCAATCGCGCGGTGAGTGCCCAGGCCTATCCGGATGCACCGGGCGGTCAGGTGGATCTAATCGCGGCATTTGCTACCCAGTCGCTCGTGCCGGGCAGCACCTATACCGTTATCTCTGACGTCTCGACGGCAAGCGAAGCACAACTACGAACCGCGAATCAATCCTATCCGCCCGAGGTTCGTCAGCGGTACCTTCCCTTACCGCCCGTGCCCGAGCGCGTGCATCAACTCGCACTCCAGCTCACCGCGAACCAGCCGGATCCGTACGACAAGGCCATCGCGGTCGAGTCGTATCTGCGTACCTTGCCCTACTCGCTTGACGTGAACGCGCCGCCACCGAATCAAGACGGCGTGGATTATTTTCTCTTCACCGCCAAAACCGGCTATTGCGACTATTTCGCGTCGGCGATGGCGGTCATGCTGCGCTCGGTTGGCGTTCCGGCTCGCGTGGTTTCGGGTTACGCGACCGGCATTCAGCAAAATGACGGAAGCTACCTCGTCAAGGATTCCGACAGCCACTCCTGGACCGAGGTGTACTTTCCTCCCTATGGCTGGGTTCCCTTCGAGCCGAGTGGAGGCTGGCCAACCTTCCAACGCGGAAACGGCAGCAGTCAGTCCGCGGTCACGCCAACGCCGGTGCCAACGCCCCAGCCGCAATCGGCCGCCAATCAGAGCCAGGCACAGGTAACGCCGACTCCCACTGCGACCCCGACTTCGGTCCCCGGAGCCGTACCTCCGTCGACCGCGGCGACAACGACGCCTCCCCCGGTTGACCTGCGCCCGTTACTACCGCTGCTGGCGTTACTGGGCTTCTTTGCCTTCCTGGCTTTGCTGGCCTGGTACTTCTGGGAGCGAGGCCTCCGCGGCAAACCAGCCGCGGTTGTCGCATATGTAAAGATGACTCGTCTGGCTAGTCTGCTGGGCTTTGGTTTACGCCCGGCGGACACGCCCGAGGAATACGGTAGTGCCCTTAGTCGGGCGGCGCCCGAAATGGCCGTCAACGTGCAGACCATCACCCGCGAATACGCGCGGTACCGATTTGGTCCGGAGCACGCCGCCGACAACAATCGACCGCTCCGCCTCTGGCGCTTCGTTCGGAACGGGCTGCTCCGTCGAATCGGGCGGCTGTCTCGCCAGTAGCTTTTGAAATCATGTGTCCGACCGGAAGCTGGTGTACAATGATGGCAGGGAAGGTCATTTCACACACGCGCTGACGCGCAATCAAGGTGATGTCAGTGAGCTTGCTGAATCGCATCCGGAACATCGTCCGGGCCAACGCCAACGACATGCTCAATCGTGCCGAGGATCCCGAGAAGGCCCTCGATCAAATGATTACCGACATGAGCCAGGACCTGGTGAAGGTCCGGCAAGCGGCCGCGTTGGCAATTTCGGCTCAAGATCGGCTTCAGGCCGAATACGACCAGCGACGGCAAGCGGTCCAGGAGTGGCAGCGCCGTGCCGAGCTCGCGGTCGATAAAGGCGACGACGCACTGGCCAAGCAAGCTCTCTCTCGAAAGCTACAATACCAGCACGAGGCTGATCAGCTCAAGACGAGCCTCGACGCGCAGTCGGGGCACATTGATGAGCTTCGGACGAACGTTCAAGCGCTCGACAACCGGGTCCAGCAAGCGGTTCTCCAGCGACGACAGCTCGTGGCCCGCTACCGGACCGCCGAAGCCACCCGAACCCTCGAAGAGCAAACGTCGAGCACCGGTCGTTTGAGCACCACCATGGGCGAGCTGGAGAACAAGACCGCTGACGCGGAAGCGCAAGCCGCCGCGTACCACGAGCTAAGCCGAGATCCACTGGAAGACCGCTTCGCTCAGTTGGAAGCTGGTCCAAGCGTGGACGACGAACTCGCGGCGCTGAAGAAACAACGATTGCTTAGCGACGGGAAGTCCGAGAAGTAACCTGCTTTGCTGGCAGGCCCGATGCAACCGTCGGGTTTGCAGGAAATCCGAGCGGGGATCGAGGTCAGGAGAAACAACGATGAGAACGAAACAGCGGCTGGTGCTCGCGCTGGGGTTGGCGCTGACCGGCATTTTGTTCTTTGCTTTGCCGGCGTTCGCCCTGGGTGGCGGGGTCGGCGGCGGCAGTAGTTTTGGCGGTGGCGGAGGCGGTGGTGGTGGCTTCAGCGGCGGCGGAGGTTTTGGTGGTGGCGGGGGCTTTGGATTCCCAATGTTCATTCCGTTCTTGCCATTCGGGGGTGGTGGATTGCTCCCCATCCTGCTGTTCCTGTTCTACATTTGGATGAACCGGCAGTCTTCGATGAATCGAGGGACCGGTGGGCGATCGATGACCGCTGCGCCGTCTCCAGACGTGAACATCATCCGACTAGAACTCGCTTTGCTGGCCACCGCCAAGGAAGTACCGACGACCCTGCACCGACTCGTCGACACTATCGATACCTCCACCGATTCAGGATTGTCGTCACTGTTGCAGCAAACCGCGTTGCTCCTGCTTCGTCAACAACAATTCTGGCACGCTGCGAACTACAGCTTCCAGAAGGTGTCATATGGCGCGGCCGAGTCGCGCTTTAACGCCTTGACGGTGCAAACACGCTCGCACTTGGACTATGAAACAATCACCAACGTCAACGGCGCACGGCAGGTCGACACGATTCATCTCCCGCCAGCAGCAGACTCGATTCCACCGGGCGATTACGTTGTCGTCGCGTTGATCGTGGCAAGCTGCGCCCAGATGCGTTTGCGCCAGGCGCGGAGCTCCGAGGACATTCGCGAGCAGCTTTCCGAGATTGCCTCGGCCGCGGGCTTCGACCTGAAGGGCGTTGAGGTCGTTTGGCAACCGGACAGTCCGGACGAGGCCCTTAGTCGGGACGACTTGCTCAAGCAATACCCGGAACTTGCCCCGATCTAAGACGAGAAATCCGCGGGCAGGGACTGTGGCTCCGGATTGTCGGTTTTCCAACCGATATCCCCGGAGCCACAATCCGAATGGGCGTCCAAAAAGTGCTGGCACGGCTTGTGCTCCCCTCTGCATAATGATTACACCACATGTACCAAATCGCCAACCGAAACGGCCGCGCCGATATCGCTGGGGTGGGGTCGCGGCTGATGGCGTCAACCTGGTTCTCTTCGCCGTTTTGTTCTTACTCATGGCAGCCATCGCCTACGTCCTCTACGTCGGCGCGGGTGCTTTCATCCACTGACCTCGTTCTTTGACCTGTGGTACACTATATTTACCTGTGCTCACGCACCACTCGCTTAATACCGCCGTGCCGAGATCACTGTCGCGGCCCCTGAGGAGCCTGTACGATTGGCATCGTCCATGTCCTGGGCACGCTTGTATTACAACGTATGCCTGGTTGAAACTGAAACGAGCGACGCCCTCGATGAGCTTTTCGCTACTACTGATCTCAAGAGATTCGTCGTTACCAAGCTTTCCGACCACTGTGTCGCGGTCGATGGCAAGCAAAAAACTCAGATCGTGCGGGCGTTGTCGCGACGCGGCCGCGCATTCCGAATCGTGGATCTTGCATCCCAAACCCCGGGAGACGACTCAGGCCACGCTCAATGATCGATCCAACCCAGTTTCCAGAGCCCAAAGCGGCGCTCGAATGGTACAACGCCAACTCTCTCCGCGTAATGCTGCGCTACCGTCGTCCGGACCGCCGTGACCTGAAGGCGAAGGCCGAGGTACTCGCCGCGTTACAAGAAGCGATCCTGGACCCGTCATCGATTCAGGTCGCCGTGGCTACCTGTGATCCAATCGCCCTGGAAGCGCTCGTCCACCTCAAGCGACGCGGAGGCGTCGCGTCGGTCGCGGGGGTTTCCGGACAGATCGCGGTTCGGCATCCGAACCTGCGTGGCAAGGTCGTTCGGGAGGTTCCGAGCGAGCTCGTTCGTCGCGGCCTTGCCTTCTGGCAAATCTCCTTTCCGCACTACGAAAGCACCCTCCACGACGCGATGCGGCCGGCCTCCCAGAACCCCTTCTCGGCCCGGATCTATTCGCCCGCCGAGATTCTCGACCAGATCCCGTTGGGACCGGTGCCGCACCAATCACTCCCTCATCGCGAACCGGTCGAATCACCGCCGTCTCCCCTACAATGGCAGCGCCGAATCCTCGACTTTCTGCGCGTCGTGGAAACTCGGCAACCCAAGCTGCTCCAGTCAGGAGCCATCGGCGCCCGCGACCGCGACGCGCTCGGCCAGGCCTCGGGTCTGACGGCGACCGTGACGAGTGCGCCACGCCTATCGCCGGTGGCTTGCCTGGTGAACGCTTTCCGAGCCGGTGGGTTGGTCGACGTATCGACCGAGCGACAACTGCGCACGTCTCCGGCGACTCTCCGCTTCGCCAGCCTTTCGCCGGTCCGCCAGGCCGAAGCGCTCATGAATGCCTGGATCGACGCTGGCGAAAATGAACTCCTCACCCTCGGGCACATTCGCTGCGAGCGTCGGTCCGGCCTCCCCAAGGCTATGCCCGAGGGGGGACAGCTTCCACGTGCCCATCGTTTTCTGGTCGACTTTCTGCGCGCTCACCTGGTTCCGGGCTATTGGCATGACGTTTCGGACGTGGTTCGAGCAATTCGCCAGGAAGATGTCGAATTCTTGGTTACCTGGGTCGATCCGACACCCTATTCGTATTTCTTCTACTCATCGTACCAGGACCCCGACCGCGTTCAGTTTCCTAACTACCCGGGAATCTCCCTCGAAGACTCGCGGGGGCGCTCGCGGTCGCTTGTCTTGGGCAATGACTGGGATCTGGTGGAAGGTGCGTTCATCCGCGCCGTGCTCAATGGCCCTTTGCGCTGGCTAGGCATCGTCGAGTGCCGAACGGGTGGTTCGGGTATCGAGCAGTGCGCGCTTACTCCGCTGGGCACGCAAGTGCTCAACGTCGAAGATGGAACGGCCGCGCTCGACGTCGAGGCTATCCCTTCACGTGCGAACGCGCTGATCGTTCAGCCCAATTTCGACGTCATCGTCTACGAACCGGAGCACCGAGGCGAGCTTCTCTACCAGATCGATCGTTTTGGCGAGCGGGTCTCGCTCGATCGCCTGGCGATCTATCGCTTGACCGAAGAAGCACTCTGCAATGGCCTCCAGCTTGGTTTGCGCATCGACGACGTTTTCGAGCTGCTCGAGAGCGCTTCCCAAACGCCTTTGCCGCAGAACGTTGTCTTCACTCTCCGGGACTGGGCACGACGATTTGAAGAGGTCCGCGTGACCCGCAACGCCTGGCTGCTCGAAGCTCCCGACGCCGGCACGCTCGACGAGTGGCTCGCGGACTCCCAGCTCGCCAGTGCCCTCGAGCGACGCATCACACCCACCGTCGCACTCTTCGCTAGCCAGCGCCCGAATGAACTCGTCGACCTGATCGCGGCACGTGGAACCATGGTCTATCAAGTCAATGCCAACGATCCCTACGGATCGGGCGCAGCGGTCGAGCCACCGACCACCCTGCGCTTGCCGACCGCCGAGGCAAACGTCTACCTTCGCGCGGCTTTAAGCGATTTTGCCGATTTGCTCGACGAGGACAGCCAACGTGTCCGCTACGGCATTAGCCCGGAGACGGTGCGAAGAGCTTTGCAGGAGCACTGGGACGCAGACAAGATCTTGCGCGTTCTCCAGTCGATTCTTTCTCCACCATTGCCAGCCGGGTTGCGCGTACGGATCAAGGGCTGGGCCGGCGTATATGCTCCAGTCCAAGTCGGTATGGTTGGAATCCTGCTAACTGACCGCCAGGAAACCTTGGCCGAGCTACGTGCCGATCCAGAGCTGCGTTCTCTATTCATCGCCAGCGTGTCCGGGTCAGCCGCATTAGTTCCCCTGGACGCACTCGACGTCTTACGTCAGGCCCTCGTCGAGCGGCAGATTTCCACGACCCCCTACGCCCCGCCGGCCGGTAAACCGCGCACCACTCAGTCGCCGCCAACGGGTGCTTCGATGGACCACCTGTCGTCGCACGAGACGCGCGATGCCCTTGAAACGGCAATCGCCAACGGCCAAAGCATCACGCTCATGTATCGCGACGACGATGGAGAAGATCTGTCAACCTATCACTTCGAGCCACACGCCATCGAATCGGCCATGGGTGACTACGTCGTTCACGGGTTCTTGCCCAACACTCAGGAGTACCGCGATCTGAAGCTGAGGAACATTGTCTCACTCGCGGCTCCCTCGAGGCAGCATCTCCCTTAATTACGCCAACGGTAGGTTTGCGTGCGCGTCCAGATCGAGGCCAGAGCGAAAGCCGCTTTGGTACCGATAATAGCCGGCGGCCGCGATCATCGCCGCGTTGTCGGTACAGAGGGAAAGGGGAGGATAAATGACCGGTCGGCCAACCCGGCGATCCATTTCGCCGCGGAGCAACGCGTTCGCCGCCACGCCTCCGGCCAAAAGGACCTGTTGAACGCCAAACTCCTCGGCTGCCTGTTTCGTCTTGGTCACCAAAACGTCGACAACCGATTCCTGAAAGCTCGCCGCGACGTCAGCCGAGGTCAATCCGGCTTCCGGGGTGAGCCCCTCGGCAACCCGCAGCACGGCCGTCTTCAACCCGCTAAAGCTGAAGTCATAACTGTCCCGCAGCCAAGCTCGGGGAAGTTTCAGCTTGCTCGGGTCTCCCTGCACCGCCAGTTTTTGGACAGCCGGTCCTCCCGGATAGCCCAGGCCAAGGATGCGGGCAACCTTGTCGAACGCCTCGCCGGCGGCGTCGTCGCGAGTGCGCCCCAGGATGCGATAGGAATTGTGACCGGTCATGAGGACCAGGTCGGAATGGGCGCCTGACACGATCAAGCAAACAGTGGGGAAGACAATGTCGGCACCGGTGAGCCAGTTTGCGTAAATGTGGCCTTCAAGATGATTCACGCCGACCAGCGGCAGATCTCGAGCAAAAGCAATCCCTTTTGCCGCGTTCAGACCAACTAATAGCGCCCCGATCAACCCGGGACCATAGGTTGGCGCGATGCAGTCGACGTCACTCCAGGTAACTCCGGCCTGGGCCATGGCGCGCTCGATTGTCGGCACGATTGCCAGGACGTGCTGGCGCGACGCAACCTCTGGCACTACCCCTCCGAAAGCCTCGTGGATATCCACCTGCGAGGCAACAACGTTGGACAAAACCACCCGTCCGTCACGAACGATCGCGGCCGACGTTTCATCACACGACGATTCAATTCCTAAGACGTGAACTGGCGCATTCATTGTGTAGCCCCCGGCAGTCCCGGTATTGAAAATCGATAAATCGCCTGGCCGGACAGAACATACAGCGATTTCGCATCGTTCGAAACAATCAAATCCCGCATGTCGTGCAAGATCTGAACGCTGGTGCCGGCCCTGAGCTCGCGCTGATAGGCCCCGGACGTCAAGAGCTGGACCACGTCGGCGTGCTCCGGATCGCCGATAAAGATCGAGCCTCCGCCGAGCCCAACTCCGGCCGGATGGCTCGGCATCAAGTCACTGGGTGGACCGGCGAAATCTACCGGCTTGCCATCAGCGAATTTTTGCACCGTTCCACTCGAATGTAAGACGTAAACGTTATCCGCAACGACCAGATCAACCGCGTCTGCCAGATGCTCCGTCACACCAGGCGCGAAATAGCTGTACACCGGCCCGGAGTATCCATCGCTTTGCGGAGGATACCAAGCAAGTGTCTGATGATCAGCATTGAGGACATACAAGCTTCCGGCGTATCCGCCAATGGCCGTCACGTTGGTCCACGGGTCGGATGTTCGAAGACGTTGGGTGGTTAAGCCATGGGTCGGATCGTATTCGATCAGAAAACCGGCCGTATCGAGGGCGAGGAGCGCCGGAACGGCGCGCGTGCTGCCGGCCGGCATCCAGGCGATGTGGCTGAGCTGGCCAACCGTGGCCGCGCCAATGTGGTCGCCCTTTCGCACCAGGGTCGGATTCTGCGCGGGTAAGATCTGGGTACCGTCCGCGTTGAGTAGATATTTGTAAATCAAGCTGTTCGTGCGGTCGAGGACGTACAAATCGTTCCCATTTCGAATCATTTCATCGCCCGGTGTTGGTAGCTCAACCAATCGCGTTGGCGCGGGCAAATCCGTGATTCCCGTTGCCGAGCGGTACTCTTTCTCAATTCGTGCCGCCACGGTGACCACCGCGCTGTCATTTGGCTGGGCGCTCAGCGCGGATTGCGATAACACTTCGGCTTCTTGGAGCAAATGCCGACGGACAAGCGCGTCACTCTGGCCTAAAGCCTGTTGCTCTAGCTGTTGCGCCTGGCTCAGGCGGGCCATGGCGTCAGCGTACGGCGCCCC
>DATLSK010000162.1:0-10539 GCA_035534155.1 Chloroflexota bacterium | reverse complement strand
AAACGCGAGCATGAAAAACACCGCGTGCTCGGCGAGAACCGGCGCAGATCGCCCGGCCGAGCTCGTGACGAGCAGACCTTTCTCGAACACTTCCGGACGCGCCGACTTTTCGAGACCAGCGTGATCGCAATGAATCCAACGCAGCCGCGGCGCCGCCAGGAAGCGCGCGTCGAGATCTCCGCCCAGAATTGCGACGTCGGCAACCTGTAGGCAGCGCTCGATCTCGGCGGCGTCGCGTGTGTGCACGAACTCCCGGGCCCCCAGTGCCTCGCGAAGCTTTTCGACGTAGGACGGGGACCAGCCCACCGTTGCCAGGGCACAGTTGATACTCGGCACGAGCGTCCTCCAACAAGATCGGAAGTAGCGCTTTATGCTACGCCTCGCCGACTACCCTGGTCAAGTGCTTGTCGCTGACCGCCCGATCCAACCTCCGCGCTACCTGACGCCGGGTGCCTTGGCTTCGAGAAAGCTGCTCACTTCGCGATCGGCCGATACCGACGGATACGCGCGATAAAGTGGTGAAAATCTGGTAGGCGGCGCAGTTTCGAGCCGGGCCACCATCTCCTGGGCGTCGAGAATGTGGCGCCCATGCATACGCAACGCTTCGAGCTTGGTCGGCCAGGTTTCGGCGATGTCGATCCAGGTGTTTGGCTCACCATCGGGCGTGCCAACCAATCCAAACTCCCCCGCGACTTCCGGCCCAACCGCGTCGTAGTAGAGTTCTCGAACTCCCAGCCCCTCGGCCAGTGCCTGGTAAAATACGGCGGTCACGATCCGGTGGATCACGAGGTGATCCGGGTGGCGAGTAATTCCGGCCGGGCCAAAGCTCAGCACCACCTCGGGTCGGCGGCGGCGTACTTCGGCCATGACCTGATCGGCGAGCGTCTGCGCTGGAATCTGGTCGAGCTTGCCGTCTCCGTAATCAAGCGCTTCGAAGCCAGCAAAGCCGATGACTGACGTCGCGGCCGCGAGGTCTTCGACCCGCCACCGTCTGAGCTGATCGGGAGTGGGCGGGGGCTGGTGATTGCTCTGACCGGCTTCGCCCCGAGTCGCAAACCACCCGTAGACCGACGAACCCAGACGAGCGTATTTTGCCAGGACCGCTGACGGTCCAAAGCTCTCGTCGTCCGGATGAGCGTAGACCACCAGAATCGATCGCGGGACCGGAATCGTCGCGGCAGGTGGTTGGGAAATGTTCGCCATGTGATCCCTTTCCTGGCGGTGAGCCTGGCGAATTCCGTACAATGGAAAGCGCAATGGAAAAGACCGGAACGTTTCGTGGCCCGTACACTATCGTTCTCCATCCCGACCCGGAAGAAGGAGGATTCGGCGTCGTCGTGCCGTCCTTGCCAGGGGTGATGGCGGAGGGCAATAGTCGCGACGAAGCGGTCGCGGCGGCCAGCCGGGCAATCGAGGAATATGTCTCCACCCTCGCCCGGCTCGGCCGCCCGATCCCACCTCGCGATTCCGATCCGCGAATTCTGGTGATCGACGTGACCGGCTTAGTCAGCGTCTGGGTCTAGCGGAGCTTGCCGCGTCCCAGCACCGGCCACACTTGTTCGACCATCCCGTCACGAATCGCAAACATCTCTTCGTGGACGTAGGTCGTAAAGTCAGAGTAGCCGACGATGAATTCGAGCTTGTCGCCAACCTTCAGGCGATCGTCGGGCTCGCTCAGTTCGACCGTGCCGTGCTCGGCCGATAGTTTCACCTGAGCGTCTTTTCCCAGCCCGAGTGGACGCGGCGCGGCGGGCGTGCCATTCATCGTCTTGTGCCCCGCGTCGACGATGATTCGAGTCGGAGTCGGCCGGCTGACAACCGTGGCAACGACGGTCAGCGCAAACTCGTGATCGATCCCGTAATCTCGTGAGTAGTGAACGTCGTTAAAGATGCCCCCGCCCGCCTGGATTTCGGTCGGACCTGCCAGGGTGCAAGTGATCCAGTAGGTACCGGTACCGCCACACGAAACGATCGAAGCCGGCAGTCCTGCCGCTCGACAGCGCTCGGCGCTCTCGACCAGGCGACCAACGTCGCGCACGATGACTTTGCGCTTCTCATCGAGATCTTTGATACTAGTGGCGTGTCCCTCCCAAGCCATCACCCCGCTGTAGCGCAGCCCCGGCAGCCCGGCGGCATACTCCGACAAATGAACCACGGCTTCGCCGGGTTCGACACCGGCTCGGTTCATTCCGACGTTCAATTCGACGAGGACCCGTACGGTCACCCCTTTGGCCACCGCGAGCTCGCTGATTTCCCGTGCATTCTCTTGGGAATCAATCGCCACCATCACGTCGGCGTGCGGCTGCACGTTGACCAGCCGAAGAATCTTTTCGCGTCCAACGATTTCGTTCGCGATCAATATGTCGCGAATTCCCGAGCCGGCCATCACCTCGGCTTCGCTAAGCTTGGCGCAGGTGACCCCCATCGCACCAGCCGCGATCTCTTTGTGAGCAATCGCCGGAATCTTTTGCCCTTTCGTGTGGGGTCGCCAGTTCTTGCCGCCGCCCAGAATCCGTCCCGCCATCTTCTGGATGTTACGATCCATGATGTCGAGATCAACGCAAAGCGCCGGTGTGTCAATCTCCCACTTCGAGCGCCCAATCAGGGAGCCAAACCCCGCCGTCGTCATTCAGTCCTCCGAATCCGGCAGCCTCAGCTGCTATCGTCCCCCCATTATAGGCGACGCGGTCCCATCTGGACAGGGCGTTAGCGACTGATCCCGTTCACGGTGACCGGACCGGTACCGACCACCAATCGAGTGGGAGCTAACCGCATGCGCATTCCAAAGCGAGGCCGAAGGATGATGAGCGCCTGCGGCTCGACCGCATGACCAGGCACCACCTCGGGTGAGTAACGCTGCAGAATCGTCGCCAAAAGTAAACGTGCTTCTAGCAGTGCGAACGGCATGCCAATGCAGGTCCGTGGACCGCCGCCAAAGGGGAAGAACGAAAAGGGCGGCGGCTCGGGGGCATCGGGCGCAAAACGCTCCGGACGGAAGGCCGCCGGGTCACCCCAAAGGTCCGCTCGCTGGTGAGTCACCCACTGGCAAACCCCGACGATCGTTCCGGGAGGAAAGCGGTATCCTTCCAGCTCGAAGCTATCGCTGGCGCGACGGGCCTGGGCCCAGGCCGGCGGAAATAACCGCATCGACTCGTTGATCACCATCTCTAAGTAGGGCAGCTTCGACAGATCTTCGACACTCGGCGCCTGACCGCCTAAAACCCCGACCAGTTCGGCGACCAGCTTTTCGCGTGCCCGAGGATTTTGGGAGAGCAAGTAGAACGTCCAGGTGAGCGCATTGGCGGTCGTCGCGTGGCCCGCGGCAAGAAAGGTCAGAATATGATCGCGGACCTGGACGTCGTCGAGTCCGCCCCCTTCGTCGTCCCGGCTCGCCAGCAGCATCGAGAGCACGTCCTCTCCGAGTTCGCCGCTCGCCCGCCGCTGGTGGATGATCGTTTCGACGATTTCGAGCAAGCGTCGCCGGGCGCGAACGCTTTTGCCATGCGCGGTGAAGGGGAGATCGATCGGAATCCGCGCTGGCGAAAGCACCGACAAGTCGGCGTACTCGCTCATTGCCAAAAATGCCTGTCCGATCTGTCGTGCCTGCTGGCCAAGGTCGGCGCCAAACAGGGAATCGCCGGCGATCTCCAGTGCCAGATCTGACATCGCAACGGCAACGTCGATCTCTTGCTCACGGTGCCAGCCGGTCAGCATCCGCTCAGTTCGCTCGATCATCAGGTTGGCGTATCGCTCGATGCGCAAGCGATGAAAGGCCGGCTGGACGATCCGCCGTTGGCGACGATGCTCGACTCCGTCGATCGACAGCAAACCATCACCGACTACCTCGCGAAGCTTGGGGTTGGCCTCACGATTCGTAAAATTGCGCGCGTTGTCGACCAGAATGTATTTCGCGGCGCGGGGATGAAAAAACATGACGAAAGGCGTACCAAGGATGTTGAAGGAAGCAACCTCGCCGTACTTGCCGAAAAGGCTGCTCGTGAACGCCAGGGGTTCATTGGTGAATTCGAATAAGCTACCAACAAACGGCCAGCCGTGAGGTCCGGCCGGCCACGACTTTTTCACGAGTGACCTCCTGCCTGGTCAACGGTTCCGCCGGTCGAGACCGTCCGTAGACTAGCTCGCTCAAGCGCACGCTTATGACAATTTTGTATTGTTACATTATTGTAGCGCGTCTCTCGCGACTCTGACACGCGTTCCGACCGCTACGCCACTTTGCTATACTTCAGTTCACGAAACCCCATAAGATAACAAAGAAAGGCAGTGCCCCCCGAGCCGTCGCCCATAAAGGAGGAACTCTGTTGAACCAGTTAGCGAGCACCCTTCCCTTTTCCCTGGCCGGCCGATTCTACCGCGGCAACCTCCATACGCACTCAAACCGTTCGGATGGAGCGCTTGCCCCGGAGACCGTGGTCGCCACGTACCGAGACGCCGGGTACGACTTTCTCGCGATTACCGATCACTTCCTCCAAAACTATCACTTTCCCATAACCGATACGCGAGCATTTCGAACGAACACGTTCACAACCTTGCTTGGCGCCGAGCTTCACGCTCCCCGGCTAGCGAACGGTCAGATCTGGCACATCGTCGCGGTTGGCCTACCCCTGGATTTCGCTCCGACTTCCCAGTCGGAATCCGGCCCCGAGCTCGCCCGGCGTGCCGCCGCGGCCGGCGCCTTTGTCGGAATCGCCCATCCGGCCTGGTACGGTCTCACCCTTGCTGACGCCCGGTCGCTTGATGCCGCCCACGCGATCGAGATTTATAACGAGACGTGCTTCGCGCTGAACGATCGGGGAGAAAGCTGGTATGTTGCCGACTCGCTGCTCAGTCAAGGCCATCGATACTTTGCCTACGCCGCCGACGACGCCCACCTTCTACCGGCTCGTCGTGACGCCTGTGCCGCCTGGGTAATGGTACGAGCCCAATCACTCGAGCCCGAGCATCTGATCGCCGCCTTGAAGGCCGGGCATTTCTACTCGAGTCAGGGGCCAGAAATCCAGGACATTCAGATCGACGCCGAACGCATCCGGGTCGTCTGCTCGCCGGCCGCCCACGTCTACGTTTCGGGCAGTGCTCCGCTTGCCCGCCAAATCCATGGAGCCGACCTCACCTCCGTCGATTTTCCTCGACAACCGTTCGAAAACTCCTACCTGCGCGTGACCGTGGTCGACAACGGAGGCAAGCGCGCCTGGTCAAATCCGTTCTGGCTTGCCTAATCCGCCATTCTTCAGGGTGAAAATGCCAGGCTAAATACCCCCGCGACAATCAAAGCCGAGCCAAGTAGTCGATTCATCGCGTGGCCTTCCTTGAGGCTGCGCCAGCCCAGAAGCGCACCGATAACAATGCCAATCTCCCGCGTGGGGGCGACGTAGGCGACGGCCGAGAACGTGATCGCGGTGAGCACGAGCAGGTAAGCAAGCGGGGATAACACCGCGGCGGTTAGTACCGCCACCGGCCGCTCCTGAACCTCTCGTCGCACCGCGGTTTGCTTTTTCAACAGCACGTATGGCGCACTCAGCACCGACTCGCCGGCGAAAATACCGGCATCCAGAACCAGCGGCGACGTTACCGCCAAAGCGTGCGCATCCCATAGACTGTAGCAGGCGATCACCACCCCGGTCAGTACGGCGAGACGCGCCCCGGGTTCGTGCAACGACTTGCCCAGGCTGCTCAACGCTGCCCAGCCGCGTCCCCGCGAATGGACGACCAGCACGCCGCTGAAAATGATCCCAATTGACACGATTCCAGGGAACGAAATGTGCTCTCGCAACAAAAGCGCTGCACCCATCGGAATCAACACGAGACCGGTGCCGCGGGCGACCGGATACACGAGCGAAAGATCTCCGCGACGATAGCTGGCGTTGAGCAGGCCGAAGTAGAAAACGTGCAGAACCGCGGTTACGCTCACCACCGAGACGACCAGGAGAGAAGGCCACGATCGGCTGACGACGAGGGCGACTGGCAGATAGATCAGGCCGGCCAGGCTGGTGAACGCCCAGGTAAATGCGTAGGAATCTCGGCTCGACTTCGCTAGGTAATTCCAGGTGGCGTGGGCCAGGGCGGAGATCAGAACCAGCGCGAGTGAAACAACGTTCATCGTCCAGACATCATAGAGGATCCGCCGTCCCTCGGCTACGCAAATGGCATAGTATAATGGGACTCCCGGCGAAAGACGGGGCCCTGGCCAGTTTCAGCCAGGGAAGCCAGTAGCCAGCACGCTGTTCAGGTCACAAGTGACTGTGCTCCTTGGAATAAGGGAGACTCTAGACACCGGAGCCTTCTCAAAATGTCAGTAATCATCGTGACACCAACCTACAACGAAGCGGCGAACCTCCCTCGACTGACGAGCGACGTTCTTGCCTACCCCGGGTTTTCCCTATTGATTGTCGACGACAATTCACCCGACGGCACTGGCGCGATCGCCGACGATTTGTCCGCGCAATATCGAGGACGCTTCCGCGTTTTGCACCGCGCTGGCAAGCAGGGATTGGGAACCGCGTACATCGCCGGTTTCCGCGAGGCGCTACAAGCGAAACCGTCCTACGATTTCGTAGTTCAAATGGACGCCGATTTCTCCCATAACCCAGTCGATCTACCTCGGATGATCGAGGCGGCCAGCCGGGCCGATGTCGCGATCGGCTCGCGATACGTGGCGGGCGGCGGGGCGGTCAATTGGCCCTTCAGTCGCTGGATGATCAGCCGCGGCGGTTCTTTGTACACCCAGTCGATCCTGGGACTTCCGGTTCGCGATCCAACGAGCGGGTTCAAGTGTTTTCGACAGGCAGCCCTGTCCCAGATCAATCTGCGCCAGATTCATTCGACCGGCTTTGGCTTCCAGGTTGAGATGAACTGGCGCTGCCATCGACAGGGCCTTCGTTTAGTCGAAGTCCCGATCTCTTTCGTCGATCGTAAGCTTGGCGAGTCGAAGATGTCGAAGCGGATCTTTTTCGAGGCAATGCTACTGGTCTGGCGCCTGCGCTTTGAGGGATCGAAGCCCGCGAAAAGTCCCGAGTTGACAGCGTCTTGAATGAGAATCCGATATCGATGACAAGAACAATTCAGGACTCACGACCACGGAACCTTCGGGAATGGATTCGCGCCAAGGTCAGTATTGGCCGGCTATTTCGCTTCGGCGTCGTCGGGTTGAGCGGCGTCGTGGTCAATCTCGTCTTTATCCGCCTATTCTTTGGCCAGTTTCACTGGACGCCGACCCTGGCAGCGGCCCTGGCTTCCGAGTTCGCCGTGGTGAACAACTTTATGTGGAACAACTGGTGGACCTTCGGCCAGCAGACATTCTCACCCCGACGATTCGTTCGCTTCAACGTGGCATCACTTGGTGGATTAGCGATCACCACGGCCGTTTTCACCGTCCTGGTCGAAACGTTTGGTCTGTACTACCTCGTCGCCAATCTCATCGCGATCAGCGTCGCGACGAGCTGGAATTTCGTCGCAAGCGTGTTCTGGACGTGGGCCTAGCCGCGGATCTTACTCGAGGACAGTTGCCTCGTGGTATCCGTGAACGGCTTTGCCTCGGAAGAGCGATAGCACCAGGGCGGCGAGGCACAAGCCAATCGTAACCCAGTACACGTCGTGAAAAGAAAATACGAAAGAGTTGACCGAAGACAGCGCGTGATACGCTTGCATGCGGGTCGCTAGAAGCGTTCCGGCGAAAGCGATTCCGCTCGACAATCCAAGGTTTCGGGTGGTTGCCAGAATTCCGCTGGCGACACCGAGCTTGTCTCGGGGTGCTGCCCCCATGATTGCGCTGTCGTTCGGCACGATGAATAGCCCCATTCCCAAACCAATCGCGAGCATGGCCACCATGACGAGCGGATAGCCCATCGCTGGTGTCACCTGAGTCAGCACCAACGAGCCGACCGCCGCGATGCTCAGGCCAATCGGTGCGAGCACGTGTGACCCGAAGCGGTCGGACAGCGGTCCCCCGACCATCGAACCCGTGGCCAGTGCGATTGGCAGCGCCGTCATCGCCAGGCCAGTCAGCACCGGCGAATAGCCAAGTGCCGTTTCAAGGTAGAATGGCATCAAAAACGTGACCGACGACATCGCGGTGTACGAAAACACCTTCGCCGCGTTCGCCCCGGCAAACACCCGGTGCTGGAACAGACGCAGGTCAATCGTCGGATCGGGCGTGCGGCTCTCGATGATCACAAATGCCACGAGGCAAACCACGGCGGGAACTAAGAACCAGAGGTAGATTGAAGCGCCCGGATCGTCGGCAAGGCCGCGCGTCAGTGCCAGCAGCAGACTCGTGAGACCGATCGACAGGCTAATCGCCCCCGGCAAGTCGAGTGATCGACCGCCCGGCTCGCGCGGGGGATCGACAACGATCAACCAGGCCAGGATCACGCCGATCAAGCCGATTGGGACGTTCACGTAGAACACGGCACGCCAGCCGAGCCATCCCTGCAAAAATCCGCCGATCGTCGGTGCGATCGTAAACGCGGCCGACACCGAGGTTTCTAAAAATCCAATCGCGGTGCCCCGCTGACCGCTGGGAAAGACTGTGGTCACTAGCGCCATGCTGTTCGCGACAAGCATGCCGGAGCCAATCCCCTGGATCACGCGAAAGAGAATCAAGACCAGCGCCGAGTTGGCCATACCGCACATCGCCGAGCCGACGACAAACACGACAAAACCGCCGAGGTAGATAAAGCGGCGGCCGAAGATGTCGGTGATCCGTCCGAACGTTCCCAATGTGCTGGTCGATGCCAACTGATAGGCAATAATAACCCAGCCAATCGTTGGAATAGTGACCTGGAATACCGTCGATAGCAGTGGCAACGTCACATTGACGATGCTGCTATCCATTGCCCCCATGAAAGTGCCAAGGCAAACCACGCCCAGCACGAGCCATTGGTAGTCCGGACGCTTGCGCAACGCGGCTTGCTGGGCAATCAGCGACGCTCTCACTTCTTCCTCACCGCCAGGAAAATGCGCGTTCCGCGGGGAACCTGAGTGCCAGCCGGGGGTAATTGGCTCAGAACCGAGCCCGGCGCAATCGACAGGAAAAAGCTGCGATCCGGAACCACGTCAGCCGTCTGATAGTTCACGTAGGTCGTCGACAATCCAGATTCATTCACGAGCCGCTGGGCATCGGCGACCGGCATACCCACGAAATTCGGCACGACGACGAAGTTCGGATTGCTCGGGACCGCCACCGGAGTGGCGCGCGACGGCGCTTTGACTGGCGTCGCCGTCGCCGGCATGGTCGCGGTCGGTATTGCCGTCGGTGGCCGTGGCACCGGTGTCGGTGTTGGCGGCGCGGGAGTTGGCGTTGGCAACGGCGCCGACTGGGTCGGCAGCGTACCTTGAATAAACCAGTCGGTAACGGTCGGTCGACCAGGCACCGGTCGGAGTCCGGTCTGGGCATCGACGGTCGCTTGGACGAGCCCGGGCGGTCGCGTAAATGGCAGAACCGGCGTCCCCTGCAACGCCGTGTCAATGAAATCGTGCCAGATCAGCCCAGCGCCGCGGGCGCCAAACACGTTCTTCATCGGTTGGTCATTCGCGTTACCGACCCAAACCCCGACCACGAGCTGTGGTGTGTAACCGAGCGTCCAAGAATCTTGAAAGCTCTCGGTCGTACCCGTCTTGACCGCGGCAGGTCGACTAATCTGGAGATAGGAGTGAGCTCCAAATGTTTCGGCGCGGGCGTTGTCGTCGGACAGAATACTGGTGATCAACCAGGTCGCCTGTGGGCTGACGAGACGAACACCAGCCGGTGGCTGGTAATTGTAGAGAACCTTTCCGTTCGCATCGGTCACCTTGAGAATCGCAACCGGCGCGAATTGTCGCTGACCGGGCTGGGGATTCACCACCGGCTCCCCGACTTGCACTCCACCATTCGCCAATCCGGCGTAGGCGAAGGCAAGATCGATCAATCGCACTTGCCCACCACCCAGCGTCAGCGCCAGCCCGTAATAGCCGGGCGGCTTCTGCAGCGTCGTGATGCCAAAGAGATGCAGCAGCCGGAGCAGCGGGCTGATACCGATACTGTTGAGCATCTCCACCGCCGGAACATTGAGGGAGTTCGCGAGCGCTCGTCGAACGGTGACCGGCCCGCGAAACTTGAGGTCGGCGTCGTGGGGTTGATAGGGGGCCAGCCCGGTCCCCATTGAATACTGAATTGGCGAGTCGTTCAGAATGCTCGCCGGCGCCGCGTCGTGGTGCTCGAAGGCGTACAGATAGGTAAAAGGCTTCAGCGTCGACCCCGGTTGGCGCTGGGCCAGCGCCATATCAATCTGTCCCTGAATCGCATCATCGTAAAAGTTGGCACTCCCTACCATCGCTAGGATCTCGCCGGTCTTCGGATCGATAGCGACGAGCGCGGCGTTATTCGCGTTGTCCGCCTTGAGTGTTGCCAGTTTCTGTTGAATGATTTGCTGCGCCTTATTCTGCAAATCCAGGTCGAGAGACGTATAGATCCGTAAGCCGCCCTGGTACAACTGCTGACGCGAATAGCGATCTTCGAGCAGCGACTGAACGTAGGTGACAAAGTGG
>DATLSK010000161.1:0-2872 GCA_035534155.1 Chloroflexota bacterium | reverse complement strand
ACGCCGACAAGTTCGACCAGGGGCTCATGGCGGCGATGCAGGCGTATTTACAGCAAGTTGGGATCAAGGTGAACATTCGGCTGATTGACACCGCGACGGTTGGTCGAGAGGTCGACCAGCAAGGGACCTACGACTGGATGTACGGTGCGCTGGGTGTGCCGCTCGATCCCGATCAGGCAACTTTGGGACTGGTTTCGACCGCGATCTATCCAGCCGGAATGAATCGACCGAAGTGGAAGAACAGCCAGCTCGATGCGCTCATGGAAAAGGGCAGGACGACGCTCGATCCGAAGGAACGGCAAAAATACTATTACCAGGTCGATGAAATCCTGGCCGACGAGCTTCCGTACATCTGGCTCTGGGAACCGGTCCGTCCTCTGGGAATCAACAAGCGGGTCATTGGCATGGCCGAGCACCAAAGCCTGGTCTACAACATGTCGGCGTACCGCGCCCCACAGGAATGGTGGATCAAATCCTGACGACCGGTGCCGTTTCGGGGTAGCTGATGTTCGTAATGTACGTTGTCCGCCGGATCCTTGGCAGTATTCCGGTGCTGCTAGGGATCACGGTACTGGTCTTCCTGGTGTCTAACCTG
Source organism: Chloroflexota bacterium (assembly GCA_035534155.1). Classification (GTDB taxonomy): domain Bacteria; phylum Chloroflexota; class UBA6077; order FW602-bin22; family CADDYW01; genus JAJPIK01. The sequence continues at coordinate 2,277 of DATLSK010000161.1, read as the reverse complement.
GCGCCGGGAGACCCATTGTTGGCGCTGATGAATCCGGAGGCGCCAGCGTCGCCGGAGGCACTGCAGGCACTCCGAGTCCAGTACGGGCTGGATAAGCCTCTCCCGATTCGCTACCTTGTCTGGCTACGTGAGTTGGCCCAGGGCAACCTGGGCTTCTCGTACGCGTCGGGGCGCCCGGTGCTGACCGAGATCGGAGACCGCCTTCCGGCGACGCTGGAATTGATGGGTGCAGCATTGTTGATTGCAGTCGTCGTCGGCGTCTCACTCGGCGTGATTTCCGCGGTCCGCCGTTACACCGTGGTTGACTATCTGGTCTCGGCGTTTAGCTTTACCTGGGTGTCGCTGCCGGATTTCTTTTTCGGGATGATCCTGATCTACGTCGTCTCGCTAGAGCTTGGATTACTGCCGAGTTTTGGGATCGCGACGCCCGGCAAACCGTTCTCCTTGACAGACAATCTCGCTCACCTGATCTTACCCGCGACGATGCTCGGCTTAGCCCGGGCGGCGGTGCTGGCGCGGTATGCCCGGTCGAGCATGCTCGACGTGCTCGGACAAGATTACATGACAACCGCGCGCGCCAAGGGTTTGCGCAGCGTCCGGGTGATCCTCCGGCACGGACTGCGGAACGCCCTGATCCCAATCATCACCGTGATTGGTCTGACCCTGCCAGGATTGTTTGGTGGTGCGGTCATCGCCGAGACCATTTTCCAATGGCCGGGCATGGGCTACCTGTACATTCAGGCCGTTGGGCAACGCGATTATCCGATGATCATGGGGCTGGCCTTCTTTTCGGGCGCCACGGTTCTCGCGGCGAACCTGGTCACCGATCTCTGTTATGCCCTGGTCGATCCGAGGGTCATCTATGGCAAGTAACAAGGTGGTTGCCACGGAAGGAGCCACCGGGGATACCGACTTTACCACTGCCGACGTGTCTCAGCTCCGGCAGGTCGTGCGCCGCTTTCGACGCCATCGACTCGCGCTGATCTCGAGCTTTGTGCTGATGGTGATGGTTGGGCTGGCGGTTTTCGCCCCGTTTATCGGTCGGTACAATCCGGATACGATCAATCTTTTGCTGATCCAGCAGCCGCCCAGCTTCGCGCACTGGCTCGGAACTGATTTGAACGGGCGCGACGTATTCAGTCGCTTGCTCTACGGCGGCCGGATCTCACTGTCGGTTGGGATCGTCGCGGTTTCCATCGGCACCGTGATCGGCTGTCTTCTGGGGGGCAGCGCGGGATACCTCGGCGATCGCGTCGACACCATTGTGATGCGCGTGACTGATGTCTTTATGGCTTTCCCTTCTTTGATCATCATCATTACCGTGGCCGCGTTCGTCGGGCCTGGACTCTATGACACGATGCTTCTGCTCGGTATATTCGGGTGGATGGGGATCTGTCGGCTGGTGCGTGGTCAGATCCTCGTGTTACGCGAAAGTCCGTACGTTGAAGCGGCCCAGGCCCTCGGCGCACCGCCATGGTGGGTGATCTTCCGTCATTTGCTACCGAACGTCGTCGGGCCGATCGTCGTCGCCGCGACGTTCGGGATCGCCGACGCGATTCTCACCGAGGCCGCCCTATCGTTCTTAGGTCTTGGTGTTCAGGAGCCGACACCAAGCTGGGGAAACATGCTGCAAGCCGCGAGCGGGCTGAGCGAACTGCAGTCAATGCCGTGGCTGTGGCTGCCGCCTGGATTCATGATCTTTCTCGCGGTCATCTCGATCAATTTCATGGGCGACGGCCTCCGCGATGCCATGGATCCGCGAACCAAGATTAGCTGAAAAAAGAGGAGCAATTCGATCATGACTGAGCGGCAGTTCCGGGTGGGGATTCTTGGCCTTGGCGGCATGGGGCGTGCCCACGCCGAGGCTTGCCTGGCGGAGCCAGGGGTAAGTCTGGTCGCTGGCTGCGATATCGTGGCGGACGCCCGATCGGCCTGGGGGAAGGCGTATGGAATTAACGAAGCGTCGCTGTACGCGGATTATCGCGACATGCTCGATCGGGAGCGTCTCGACGTGGTCATCGTCGCGACTCACGCGACGGCTCACCACGAACCGGTCGTCGCGGCGGCCCAGCGGGGTGTCCACGTCTTCTGCGAGAAGCCACCGGCGCTGAATCTCCGCGAAGCCGACGAGATGGTCGCGGCGTGCGAGTCGGCGGGGGTGAAGCTGGCGATCAACCATATCAAGCGGGGGAGCCGTGGCAACGAGATTGCCCGCGGCCTGATCGCCGACGGCGCGATTGGGACACCCTACTACATTCGCGGTGAGGCGAAGGGCCG
>DATLSK010000160.1:0-3862 GCA_035534155.1 Chloroflexota bacterium | reverse complement strand
TCTCCGAGATGGCAATGACCGTGCGCTCGGTGTTGCCGGTTGCCGACTGAAGCACCGCGGTCATGTACTCTGCCGAATAGTTGGCCTTCAGGTAAGCGGTTTGGTAGGCGACGACGGCGTAGCAGCATGCATGGGCCCGGTTGAAACCATAACCGGCGAATGGCTCGAGCAGCTCCCAGATCTCCAGGGCTTCCCGATCGTTCACGCCATTTTTCCGAGCGCCTTCGAGAAAGCGCGGTTGCTCTTTTTCCATGAGCGCGCGGACTTTCTTACCCATCGCTTTGCGAACGATGTCGGCCTGGCCAAGGCTGTAACCGGCTACCCGCCGCAAAACCTGTAACACCTGGTCTTGATAGGTCAGGACACCGTAGGTGTCACGTAGCGTCTCTTCGAGAAGCGGATGCGGGTAGACGACTGGCTCGTCGCCGTGCTTCCGAGCGATATATTGCGGGATATTGGTCATGGGGCCAGGGCGATAGAGCGCGACCATCGCGGCAATGTCGGCAACAGTAGTCGGGCGCAGTTCCTTGATGTACTGCGTCATTCCACGACCTTCCATCTGGAACACGCCAAAGGTCTCGCCACGTCCTAGAATGGCAAAGGTCTTTTGATCAGCTTGGGGAATTTCGCCGAGCTCAATGGTCTCGTTGCGAGTTTCCTGGATAATCTCGAGAGTCCGACCAAGAATGGTGAGGTTTGCAAGGCCGAGGAAGTCCATTTTCAGCAGCCCGATTTTCGCCAAAGCGGCCATCGGGTACTGAGTCATCACGCCATCTCCTTTGCTGGTCGGCTGCAAAGGGACGATTTGGTCGAGTGGGTCGCGCGAGATGACAACACCCGCCGCGTGAGTCGAAGCGTGGCGCGAGATTCCCTCGACGCTTTGAGCGTCGGCGAGCAACGTGCGGACGCTTTCGTCTTCGTCGGCCAGTTTGCGCAATTCGGGGTTGTCTTCCAAAGCGTGTTCGATTGTGATCCCAATCGGCAGCGATGGAATGAGCTTGGCCACCCGGTCCGCGTCACCAAAGGCGAGGCCACGCGCCCGGCCGACGTCGCGAATCGCGGCCTTCGCACCAAGCGTTCCAAAGGTAATGATCTGCGCCACGTGGTCGCGGCCGTATTTCTGAGCGACGTACTCGATCATCTCGTCACGCCGCTCGTCGGCAAAGTCCATGTCGACGTCGGGCATCTCTTTGCGCTCGATGTTGAGAAACCGCTCGAAAGTCAGATTGTTGGCGATGGGGTCAACGTCGCTGATCCCGGTGAGATAGAGCACCAGGGCGCCAGCTGCCGAGCCGCGCGGCCCGTACATAATGCCACGCCGTCGCGCGAAAGACACGATGTCCCAAACGATCAGAATGTAGAGCGCAAAGCCGGTCTGCTTGATAACCTCGAGCTCATAGCGCAGTCGTTCTTCGATCTCCGGAGTGACCCGAGGAAACCGCCGCTCGAGGCCGTCTCGGCAAAGCTGCTCCAGGTACGTCTCCGGCGTAAAACCGTCGGGAATCTCGAATTCGGGCAGATGAACCCGACCAAAATCCAAATGGAGGTCGCACCGCTCCGCGATGGTCAGCGAGTTCTTCAGCGCATCCGGAAAATCAGCAAAGAGAGTAGCCATCTCGGCGGGCGATTTCAGATAGTAGCTCGCCCCGGTCATACGCATCCGTTTCGGATCGTCGACCGTGGTGTTCGTCTGAACGCACAAGAGCAAATCTTGCGCGCGCGCGTCGCTCGCCTGAACGTAATGAACGTCGTTTGTCGCCACCACGGTCAGATCGAGCTGGCGGGCGATCGAGAGGAGCTCGCGATTGATGTCGTCGAGCCACTCTAACCCTTCGTGGCGTTGAAGCTCGATGACGTAATTTTCTTTACCAAAAACCTCGCGATACCAACTGGCGGCCTTCAGAGCGCCGCCGACGTTCCCATCCTTGATCAAGCGTGGAACTTCGCCGGATGCGCAAGCACTCAGACAGATGAGCCCGTCGTGATGCGCTGCCAATAGCTCCTTGTCGACCCGAGGCTTGTAGTAGAACCCTTCGAGGTGGGCCTTGGAGACCAACTTGACGAGATTCTGGTAGCCGGTCTCGTTCGCGGCCAGCAAAACCAGGTGCTGAGGGCTGGCGTCAATCTTGGGACGACGGTCGGTTCGGCTGCCCGACGCGACGTAGACTTCGCAGCCAACGATTGGCTTCAGCCCCGCGGTCTTCGCGGCCACGTAAAAGTCAATTGCTCCGTATAAGACGCCGTGATCGGTAAGGGCGATCGAATCCATGCCCATGCTTTGGGCTTGGGAGACGATGCGGTCCAGTCGTCCGACACCGTCGAGGAGAGAGTATTCACTGTGGACGTGGAGATGAGCAAAATCTGCCATACGAGCTCCGACTCGCGTTTACACCAGGGCTGATTATAGCACACGACAAGCCGACAGGCAGCAGCTAAGGAGGCGTGAAGCCAGCGTCTCCGGCCTTTCTTATGCCGAGGTCGCGAGCGCCATCGAGAACACACGACTCTCGCAGCGCTGTTCGAGGGTAAGACCCCAAATGGTCGTCGCCGCTTCCATCGTGCGACGATTATGGGTGATGACGATGCACTGGCTTTGGGCGCTCATCTCGCGTAACAACCCGGCGAAGCGTCCGACGTTGCTTTCGTCGAGCGCGGCGTCGACCTCATCGAGCACGCAAAACGGCGGCGGATTCGTCTCGATGAGCGCGAAGATCAGTGCCGCGGCAGTCAAGGCACGCTCGCCCCCCGACAATTGGGCGAGACTTTGGGAACGTTTGCCGGGCGGCTGAGCGACAACGTCAACTCCCGAGGTTTCATCATCACCCGACAAAACCAAACGCGCGGTGCCACCGCCGAAAAGGTCGACGAAGCGGCGCGAAAAGGCCTCCGAGACTTTTGCATAAGTGAGTGTGAACTTCTCGAGCATCGTCAATCGTGTTTCGTCGATGGTTTGACGTAACGTGGTCGCGGCGCGCTCGAGGTCGGCAACTTGATCACCCAAAAACTGAAGACGCACGCTCGCTTTTTCATATTCCTCGACCGCATCGAGGCTTGCCACGTTGTTTCGTAAGCGGGAGCGCAAGGTATCAAGGCGCGCACGTAGCCGATCGGGTTCTGGCAGGGCAGCAATTGGCGCCTCCAGGACCCGTCCATCGTCCAGGGTGAGGCGAAGCCCACCTGCCGCGAGTCCAGTCTCGTCGACCGAGCCAAGCTCGAGGCGCAATTGCTGGCGCACGCCATCGATCTCCGCGGCGGCGCGCTCGAGGCGGCGTTCGGCATCCTGTTTTTCCGCGAGTGACGCGTGACACGCGGCTTCCCAACGCCGGCTCGCACTCTCGAGCTCGGCTTGATCCTGTTGAATCTGCTGTTGATTCTTCTTCAGCGCTTCGAGCGCGGCCGACTCGTGTTCCACCGCCTGGGCGCAGCGTGCGATCTGCGCTTGCAGCTCTTCGAGCTCCGTCCGCAATTCGGACGCTTGTTTTTCAAGTTCGGTGACCCGTTGCTGGCGCTCCCCAAGAGTTACTTGAAGACTCTGGATTCGGGCTTTGGCGCTTTGTTGATCCTTTCGCCCGGCGACTACCTGACTGCGCCGAATTTCGGCTCCGCTGCGAAGAGTGGCCAACGCGTTGACCGAGGTACGTGTTTCTTGCTCGAACTGCTCCAGGGACGTGCGAGCTGTTTCGTACTCTTCGTTGGTCTGACGGACTCGCTCGGCCGCGGCTTGCGCCGCGGTTGCCGCGAGTGCGACGTCTTTTGTGGCCGCCTCACGTTGCTCGGTCAGGCGCTGTCGCTCTTCGTGATGCCAGCCGAGATTACGTCTCGCCTGCTCGCTTTCTCGACGGGTCTCATTCGCGTCAGCGCT
>DATLSK010000159.1:0-7898 GCA_035534155.1 Chloroflexota bacterium | reverse complement strand
CGAGAATATGGCCGACCGTGACAAGATGCGGGAGATCATGAGTCAGGTTCGGAAGCTGGCAATCGCTGACGGCCAGCGAGCGGTGTCCGTCGTACGCCAGCGCGCCCTGGAATGGGGTATTGACCCCGATCGCATCGGTCTAATCGGCTTTTCCGCCGGTGGTGCCGTCGCCAGCGGGGTCGCCTTGCGGACCGACGTTGACAGTCGGCCCGACTTCGTGGCGCCAATCTATGGTGCGCCCTGGGACGACATCGCCGTCCCGACCGACGCGCCGCCGATGTTCCTCGCCCTGGCAAGCGACGACGACATGGCGGTGCGGACAAGTGTTCCTCTGTATTCCAAGTGGCGAGAGGCCGGCCGTTCGGTTGAGCTTCACATCTTTTCCAAGGGTGGTCACGGCTTCGGCATGCGGAAACAGGGATTACCATCGGATCGATGGATCGACCTACTCGGCGATTGGCTGGGGGTCCAAGGGCTGCTCGAATTGAGTAATGGCAAATCCGGTTGAATCAACATCTCAAGTTGATTGTCGATCGGAATTCCGCGACAGCGCGGGGCGTACATTCCGGTCTGTTGTCAATCCGATAAGCACGTCGTTAAGATCTGATGGTCTTGCTCGATCCACCTCGGCGTGCTAACGTTCTCCGTGGTGGCTCGAGCACCTCGTCCTAACCCAGACACGCTGTCGACACCGTAAGGAGTGACAAATGGCAAGCGACAAGATTCAACTCGACATTACCTACTGCGTCCCCTGAAAGTCATGGACACGGGCCGCCTGGATGGCGACCGAACTCATCAATCGTTACCCGGATCAAATTAGCGACATCTCGTTGCACGCCGGGGTGGGTGGCGCCTTCGAGGTCAGTGTGAACGGCGAGCAGATTTATTCCAAGCTGCAGACCAAACACTATCCGGAACTGGCCGAAATACTCGAACCGCTCACCGCCAGACTACCGAGTCGGCCTTCCACCTAGACTACGCTCCATCCCTCGGGCCCCGGAGCAGACCGGGGCAATGCGCATGGGCCGGAACGGGGAACGCAGGAACACAAAAGGCCAAAGGTGCTGGAGCCAAGCTTTCTTTGCCTGATTGGCCTCGTTCCGGTCTGACGACAAAGCCTGAAGCAGTCGCCCCGAAATCACTTTCGCGCCTTTTCGCCAACGCTGAACACGGTCTGCATCTTTTCCAACGTATGATTAATTGCCTTACTTAGTTGAAGCATAATTGGGGATTCTGAGGGTGGGCGAGACAGGATTCGAACCTGTGACCTCACGGATGTGAACCGTGCGCTCTAACCGGCTGAGCCACTCGCCCTCACGGAAGGCTCTGATATGATACCACGCACCGCAAGGCGGCGCAAGTGACGATCTACCGAGAACACAGGCGGAAGTTCGTTAGCCCACTTGATTCGTGGCGACGAGTGGCTCGGACTGTGGGACAGGGGCGGTGATGGGCACGCGCCGCTAAGCGTCGATCGAGATACGCCGGCCGAGTGTGGGTGCGGCGCGCGGCGGCTGCGCGGCAAACCGATAAGCGCCCAGTATCTCAACTCGGGCGTGGGCTTCCTGGTTGTGATTTGCCAGATGCAAGGTGAAAAGTTCATCGCCGGCCGCGACGTGGTCGCCCACTTTCCGATGGAAAACCACGCCCACTCGTCGATCGATCGCGTCGTCTTTCTTCTGGCGACCCGCGCCTAGCTGAATCAAAGCGCGTCCAATCGTACCCGCGTCGAGCACACTCACGTAGCCGTCAACCGGGGCGGTGACGATTTCCCGGATCGGCGCCGTGGGAAGCAATGATACGTCGTCGACGACCGCCTCGTCTCCACCTTGCGCCACGACCATCGCTCGAAACTTCGCCAATGCGGCCCCGGATTCGAGAACCTGGCGCGCCATTGTCTCGCCCTGAGCCAGATCTCGGGCCAGACCAGCGACCACGATCATCTCGGCCGCGAGAGCCAGTGCGACGGTCTGCAGGTCACCTGGTCCATGTCCTTGCAACGTCTCAATCGCTTCGCGCACCTCGAGCGCGTTACCGACGGACCGACCTAATGGCTGATCCATCCGCGACACGTGGGCGATCACTCGTCGGCCGCAACGCGTACCTACCTCGACGAGCGCCCGAGCGAGTTGTTCCGCTTCGCCTTCACTCGTCATGAACGCTCCACTTCCCGCTTTAACGTCGAGAATGATGGCCGGCGCGCCCCCGGCGATCTTCTTGCTGAGGATCGAGCTAACGATTAACGGCAGGCTATCGATTGTCGCGGTGACGTCACGGAGCGCGTAGAGTCGACCATCGGCCGGCGCCAAGTCCGGCGTCTGACCGGTGATGACCAGGCCGACCCGGCGAACTTGATCGAGAATTTCGGTGGCGCTTAAATCCACGCGAAACCCGGGAATTGATTCAAGCTTGTCAAGAGTACCGCCGGTGAGGCCGAGTCCGCGTCCAGACATCTTCGGTACGATCACTCCGGCCGCGGCGGCGATAGGCGTGGTCACCAGGCTAACCTTGTCGCCTACTCCACCGGTGCTATGCTTGTCGACCGCTCGCACGGCCAGTTCACCAAGGTCAAGCACCTGGCCGGAATCCGCCATGGCTCGGGTAAGCTCGACCGTTTCCTCCTCGCTCATGCCCTGGATGTACACCGCCATGAGCCAGGCTGCCGCCTGGTAGTCGGCGACGGAGCCGGTAACGCAGCCTCGAACGAACCAACGAATCTCGTCGGCGGTCAGTTCGGCACCATCGCGCTTGCGCGCGATAACATCCACTGCCCGCACGATTAGACCTCGATCTCGAGCGACAGATCCAACGATCGCACCGAGTGGGTGAGCGCTCCGACTGAGATCAAATCAACGCCCGTCGCCGCCACGGCCCGGACGGTATCGAGGGTGATTCCTCCCGAAGCCTCCGAAATCGCCCGGTGATCGATCAAGCGGACGGCGTCGGCCAGCAATTCCGGCGGCATATTATCGAGCAAAATTGCATTCACGCGAGCGGCAAGCGCCTCTGCGACGTCCGCCAGTGTCTCGGCCTCGACTTCGATGGTAACCGTGTGCGGAATGGTCTGGCGCAAATCAGAGATTGCCGTTGGCAGATCGACACCGCGCGACCGGAGCGCCGCGAGATGATTGTCCTTGATCAGAACGGCGTCGCTTAAGCAGAAACGGTGATTATGTCCACCTCCAACTCGGACGGCGTAGCGCTCCAATAACCGCAAACCGGGGGTCGTCTTTCGGGTATCGATAATGTGCGCCGGATACCCGTCGACTGCTTTCACGTAGCGGTCCGTGACTGTCGCGATGCCACTCAGTCGTTGCAGTAGATTCAAGGCGACCCGCTCGCCGCGCAGCAGAGTGCGCAAAGAGCCTCGCAAGGTGGCCACGATTTGCCCTGGCTGCAATGTCATACCATCGCTCAGGCGTGGCTCGAATTCCAAGCCGGGATCCACCTGGGCAAAGACGGCACGGGCCACCGGCAAGCCCGCCAAAATCCCGTTCTGGCGCGCCTCGATTCGCCCCACACCCTGCTGGGCGACCGGGATCAGGTTTTCACTGGTAACGTCGCCCCAGGGAATGTCCTCGGCCAGCGCCCGGGCCACGAGATCAGCAACGGCAGTCATTGGTAGATCGAATTGGCTCACCTCGATTTCTCCCTGTCCCCGTCCTTGGCGTGCAGAACGATTCGTCGCTGCCACGCCGGTGCCGATTGGGGAAAGTCGGTGCGATAGTGGGCTCCTCGGCTCTCTTCGCGAAGCAGCGCACTCGTTGCTAAAAGACGCGCCAGAAGCACCAGGTTCCGACCCTCTTCGTCACCGTCGTCTTGCTTGTTCGTCGAGAACTGCCAGGCCGAGCTAATCGCTTCCAGTTTCGCCAGTCCGTCGCGTTCGCGCGTCAAGCCCGCACAGGTCCAGGTCAGATCTCGAAGCCGCTCGCGGGTTAGCGGAGGCGCCTCGCCTGGCTGACCCGAGTCGATTGCCAGGTGCACGTCAGCCTCGAACGAAGTATGCGCGGTATTTGGGGCTTCGGATAAGCCGTGACCGTTCGGTCCATCCTCGAATTGGCGATGGACGAAGCGGGTCGCGAAGGCAAGCCCTTCGAGCAGAGAATTGCTGGCCAGCCGATTCGCCCCATGCACACCAGTGCATGCGCATTCGCCAACCGCGTACAGACCGGCCAGGGACGTTTCTCCCCAGCTATCGGTGCGAATGCCTCCCATCAAATAATGAGCGGCGGGCGCCACCGGAATTGGCTCCCGGGCGATGTCGATTCCGTAGCGGCTGCAGGCTTCGGCGATCGTTGGAAAGCGGCGCCTGAAGAATTCTGCCCCGAGATGGCTGACATCCAGGTAGGCGCAAGGCTCACCGCGTTGCTGGGTTTCAAAGAAGATTGCCCGTGCCACGACGTCACGCGGGGCAAGCTCACCGCGTGGATCATACCGCTGCGCGAATCGTTCACCGGACCCGTTTCGAAGGATACCTCCCTCGCCACGCACCGCTTCCGAGATCAAGAATCGCGGGGCGCCCGGAACCGCGAGCGCGGTAGGATGGAATTGGAAGAACTCTAAATCACTGACGGCAGCGCCTGCCCGGAAGGCAAGGGCGATGCCGTCTCCGGTTGCCACGTCCGGATTGGTCGTTTGGGAAAATAGCTGGCCGGCGCCGCCGGTCGCCAGCACGACGGCGGCCGCTTCAAACTCCTGCAAAGTATTCGTTTCACGCTCGAATGCGCGCACTCCGACCACGCGGCCATTGCGTACCAGCAGCGCTCGCGCCTCGCAGCGCTCACGAATCGTGATCTTCGGGTTCTGCCGCACCACCTCGGCAAGCGACAGTTCAACATTCTTACCGGTCGCGTCCCCTCCCGAGTGGACGACGCGAGCCCGGCTATGGGCGGCTTCGGTTGTGAAGACCACCTCGCCATGCTCGCGATCGAACGGGACGCCGAGCTCGATCAAGTCGGCGACGGCCTGACGACCGTTTTCGACGAGGACGCGAATCGCGGTTGGGTCGCCCAATCCTGCGCCAGCCGCGATCGTGTCGGCGAGGTGCAAATCAGTCGAATCGGTCGGGCCCAAGGCAACGGCAATGCCACCCTGGGCATGGTAGGTATTGCTGTCCTCGAGTTGCGCCTTGGTCAAGACGAGGACATTTCCATAGCGAGACGCCAGAAGCGCGCTGTACAGACCGGCCAGCCCGCTTCCGACAATGACAATGTCAAAGTTCTTTAAGGGCATTACTTGCTTCTTACGGTTTGATCGCGAGCATGCGGCTGACCGAGCGACGGGCTTTCTCCGCCACATCGTCGGGAACCGTCACCTCTGGTTGCAAATTACGCAGGCTTTCTCGCAGATTTTCCAACGTGATCATCTTCATGTACCGGCACACCGCGTGGTCGTCCGCCGGAATGAACTTCTTGGCCGGCATTTCCTTCTCTAGTCGGTGCAGCAGACCAGTCTCGGTGGCGATCAAGAACGAATCTTGCTCGGATTGTCGAGCGTGTCGAAGCATGCCTTCGGTCGATAGGACAAACGTACGGTCGGACTTCATGACCCCGTTGCCATTCGCCCAGACGAATTGACTCGAGCAACCGCATTCGGGATGAATCAGCAGATCCGCGTCCGGAAAGCGTTGCCGGTTGACATCCATCTCTTGCGGTCGAATGCCGGCGTGAACGTGACACTCTCCCAGCCAAATATGCATCTTACGGCCGGTCACCCGTTCCAGGTGACTGCCGAGGAACATGTCGGGACAGAAAAGGATCTCCTGGTTTTCCGGGATCGAACGAATCACCGCCTCGGCGTTGCCCGAGGTGACACAGATGTCGGTCTCCGCTTTTACTTCGGCGGTCGTGTTCACATAGCTCACCACGATCGCGCCCGGATGTTCGGCCTTCCAAGCCCGCAACTGTTCGGCGGTAATCGAGTCGGCCAACGAGCAGCCGGCCCGACTGTCAGGGATCAAGACCTTCCGTGAAGGATTCAGAATCTTGACCGTTTCCGCCATGAAATAGACGCCGCACATGACAATGATCGGTGCATCGATCTCCGTTGCAGCTTGAGCGAGTCCAAGTGAATCGCCGACGAAATCCGCCAAATCCTGAATCGCTGGAACCTGGTAGTTGTGAGCCAGGATTACGGCGTGCTGCTGCCGACGCAATTGATCAATTTCTTCGACGAGCTCACGACGGGTCTCATGTGCCGCGTTGACCGGGGTGGAGATCATAATTGAGAAGTCCTCCTCCGCGTCCTTACCGAGGGCGCAATTCTCATTGAAAGGTATTCTGCGCCTACGCACCATTCTTTGCCTCGTTGGATTACCAGGGCAATTCGCGGTCGCGGGTACCGGTAACCGGACCGGCGAATTGGTATAGGTCGCTCGGTCGGCCACGCCGACCGGTTCGCGTGCGCCCAACAATCTGGACAATTCCGCTATCGAAAAGAGGACGCAGCGCCTTTTTGAAATTCCCCGAAGAAAGCCGAGCCAAACTGGGATCCAAGATCGCGGCGTAGACCGCACGAAGCTCGGGCAGAGTGAAATGCTGGTCTAGCAATTGGAAGGCAACCCAGGAATAGCGCACCTTGTTGCGAATGCGTTGCACACCCGTGCGTATCATTTCGGCGTGGTCGAATGCCAACACCCGCTCGTGCACCCGGCTGACCGCGCACCACTCAGTCGCGAAAACGTCGTCTCCTGGACGCAGGACCAGATCGTCACTACGAACCAGTGCCAGGTGTGAAACCGACGCAACTCGTCCGCGGCTGTCTCGAACCGGGTCCCCATAGGTCGCCAATTGCTCCAAAAACCAGGTCGCCGCGTTTAGCCCTGCCTTTTCGGCGAGAGCCCGGCGTGACGCTTCGGCAAATGTCTCCGCCGGATGTACTAATACGCCGGGCAACATCCACCGATCGGCGCCACTCAGATCCTGCTGACGCACCAGGAGCACTTGCAAGGCATCGACAAGCGGTGCCTTGCGAATTGTAAATAACACCACGTCCACTGCGAGAAAGGCGTTGGGTACAAGCCCGAATGACGCGGCGTCGGCTTGAGCTTCGGTGAGCACGTCTACGCTCTTAATTAGGTTCTTATGGAACCTTATTATACTCGCAACCAATCGAACGTCAAGAATTCTGAGGCGATTTCGTGACTCATTTGAGATCTCCGACACTCGTGGACAAGGCTCGGGCCACGAAAGCCACGAGATCGGGGTCCGAATGATACCCGGGGAGACTGAGTGAGGATATCAATCTCTCGGCCAGCCCAAACCTTCCGAAAACGGCTGTAGAGGGTGTCTGAAAAGGGGATGAAAGGGCGGGGCTGGGAGCGCCAGCTTCCGGCTGGCACCGTCGTTCCCGGTCGGCCAGATCCCTCGCGCCGCCTGGAAGGCAGCGCTCCCAATTCCTCTCTTTTCAGATACCCTCTACACTTCGGGCTGGTCTCATGGAGTCGACCAGGAAAATCGCTTTTCCCTACCCGCTAACCACCCGCACCGGGCCAAACGCGAGCACCAGGCGAGAGAAGACGCCAATGCCGCGTCCGATCAGAAGCCGCCACGGAGGCTACCCAACGGATAACGCAAAAGGGCGGTCAGAATCAGCTCAGTCGCGATCTGGTTCAGACTCGTATCGAGTAACTTGCGAATGCGCTCGACCTTGCGCTGGCTCAAACCGGCCTTTTGCAGGTGCTCCGGCGTTACTTCGACTCCACGGGGAAGCTGGCCAGCTCGACGCTCAGACAGTTCAATTAAGTCGTTGACCGCTGCGCTGAGCTCACCCTGGCCGAAGAGCGGAACCACGTCGGACCAGGCCACGTTGAGATATCGTGGAAAACGACCAACCAGCCGCAAGGCGCGTGGTGTCTCGACCATGCCAAGCTCGTGGCGTGCCTGCTCGAAGACTCGGCG
>DATLSK010000158.1:0-2151 GCA_035534155.1 Chloroflexota bacterium | reverse complement strand
CGACCGAGCGCCGACGGTCGGGTCTCTGAATATCACCTCACCCTCGCCGGTCAGGAGCTTTATGGCGTAGTCGAGCAGCTCGGTGTCTGGGGACAACGTTGGGCGAACCTGCAGATCGACCCGGAAGAGCTTGACCCGGATCTGCTGATGTGGGACATGCGGCGGCGTATTTACCTCGAACGCTTGCCGGATCGACGTGTCGTCGTCGAGTTCGCTTTCACCGGCAGCCACCAGGGACAGTACTGGCTGATTCTCGAACGTCACGAAGTCTCGATCTGCCTCGATCACCCTGGCTATGAGCCCGACCTATTCGTCATCGTCGATACGTTGGCGTTCCACAATATATGGATGGGTCATCTGAGCTTCGCCGCCGCGCTCAGTAACCGGCTGGTGCAGATCGACGGGCCAAGCGATCTGGCACACGCCTTCCCCGGTTGGCTGAAGCTCAATATGTTTGCCGACATCCGCCCGGTGCAAGACTCCACGATCAGATTGGCAGGCCAGTAGCCGGATCACCTTTAAACGGTCCTGGCCCTTGAGTCCTCTCCGCTGCTCGGAGAGGGTGAATAAGACATGGAATTACGCACAATTTCGTATCGCGGTTTGTCCTTCACGCGCTCAAAATAGGGAGAGCGGGTTTGAGGTGAGAGCCTGGCAAGCGGCGATCGTTGACGGATTGGAGCACGTAAATGCCCAGTAACACCGCAATCAAAGGTCTCGGAGAGATCGCGTTTCGTGTCGCGGATCTCGACTCGTCACAGGAATTTTACGAACGCATCGTCGGGCTGGAGCTCATGCAACGTTTTCCCACGAGCGCCTTCTTCCGCATCGCCGAAGGGATTGAGGGACACACGCAAGTCCTGGCGCTTTTCGATCGAGCTGCCTCGTCAGACTACACTGGTATCGATCCGCAGCGGACGACGGTCGATCACATCGCGTTTGGTATCTCGTTGTCCGACTTTGCGGGCGAAAAAGCGCGCCTCGAGGCGCTGGGCGTCCCGGTTCACACTCGCGAGCACGACTGGGTCCACTGGCGTTCACTCTATTTCAACGATCCCGACGGCAACAGCGTCGAGTTTGTCTGCTACGACCCAGCCGTGTGAGGCCGGTGCCGGGATTCGAGCGCGGATACACCCGATCCTCGACGCTCTTCATCGCCTCCGCCACCACGTTAAGCCCGTCGCCCTCACGGGTAACGACAAGATAGAACGACAATCGTCAGACACGACCGGACGAGGAGGCGATCAGGTGCAGGTACGGACGGGAGCGATCACCGGGATCCACCACGTGCAGCTTGCGATGCCACGCGGCGCGGAGGACGAGGGCCGCGCGTTCTACCGCGATCTGCTTGGCCTGCCTGAGGTCCCGAAGGCGGCGAACCTTGTTGGTCGCGGCGGCTGCTGGTTCCGCAGCGACGCGATTGAGCTGCATCTCGGCGCCGAGGACGACTTCCGGCCGGCGAAGAAGGCGCATCCAGCACTCCTCGTCCATGACTTGCAGGCGTTGCGGGCGCGGCTCGAGGACGCCGGATTCCATACGGTCGTGGACGTGCAGATCGAGGGATACGCCCGCTTCTACGTCAACGACCCGTTCGGTAACCGGCTTGAGCTCATCGAAGAACTGTAGCTGATCGCGGTGCACCGCCAATTACGGGTTGCCGAATGATTGTTGACGAATTCATTGGCCAAAGTGGCGAGATGCGTCTGGCGACCGTGCCGCGACCAATGTGCGCGTAGGTGCCCGTCCCTCGCCCGGCGACGACGGCGTTTGAAGAAATACCTGCCCATTAAATAGACGAGTGCACGGCAATCGGTGCGGTGGTCGGTGAGCGGGTTGGCGCTCGACCTCCGCCCGGGATTGATGGAGATTAACGAGCTGATCGGGTGGTACGGGAACGCGTTTCGCCGGAGCATCTCGCCATCGATGAACGCGTCGGCTCGGCGAGACCGCCCGGGGCTAAAGGCCCGGGCTAGCAGGACGAAGCCCACTGAAGGGGCTGAGACTGGGTACTCCTGCAGGCACGCAACTTTCCTCGATGCCACTGAATATTTGCCGACGTTCGCACCGTCGTCAGCGGTCGTTGACCGAGATGCCTGGGTGCCGCCAATGCGGCTCAGCCCCTTGAGTGGGCTTCGTCCGACAAGCCCGGGC
>DATLSK010000157.1:0-9803 GCA_035534155.1 Chloroflexota bacterium | reverse complement strand
CTCGCCCCTACTGGCCCGCCCTTCAAGACAATGGGTCGAGACGACATCTCCGGCTCCGACGTGGCCGAAAACTTTACTAATGGGAACGATTCGAGGAGAACGGTTCGGTGCGACAATCACAGCTCTTTGGGAGGACACTCCGCCAGGCCCCGGCCGAAGCTGAAAACGAAAGCTATCGGTTGATTTTGAGAGCCGCGCTGGCCCGTCAGGTCGCCGCGGGGATTTATAGTTATCTGCCTCTTGGCTGGCGCGTCATGCAAAAAATCGGCGCGGTCATTCGGGACGAAATGGACAAGATTGGCGGGCAAGAGATCAACATGCCAGTGATCGTCCCCGCCGAGCTATGGAAAGAGTCCGGACGTTGGTACGCCATTGACGAGACGCTCTGGCGCATTCAAGACCGCAATGACCGCGAATTCGTCCTGGCGATGACCCACGAAGAGGTTGTCACCGACCTCACTCGACGGGACGTTCGCTCATATCGACAGCTTCCTTATATGCTCTATCAGATTCAGACAAAGGTTCGGGATGAGCCACGTCCACGCGGTGGACTGATTCGCATGCGCGAATTTGTGATGAAAGATGCCTACAGCTTTCATCCTGATTCCGAGGATCTCGATCGCTACTATCCCAGCGTCTATCAAGCGTACGTAAACATTTACCAGCGCGTCGGCGTGGGAGCGATTCCGGTCCAAGCCGATCCGGGCATGATTGGCGGCACCGGCAGCCACGAATTTCTCCTGCCTTCGGATATTGGTGAAGCAGTGATCGTGCGTTGCCAACAGTGCGGATACGCCGCGAATCAAGAAATCGCCACGGCCATGCAACAGCCTCCGAGCGTCGATGTGGCCGCGGCACCCCCTCCCGAATTGGTGGAAACGCCAAACATCAAGAGCATCGAAGCACTCGAGGAATTCTTCAATCTCCCCCCGGACGCCTTCCTCAAGACCATCGTCTACAGCGTCGAGGGGAAGCTCGTCGCCGCGATCGTCCGAGGCGATCAAGAGATCAACGAGGTCAAGCTGGCGAACGCGCTGCACGTACCCGGCGTCCGCCTGGCGAACGACCAGGAGCTCGCTAACCTGCATATCGCGACCGGCTTTGTTTCGCCGGTCGGCCTCGCAAACCTTGAAGTGCTGGTCGATGACGCCGTGCCTGGACGAAGCTACATCGCCGGTGCCAACCGCAAGGATTATCACCTAAAAAATGTGCTACCCGGACGCGATTTCCCATTAGATCACACCGTCGCAATTGCCCTGGTGACCGCTGGCGATCCGTGTATTCGTTGCGGCAATCCATTGGTCACTGGTCATGGTTTAGAGCTCGGCCACACTTTCAAGCTTGGAACGAAATATAGCGCGGCCATGCACGCCGATTTCCTGGGCCCCGATGGTCGCGAGTCGCCAATATTCATGGGCTGCTACGGCATTGGTCTCGACCGTTTGCTCAGTGCCGTGGTAGATGCGAACCACGACGACCGTGGGATTGTCTGGCCGGCCTCGATCGCCCCTTACCAGATTCATTTGGTGGGACTAAACCTGGATCGCCCCGAAGTCGCAATTGCCGCGGACCGTCTGTACGACGACCTACGACGACAAAACGTCGAAGTTCTGTACGACGACCGACAGGAATCTCCGGGAGTGAAGTTCGCCGACGCTGACTTGATCGGGCTGCCACTTCGCGTAACCGTCAGCCAGCGCACGCTGAAGCAAAATTCGATCGAACTGACTCCCCGGCGTACGCGTGAGAATTCCCTGGTGCCGGCCGATCTCGCGGTCGAGACGATCAGCAAGCACTCAGCCTTAACCAGCCACGCCTTATCGCCTGCTTAACTTGCGGTGGCAATCGGAAACTGGTATACTTTGTTTGCAGATAAATGTTCGAAGGAAGAAAAGTGGGCTACAACCCACTTTTTCTTGTTGTTATGGGGCAAGGAAGCCCAAGCATGCAGTCTCGTGATCGCGTGCGAATCGTCAAAGACTCAGACAAACCGGAGGTCCGGATCGGTCGATGAAAACCGATTTCATTGCCGCCATCAATCAGGTGAGCAGCGAAAAAGGAGTCAGCAAAGAAGTCGTCATTGAGGCGATTGAGGCTGCACTCGTGTCCGCCTACAAGCGCAACTTTGGCGCTGCCGCAAATCAGGACGTGGTGGTGCGGATCAACCGGCAGTCAGGGGACGTTCAGGTCTACGTCGTCAAGCACGTTGCTGAAGAGGCTTCCGATGCGCGCGCCGAAATCAGCCTCGCGGAAGCACGTCAGATCGATCCTGATGCGCAGGTCGGAGGAATCGTCGAAGTCGAAACGACTCCACAGAACTTCGGCCGAATCGCCGCGCAAACCGCCAAACAGGTGGTGCTGCAGCGACTCCGTGAAGCGGAGCGCGAGCTCGTATACGAGGCGTTCACCGAGCGCGAAGCCGATGTTGTCACGGGAGTTATTCAGCGCCTCGAGCCCAAGGCGATCATTATCGACCTGGGCAAGGCCGAGGCGGCGATGCCAATCACCGAGCAGGTTCCCGGCGAGACGTATCGTCCGGGTCAGCGACTGAAGGTTTATCTCGTTGAAGTCAGTCGTACACCGCGCGGGCCACAGATCATTGTCTCACGCGCGCATCGAGGATTGGTACGTCGATTGTTCGAACTAGAGGTGCCCGAAGTCTTCAGCGGTGCCGTCGAGATCAAAGCCATCGCACGGGAGCCCGGCTCCCGATCGAAGGTCGCGGTGGCGGCACGCCAAGAGGGAGTTGACCCGGTAGGCTCGTGCGTCGGGGTGCGTGGAGTACGCATTCAGAATATCGTCAACGAGCTTCACGGCGAAAAGATCGACGTGGTCCAGTGGCATGCAGACCCGACCGTGTTCGTGGCGAACGCATTGAGTCCGGCGCCGGTCATCTCGGTCGACTTGCACGAAAACGACAAAACGGCAAACGTGGTCGTTCCGGAAAAGCAGCTTTCACTCGCAATTGGCCGAGAAGGGCAAAATGCCCGATTAGCGGCCAAATTGACTGGCTGGCGCATCGACATCAAGAGCACCACGTTGCCTCGCCTCGAAGGCGTTACTCCGCAATTTACGCGCGAGGAATCACTCGCCCGATTGACCGGTAGCCTCGAGGAACGACCGGATTGAAGGGTCCCCAACCCCGCAAAGTCCCCCAGCGGACTTGCGTGGCCTGCCGCGCGCTGCGGGCGAAGCGTGATTTGGTACGCATCGTCCACGTCGCCGAAGGCCCTGTCGTCGTTGATGCCACCGGCAAGAAATCCGGACGCGGTGCCTACCTCTGTCGACAACAAAGCTGTTGGGACGTGGGCTTGCGGCGGGGAGCGCTCGACCGGGCGCTCAAGCATAGCATGACGACCGAAGAGCGATCAGCTCTGGAAAGTTTCGCGGCAACGTTGCCAGCCCGGCTCGAAGAATCGTCGACCGTGGCGACTGAGCCCTAAACTCCACAGTGGCGAGCTAAATTGGCCGCCAGGTAATAAGAGATGTAGAAAACAACGCGAGAACAGCAGAAAAGGAGGCGCAAAGTATGAGCACACGAGTTGGAGGTGGACGCCCTCGGCGTCCAGGCCCACAAGGTCGTTCGTCCCGGCCGCAAAATCACCGTCGGCCAGATACGAACAGCAGGCCTACCATTTCTGCTCCGAAAAAGCGCGAACCGGTGTCGGTCGAATTAGCCCAGAGCATGACGGTCAAAGAGCTGGCCGATTCGCTCAACGTTGCCGGCGGTCAGATCATCAAAGAGTTGATTGGCCGCGGCATTATGGTCACGATTAACCAGAGCATTGACTTTGCGACCGCGGCAGACGTTGCCACGGTGTTTAACGTCAAAGTCTCACCCAAAGCCCTCGACGCGAGTGAAGGCGCGATTGCCGCCGAAATCGAAGAAGAGGAAAATCTTCGGCCACGCCCGCCGGTCGTCACCATTATGGGTCACGTCGACCACGGCAAAACGAGCTTACTTGATGTCATTCGTCAAACAAATGTCACTGCCCAGGAAGCGGGCGGTATTACTCAGCACATCGGCGCATACCAGGTTGAGATTTCGGGTCAGAAGATCACTTTCTTAGACACGCCTGGGCACGCCGCCTTCACGGCAATGCGCGCCCGAGGTGCCCAAGCGACTGACATCGCGATTCTCGTCGTCGCCGCCGACGACGGGGTTCAACCCCAGACGCTCGAGGCAATCAGTCACGCCCATGCCGCGGGGGTTCCGATTGTCGTAGCTATCAACAAAATAGACAAAGCAGACGCGAATCCAGGTCGCGTCAAGCAACAGCTCGCCGAAGCTGGCGTCGTTGTCAACGATTGGGGTGGAGACGTCGAAGCAGTCGAGGTCTCGGCCCGTCGCAAGACCGGCATTAAAGAGTTACTCGAAACCCTCCTCGTCGTCGCCGAGCTCAAGGATTTCAAGGCGAATCCGAATCGTCTGGCAACCGGTGTGGTAATCGAAGCGCGGATGGACAAGACGCGCGGCCCACTGGCAACCGTTCTCGTCGAAACCGGCACGCTCAATGTTGGCGATTTCGTCGCAGTCGGCGCGGTTGCCGGCAAAGTTCGCGCGATGTTCAACGATCGTAACAAGCGAGTTAAGAAGGCTGAACCTTCCATGCCCGTTGAGATACTGGGCTTAACCAGTGTGCCCCAGGCTGGAGATCGGTTACACGCCGCGCCAAATGAAGCTTCGTCGAAGCTGTTTGCACAACAAGCGGCCCAGCTGGCTTCTGCCGAAAATCAGGTTGTGCCGCACCTGGCGACCTTGGAAGAAATGTTCAAGCAAGATGGCGCCGTCAAGGATCTGAACGTGGTCTTAAAAGCCGACGTTCACGGTTCAATCGAGCCGATTCAGACGTCGCTGGAACGCTTGAGCGGAAATGAAGTCAAGGTCAAGGTGATCCACAGCGCGACTGGTAACGTCACGGAATCTGATGTGTTGCTCGTCCAGGCGTCGGGAGGCATCATCATCGGCTTCAACGTGCGGGTTGAGCCTGGCGCGAAGCGCGCCGCCGAGATCGCGAACATCGACATCCGTCTGTACAATATCATTTACGACGTTATTGAAGACGTTCGCAAAGCACTCACCGGCATGCTCGAGCCAAAGTTCGCCGAGATCCAAGAAGGACGCGCCGAGGTACGACAAGTCTTTGGGAAAGGCAGTGTCGTCGCCGGCAGCATGATCCTGGACGGACGTATCACCCGCAATTCGATCGCTCGGGTCTCTCGTGGGGGCAAGGTCGTTGGTGAGGGCCGCATCGAAAGCCTCCGCCGATTCAAGGAAGACGTTCGAGAGGTTCTCGCGGGATATGAGTGCGGCATCGTCGTCAGTGGCATTTCGGGGATTGAGCAGGGAGACGTCATCAGCACCTTCCGAAAGGAGCGAGTGGCTGGCGACCTGCCACTCTAACGAACGATGGTCTCACGGCGAATTGCTCGGCTGAACGAGCAGGTACGTTCGGACATCGCCGAATTGATCACTCGCGAGATGAATGACCCGCGGCTCGCCGGTTTGGTCACGGTGACGAGCGCTGAACTCTCACCGGACCTCCGGAATGCCCGAGTCTATATTAGTGTTCTGGGCTCAGACGAAGAACGGAAGAATACGCTCCTAGCGATTCGCGGCGCCGCTGGCTTTCTCCGTAGCCATTTGGCCGCCCGCATGACCACCAAGCGCGCACCCGAGCTTCATTTCGTCCTGGACACCTCGATCGAACGCGGCGAACGTATCATGCACATTATTCATCAAATTGAAGAAGAGCCGACAGACGAGGAGTCGACGGATGTCTGACCAACCGGGTCCGACGCCCGTGCGCTCTGGTATCCTCAATATCGACAAGCCGGATGGCGTTTCGTCGCACGATGTCGTCAACTCGATCCGCCGGATCGTGGGAATGCGACGAATCGGTCATGCCGGCACTCTCGACCCAGACGCGAACGGCGTTCTCCTGGTCTGCTTGGGTTCGGCGACCCGCGTCAGTGAATATCTGATGGACACGACGAAAGAATACCGGGCAACCATCCGCTTTGGCGAAGTCAGCACCACCGATGATCGCTCCGGCGAAATCACGGTTGTTCGGTCAGTTGCTCAGCTTGCCGACACGGAGATTCTCCAACCGATTCCACGCTTTGTCGGTGAGATCCAGCAAGTTCCTCCCGTCTATTCGGCGATCAAAGTCAGTGGTCAACCCCTCTACAAAAGAGCTCGACAAGGCCAGACCGTCATCCCAGCCGCACGCCTGGTTCGCATCTACCGCATCACAGTTGTAAGCTGGAGTTGTCCGGACCTGACGGTGGACGTCACGTGTGCAAAAGGGACCTACATTCGCTCACTCGCTCGGGATTGGGGAGAGGCGGTCGGTACGGGAGCGTACCTTCGAGCGCTCAGTCGCACGCGCAGCGGTCAATTCGGGATTGAGGACAGTCTAAGCATCGGGCAAGTGGCCCAGGCACACCGTCTCGGCTATTTACACCGCTTGCTCTACCCAATCGACACGGCGTTGAGCACCTGGCCGGCCGTCTTTCTCACTTCGGACGACGTCCGTCGCATCACGAGTGGCCTGGGATGGCAGGGCCCTCCGCCAATCACTTTGGATCGGGTCCGTGCCTACGATTCGAGCACCGGGCGTTTGGTTGGCTTGCTGCATTTCGATCAGCAAGCCGGCCACTGGCAGCCCGAAAGAGTCTTCGCCGGGGTGGTCGACGATGCTGCGTGAAATTCTTGCCAAGATAGCACGTGACCATTCTCCCAGCGTCGTCACCATCGGCACATTTGACGGCGTGCACCGCGGTCATCAAAGGCTACTGGCCGAAGTGTCTCGACGGGCGCGCGAGCGGAACGCGCGAGCGATTGTCCTGTCGTTCAACCCTCGTCCGGCCGAAGTACTTCGCCCCGGCGTGCCGTCATTTTACCTGTGCTCGGTCGACGAGCGCGTTGAGCGGTTGTGCTCCGCCGGGGCCGACGCGGTCGCAGTCGTTCCATTCACCCGCGACGTTGCCCATACCACCGCACTTGAATTCGTCACGCTGTTAGTCGAAACCCTGGGCATGCGCGAGCTCGTGGGTGGCCCCGACCTCGCCCTGGGACGCGGCCGTGAAGGGACGCCCGAAGTCTTGCGAGCCCTGGGGGATCGACTCGGATTCAGCCTCGACATTATGCCTGCGCTCGAGATCGACGGCGAAGCGGTCCACAGCAGCGAGATCCATCGCCTCCTGAAGGAAGGCAACCTGGAACAGGCAGCAACGTTCCTTGGACGGCCGTATCAGGTGACGGGTCAGATCGTCCATGGCGAAGCGCGTGGCCGGGCGATCGGGGCGCCGACCGCCAACGTCGTTGTACCGGACCAGATTCTCCTGCCGAGGGACGGCATCTACGCCGTCCACTTTGCCCACGACGGTAAACGCTGGCCAGGGGCAGCAAGTTTGGGGTATCGTCCAACTTTCGACGGCACTACGCGCCTCCTTGAAGTGCACGTTCTCGATTTCGACGGCGACCTCTACGGCGCGACATGCCAGGTCGAATTCGTCCGCTGGCTGCGCCCTGAAATTCGCTTCGAGTCGGTGAACGACCTGATCAAACAAATTGCCCAGGACGTCCGGGAGGTCCGGTACGTCCTGGGCATCGAAGAACGACGATTACACTGAGACGCTATCCGCGGCCTCACTCATTGTGCGCTTGATGCTCCTTCTTGACCTCGGCGACGACGTTCTGAGAGATGTGCGCTGGCACTTCTTCGTACTGGGTGAACTTCATCGTGAAGGTTCCACGCCCTTGGGTCAACGACCGTAAGTCGGTCGCGTAACGCTGAACTTCCGCTAACGGGGCGTGCGCCTCGATCACACTCTTGTCGCCATCCGGGTACATCCCGTTTACCCGAGCACGTCGCGTATTCAGGTCACCCATCACATCGCCAACGTATTGATCCGGCACGCGTACCGACAGTTCAACGATTGGTTCGAGCAGCACCGGATGGGCCTGCTCAAACCCCTTTCGGAACGCTTGCGACGCCGCCAGCTTGAACGCCATTTCCGATGAGTCCACCGGATGATACGAGCCGTCGTAAAGAGTCACCCTGACGTCGACGACCGGACAGCCCGCTAGCGCTCCCTCGGGCAGCGCTTCGCGCACTCCCTTTTCGACGGCCGGGATGTAGTTCTTCGGTACCGAGCCGCCCACGACGCGTTCGCCGAACTCAAAGCCCGTGCCGCGCGGCAATGGCTCGATTTCGAGGAAAACGTGTCCGTATTGGCCGTGACCACCAGTCTGCTTCTTGTGCTTGTATTCCGAATGGGACTTCACCAGAACCGTTTCTTTGAAGGGAACCTTCGGCAACGTCAAAAGGACATCGACGCCAAACTTTCGGTGCATCCGCTCGGCAGCAATGTCGATGTGAGACTCCCCAAGGCCTTCAATGAGGGTTTCACCGGTGTCTGGGTCTTTGTGCACCCGAATCGTTGGATCTTCTTCGACCAGTCGACTCAGCGCGGTACCGAGCTTGTCGAGGTCCGCCTTCGTCTTTGGCTGAACGGCCATCGTGATCATCGGTTCCGGAAATTTGATCGGATCGAGCAGAACTGGCCGCTCGCGCGAGCAAAGTACGTCGTTGATCCCGGTATCCTGAAGCTTAGCCACCGCGCCTAGCTCACCAGGTCCCAACTGAAGCACCGGTTCCTGGGTCTTGCCGCGCACCACGAACAACTGGCCCAGGCGTTCTTCGTGACCTCGGGCGCTATTCCAAACATGCGAATCGGAATGCAGTACGCCGCCGAATACTCGGAAATAGCTAAGCTTGCCAACGTATTGATCGGCCGTCGACTTGAAAACCAGGACGGCCAGCGGGGAGTCTTCTAACGGCTTAACGTCAACCGGCTTGTTCGTCTGAGGATCACGTGCCGCGATCGGACCGGCCTCAACTGGACTTGGCAGGTAGTCGGCGATGGCCTCGAGAATTGGGCGAACGGCTTTGTTTGGCAACGCAGCGGCACAAAGGACCGGATAGAGCGCGCCTTTCATCACTCCCAGGTGCAGACCGTGGCGAATCTCTTCGACGCTGAGCTCGTTCCCTTCCAAATACTTGCTGAGAAGGTCATCGTCATTCTCGGCGGCCGCCTCGACAAGCTGCTCGCGCGCCTGTTCCGCGGCGGCTTGCAAGTCAGACGGAATGTCCGCCTCGGTCAGATTCGGTCCGATCCGCGCCTTCATCGTGACGAGATCAATGACGCCGTTGAAATTCTCTTGGGATCCGAGCGGGAGCTGTATCGGGACGACACGATTGCCGAATCGCTCGCGGATCTGCTCGACCGTTCGGTTGAAATCCGCGTTTTCGCGGTCCATCTTTCCGACAACGAGCAAGCGGGGGAGATTACGTTCGGCCGCGTACTTCCAAGCATTCTCAGCGCCAACTTCGACACCCGAAACTGCCTCGAAAAGAATCAGCGCCGCATCAACAACCCGCATCGCCGCGATCACTTCGCCGGCAAAATCAGCATAACCGGGGGTATCAACCAGATTGATCTTAAGTCCGTTCCATTCAAGAGGTAGGAGCGAAAGCTGAACCGAGATGTGACGATGGGTCTCCTCGGGGTCGTAATCGGAAACCGAGGTTCCGTCATCAACTCGGCCGATGCGCGTCGTCGCGCCGCCGGCGTACAGCAACACTTCGGCGAGCGTCGTCTTGCCGTGACCGCCGTGTGAAAAGAGGCCGACGTTTCGGATTTGATCGGCAGAGTAGCTTTTCATCGAGCCTCCAGGTTAATTTGTGCAATATCCTAGCTCAAGCGTGCCAGACCTCCCAGAAATTATAACAAAC
>DATLSK010000156.1:0-8828 GCA_035534155.1 Chloroflexota bacterium | reverse complement strand
TACAGTTCTCGAACTTTGCGCGTTGAGCGGCGAGAAAGTATGAAATTTTGCCCCAACTGCGCGACTCCGCTCGTCAGCCGCTTTCTCCACGGCCACGATCGGCCGACCTGTCCCGCCTGTGGCTTTGTCCACTACGCTGGTCCAAAGGTCGCGGTGGGAGTGCTCATCGCGCATCACGGACAGCTGCTCTTGAACCGACGGGCGATCGATCCAGGTAAAGGTTGTTGGAGCTTCCCGTCGGGTTACGTCGACCTTGGTGAGACGACCGCGGCGGCGGCGGTGCGCGAGGTACGCGAAGAAACCGGCTACGAGATTCGCCTGGCCGGACTTGTCGGGGTTTATGCGAGCGCCCACCGACCAGTCGTCTTCGTCGTCTACAGCGGTGAGATCATCGGCGGCGAACCGGCACAATGCGACGAGGTCGAAGAAACCGGACTTTTTGCGTCCGACGCGCTGCCCGGACTCGCCTTTGAGCACGACGAGCAAATTGTCCAAGATTGGCTCGTTTGGCGAGAAACCGGTGTCAGCGGTGGAAATCTCAGGTAAACCCCAGGGACAGCGAGCCCGAGGCGTCGGTCGCCTGAATTGGCCCGTGCCCACCAGAAAACACAAACAGGAATGAACGATGCAAGAATTGCAATCCACGCTTGAAAAACTGCGCGACCGGGTCGCGCACATTATGGTGCGTCTTTGACTTAGCCAGCAAAGAACAGAAGCTGGCTTCGCTCGAGCGCACATCGGCCGCCCCGGATTTTTGGGACGACCCGCAAGCCGCCCAGGTAGCCATGCGCGAGCTCACCGAGCTACGCGACACCGTTGATCTTTGGCGACGAATCCAGCGACAGATCGACGATGACAAGGGCCTTCTGGAACTGGCAATTGCCGAAAATGACGCGGACCTCGGGGCACAAATCGATCAATCGACCCAAGAGTTGTCCAAAGAGATCGATCAGCTCGAGTTTCAGCTCATGCTCAGCGGCCAATATGATAAACGACCGGCCATTCTGGCGATACACGCCGGGGCGGGTGGCACCGAAGCTCAAGACTGGGCTCAGATGCTCTTACGAATGTACCTGCGTTGGGGCGAGCGTCACGGTTATAAGACCGAGATTCTCGACGAAACGCCCGGTGAAGAGGCAGGCGTCAAGAGCGTGACGATCGAGCTGCGAGGCCCTTATGCGTATGGCTACCTGAAATCCGAACGCGGCGTCCACCGATTAGTGCGCCTCTCACCGTTCGATGCCGCGCATCGCCGCCATACCTCGTTTGCCCTGGTCGAGGTCATGCCTGAGCCCGAGGAAGCGGCGAAAGTCCAGATCAATCCCGACGATCTCAGGATCGACGTTTTCCGCTCGTCCGGCGCCGGTGGCCAGAACGTCCAGAAGACGAGCACCGCCGTCCGGGTCACCCATATTCCATCCGGGATTGTTGTGACCTGTCAAAACGAGCGTTCTCAGCTCCAAAACCGAGAGACGGCGCTGACAATCCTGGCGGCACGTCTCGCCGAGATCGAGGAGCAAAAACGCGAGTCTGAGCGGCTCGCAATCAAAGGAGTGCACGTCGAGGCGGGCTGGGGAAATCAAATTCGCTCTTACGTGCTGCATCCGTATAATATGGTGAAGGATCACCGCACGAATAGTGAAACGAGCAACCCGACCGCGGTGCTCGACGGGGAGATTGACCCGTTCATGGAGTCGTACCTGCAGTGGAAGCTCGGCGAAGAGGCATAACCTCCTTCAGATTACTGGGGATAGCCCTGGTAGTCGCCGTGCTGTGGCTGCCGTTGGTCGGCCTTCGGCCAACGGTCGCCGCGGCGGCCTCGCCGGGCATCACCGTTCTCCAATCAACTGCGAAGAACGATTTTCCAACCAGCCTCACCTTTTCCCTACAGGCCAGCAGTCCCGCCACGATTAGCTCGGTACGCTTGATCTATCAGGTCGGCGATGACCCGATTCTTTCGATCGCCGACGCGAAATTCGTCCCTGCCGCTACGGTGTCTGCTTCTTATCAGATCGACCTGAACCGCGAATACTATCCACCGGGCGCCACCGTTCGCTATCGTTGGCAAATCGAAGACCAGAGCTCGGCCAAGCTCCTGAGCGACTGGCAAAACCTGGCGATCACTGATCCGCGGTTTGCCTGGCACAGTCAAACCATGGGACCGATCACCCTCCACTGGTACGACGGCGACAACCAGTTCGCGACTGCCTTGCTCCAAGCCGCGACCCAGGCAGTGACCGCGGCCAATTTCGACGTCAACGCACCGGGGATCAAGCCCGTCCAGATCTGGATCTACGGGCAGCAAAATGATTTTCGCACGGCATTGGGGAGCGGAGCGGAACAGTGGGTCGGAGGACAGACCTTGCCCAACTATCGGGTGATCATGCTCTTCGCCCCGTCAAACGATATCCCCGACGACCAGCGAAGCATCGCCCACGAAATGACCCACGTCCTCCTCGATAGCAGCGTGAACGATCCCTTCGGTCAGCTTCCGACCTGGCTCGACGAGGGAGTCGCCGTCGTAGCCGAGGGCACCGTTGATCCGACGTTTCAGCAAGCACTCGTCGGCGCTGCCAAGTCTCACCAACTGCTATCGATCCAAGCAATCTCCGGCAACTTTCCGAACAGCACCACCGAAGCGACCTTAGCCTACGCCGAGAGCGAGGACATCGTTCGTTACTTCATTGATAGTTACGGCACGCAGAAGCTCAGTGCGCTGATCGCCGCGTTTCGAGCGGGTGATACCTCCGACGCCGCCTTCCAGCAAACGATCCACATGTCTACCCTTGCATTCCAGAATGGCTGGGAAGCGCATTTGAACGTAGCACCGTCCAGTCAACCGGCCAGAACCGCTCGCTCGCCGCTGGTGACCGTGATCAGCGCGCCCGGTCGACTGATCGCGACGATCGTCGAAACCGTCGCGCAGTTGTTCCAAGCCACGAAAGGAAAGGCTGCCTAGTTCTCACTAGCTTGCTTCGAATCGCTCTTCGAGCGTTCCAAACCAGTTCGCCCCGAGATGATGAAGCGGTTTGAGCTCCTTTTCTTGCAGTAACCAGCCTTCGTCGAACGAGCCTTCCTCGGCAGCCGCCCAAACCACTTGACCGACGAAGATCGTATGATCTCCCGGCTGGTAGGTATTCACCACCGCGCACTCCAAATGAGCAAGACATTGCCCGATCCAGGGCGGACGGACGAGCTTCGGCTCCTCCATGGAGAGGCCGGTGCGCTGGAACTTGTCGACGTCATTCCCAGACAATCGACCACACGTCATGACCTGATTCATGACGTCACGGGTCGGGATGTTTATCACAAACTCGCCGGTCCGCTTGAGGAAATCGTGACACAGAATTGACGGATTGACTGCCAGTGCGATCAACGGTGGCTGGCGGCCGGCTGGCATCAACCAGCTCACCGTGGTCACGTCGTAGCGTCCCCGGTATTCCGTGGTGATCAACCCAACCACACCGGGCAAAATCAAGCGCGATGCGTATTCAAAAGGTACCTGGACTTTCATTGTTTCTCCGTGGATCTGCGCCTGCCCACGGCAGGCTCCGGCGAAAGTATACCACCGGCGAACTCGTTGGGGAAAGCGATCCCAAAATCCCTCCACCCTGCCGCGAGTCCCGCCCGATCGTGTACACTCAAAATGTACGTAGTCTGTCCCGTGGATGATCACATGACAACCGACTCGCCGCCTCCCACTGCCTCGCCCTCGAACTGGCCGCCGGCCACGGCAATCGACGACGCCGCGCGGCTGCTGAGTGGAATCGCCCGCCTCACCCCTCTTCTCTACGCTGACGGTCTCAGCGAGTTGACCGGTTACCAAGTCTATCTGAAAGCGGAAAATCTCCAACGGACCGGCGCTTATAAGATCCGAGGCGCTTACGTTAAAGTGGCCCGGCTAACCTCGGAGCAGCGCCAGCGCGGCGTTATCTGTGCTTCGGCCGGCAACCACGGCCAGGGCGTTGCCCTGGCGGCGAAGCTCGCCGGAGTCGCCGCGACGATTGTTTTGCCCAGCGACGTTCCTCTGGCCAAACTGAGCGCGGTAAAGGCCTACGGTGCTCAGGTCGTCCTCGCCGGCGACAGTTACGAGCCTGCCTATCGCGAGGCGCTCCAACTGAGCGAGCGCGACAATCTCACCTTCGTTCATCCCTTCGACGACTGGGACGTCATCACCGGCCAGGGAACGATCGGACGGGAGATCCTCGCGGCTCGACCGGACGTCGACGCGATCATCGCCCCGGTCGGCGGCGGCGGCTTGCTCGCCGGCATCGCGCTGGCCGTACAATCAGCCGAGCGGCCGATCCATCTCGCCGGGGTCCAAGCCAGCGGGGCCGCGGCAATGGTGATGTCCTACCGATCCGGAAAACTCCAGAGTGCACCGGCCCAAACCGTCGCCGACGGCATCCGGGTGCAAAGCCCAGGCGAGAAGCCATTCGCGGTTTTTCGTCAGCACGTCAGCGAAATGTTCGCGGTGGGCGAGGAGGAGATCTATCGCGCGGTCGTTTACCTATTAGAGAAGGCACATCTCGTCGTCGAGCCGGCCGGGGCGGTCAGCACCGCGGCGCTCCTTGGCGGGCACCTCCACCTCCCGGCCGGCAGCGTGGTCGTCGCGGTCGTCAGCGGAGGCAACGTCGATCCGAACTTAGTCGGCCGCCTGATCGAGTACGGTCTGGCGCACTCGGCTCGCCACCTCGTTCTGCGCGCTCGCATGTCGGACCTACCCGGCCAACTGGTCGGACTCTTGCACCCGCTTGCTGAGCTTCGGGTCAACGTCCTCACGATCGAGCACCGGCGGAGCGCCTGGGGTCTGCCAGTCGACGTCTCCGAAGTCGTGGTCCACCTCGAGACCCGTGGCCCCGAACAGCGCGACGAAGTTCTGGCCGCCCTTCGCTCCCGCGGCTACACGGTCGAGGTGATCATGCCGGCCGGAGAATAGATCGATCCGTAAGCGAGGCGGTCCCTCGCACTCGCTCCGTCGCAATATGATAATATTCTGGTTGTGGCCAGAGGCTGGTCGTAGGACAAACGTTGGACACGAATGGAACGCGGCCCAAAATCGTCGTCGTCGACTACGGCGCCGGGAATCTTCGGAGCGTTGCCCGGGCGTTAGAAGCCTCGGGCGCCGAGGCGATCGTTACCGAGCACGGCCGCGATTTCGCGGTCGCCGATGCCCTGGTGCTGCCGGGGGTTGGCGCGGCCGGCGCCGCGATGCGCGGCTTAAACCGTCGCGATCTGATCGGACCGCTGCGTGACGCCGTTGCCTCCGGACGTCCGTTTCTTGGGGTCTGCCTGGGACTTCAGGTACTCATGTCCTGGAGCGACGAGGATGGTGGGGTCGAATGCCTCGGCATCGTACCGGGTCGGGTCGTGCGTCTGCCTGATGGGCTGAAGATTCCCCACATCGGCTGGAATCAGGTTCAGCAAACCCAGCCACATCGCCTATACGCCGGCATTCCGAACGAGGCAAACTTCTATTTCGTTCATTCGTACGTGGTCGTTCCAGACGACCGCGGCGTGGTAGCCGGCGTGACCGAATATGGCAGGCCATTCACCAGTGCAATTGCCGTTGGCAACGTCTTCGCCAGCCAATTCCATCCAGAAAAGAGTGCGATTTTCGGGTTGCGGGTCTACCGAAATTTCGTCAATTGGGCACGCGAATCCTCATCGGTTCAGACTATCGTTGAACGCGCCTGACTCCGGGGACGCCTTCGCCTGCGCGACCCATCCCAACGTTCAAACCTACCTCCGTTGCGCCCAGTGCGGGAAGCCGATCTGTCCGCGTTGCCTGGTCATGACCCCGGTCGGCGCCAAGTGTTCCGGTTGCGCCAAGCTCCGGCCCTTGCCAATCTTCATCCTGTCACCAGTGAACGTGGTGGTTGCTCTCGTCGTCACCGTGGTCAGTGCCGTTGCTCTCGGTGTGGTCGGCAGCATTCTGGGGAGAGTGGTCCCACTGTTCCTGATCGCGTTTCCCTTCGGCGTAGGCATCGTTCTCGCCGAAGCGATCAGCCGATCGGTCAACCGCAAGCGCCATCTCTATCTACGGATTTTGGCTGGCGCCGGCGTGATCCTCAGCTACCTGGTCCTCGGCTTCGGTGACTTCCTTTTCCACGGTCCGCTGGATCTTCTCCAATCCGGCATGCTAGTCCCGCTCGCCTTCAACGTCGTGATGGGTATGATTGTGAACCCCTTCACTCTCATCTTTGTCGCCTTAGGCGTCTGGATCGCCGCGTACCGGGTGGGGTAGCCCATTATTCCGCTTTTATCGTCGTCACTCCAGCAAATTTCGCTCAGGCCAAAGGCTCCCCCAAACCGAACGGACGAACTGATAGACGCGGAGAATGCCGACCACGAGATAGGCAAGAATCGTGATGATCCAGACCAGGATGACATCCAGCACGACGTCCCGACGAGCGCGTGCTGAGTGATCGTTCAACAAGAGTCCGTCTCGGTCGCCCATCAGCTTAGAACAGCGGGGGCTGTGGAACGTTCGCCGGATCGCGCGGCGGCAGCCCGAGGTGTTCGTAGGCGCGACGAGTGGCCACGCGGCCGCGCGGCGTTCGGTCGATAAAGCCAAGCTGGAGCAGGAACGGCTCGTAGACATCCATGATCGTGTCGGCCTCTTCGTTGATCGAGGCAGCAATCGTCTCCAAACCGACCGGGCCGCCATCGAACTTCTCGATGATCGCTCGCAGCACCTGGCGATCGACATCGTCTAGTCCCAGATCGTCGACTTCGAGCATTGCCAGCGCTTCGTCAGCCACCGCTTGAGTGATCTTGCCCGCGGCCCGAACGTCCGCGTAATCGCGGACCCGTTTTAAGAGTCGGTTGGCAATGCGCGGCGTCCCGCGCGAGCGGCGGGCAATCGCCACGGATCCTTCCTGGTCGATCGACACCCCGAGAATCTTCGCTGCCCGCGTTACGATCTTTTCCAACGATTTGAGATCGTAAAAATCCAAACGGTGAGTCGCGCCGAAGCGATCGCGCAGCGGCGAGCTGAGCAAGGCGTAGCGGGTCGTCGCACCGACGATCGTGAAACGCGGCAGCCGCAGGCGGACGCTCTTGCTCCCCATGCCTTTGCCAAGAACCATGTCCCAGGCAAAGTCTTCCATGGCCGGGTAAAGCGCCTCTTCGACGAGCCGGCTCAGGCGGTGAATCTCGTCAATGAAGAGAATGTCGCCTTCTTGCAGAACAGTCAGAATCGACGCGAGATCGCCCGGGATCGCGATCGCTGGTCCCGAGGTAATTTTGATTTGCACGCCCATCTCGTTGGCAACGACGTTCGCCAGGGTTGTCTTTCCCAAGCCAGGCGGGCCATAGAGAAGCAGATGGTCCAATGGCTCCTTGCGGACCCGAGCCGCTTCGATAAAGATCTTCAGATTCTCTTTCACTCGGTCTTGGCCGACGTATTCGTCGAGACGCCGCGGCCGCAAGCTGACGTCAAGGGTCTCGTCTTCCACGCGCGGCTGCGGTGTCACTACCCGCTCTGTCATGGTTTCGCCTCGGATTCCTGGAACATGCGTTCGTCACTTATTGTATCAGAGAACCCAGTGTTTCCCCTGAAGGTGCCGGGCAATTTTCGCGGCTTCCGCCTCGTCGCCTTTGCGCCCCGTGAGCGCATCGGTTGCCACCCTCGCCTCCGTTAGCCGGTCGTCTGCACCCCTGCCGCGATGCCGTTGATCGTCTGCAAGATCAGATCGAGCGCCCGACGATCGCTGTAGAAACCGCCCTGGTGCACGGTACGCAAAAGCGTTGCCTGGACAACGTTGAGAGGATCGACGTAGGGATTGCGGAGGCGGATCGACTGGAGCAGAATCGACGATTCGCCAAGCAGCACGCGCTGACCGGTAATCGCAACCACTCCGCGCCGACTGCGCTCGTACTCATCGAAGATCAGCGAATAAATCCGGTGGGCCAGGGCAGCGTCGGACACCGCATCACGATACAAGCGAGCGACGGCCATGTCGGCAGTTGCTAAGCTCATTTGGCCGTTGTCGATGATCGAGCGGAAAGCCGGCCACCCCTGATACATCGCCATCA
Organism: Chloroflexota bacterium; assembly: GCA_035534155.1. Lineage (GTDB taxonomy): Bacteria > Chloroflexota > UBA6077 > FW602-bin22 > CADDYW01 > JAJPIK01. The sequence continues at coordinate 788 of DATLSK010000156.1, read as the reverse complement.
GCAAGCCCTGGTGGTCCGGATGCGCCGAGAGGTAGCTTTCGACCGCGCTGCCCAGACCGTACCAGCCGGGCAGGTTCACCCGACACTGGGTCCAGCTAAATCCCCAGGGAATCGCTCGAACGTCGGCGAGCTGACTCGAGGTCGATCGGCTGACCGGCCGCGAGGCAATCGCGTGCTCGGCGATTTCCGAAAACGGCGTCGCTTCCCGGAAGTAACGCTCGAAGCCAGGAGTCCGATCGACGAGGGCTCGGTAAGCCAGCAGCGAGCGCTCGGCAAGATCTTTCAAGGTCACTTGCCAAACCGCGAGCTGCTCGCCGGTCGCGCTTGGGCGCTGCGGCGCTAGCCCTGCCATCATCGTCCAATGAACCACCTGTTCGAGATGGCGATGGGCGATACCCGGGTTGCCGTAGCGGGTGAAGATCACCTCGCCCTGCTCGGTATATTTCAGCCGAGCGTTCAATGCCCGTGGCGACATCGCGGCAATCGCTCGCCCCATCGGCCCGCCGCCGCGCCCGATGGCGCCGCCCCGTCCCTGAAACAGCTCGATCTGCACCCCGAACTCGGCGCAGGCGTCGGCCAGCGGATCCTGAGCTTCGTAGAGCTGAACACTTGCCGCCAGGTAGCCACCGTCTTTGTTCGAGTCGGAGTAGCCAAGCATAATTTCCTGAACATCGCCAGTCGCAGCAACCAGCCGGCGATATGGACTGATCGAGAACAAGGTTCGGAGAATCCGCGGACCTTCATCCAAGTCCTCGATCCCTTCAAATAAGGGCACGACTTGAATACTT
>DATLSK010000155.1:0-8820 GCA_035534155.1 Chloroflexota bacterium | reverse complement strand
CGGCGAGGTTCGCCAGGGCCTGGGCATGAGCGACGAACCGATCGTTCTTGCGTATACGCGATTTGTCGAATTTGCGCCGCGCCGCCTTGCCGCCCTCTTCGCACGCCTGCATCAGATCCGTCCGACGGCGCACTTTCTGGTCGTCGGAAAGGGGTTGAGTGGCGAAGAAGAAGAGTTCAGGCTGCTCGTCGCCAAGCACGGGCTGACCGATGTCGTCCATCAGGTAGGCTGGCTGCCAACCGCCGAGCTACCTCACTACCTCGCAGCCGCTGACGTCGCGGTCTACCCACTCGACGACACCCTCTTGAATCGAGCCAAATGTCTGATGAAGCTGGTCGACTTGCTCCTGGGCGGGGTACCGGTGGTTGCCGACGCGGTCGGACAGGCGACGGAATACGTCCAGCACGACGAGACCGGACTACTCGTCGCCCCGGGGGACGTCGACGCCATGGCACACGCCGTCACCGCTCTGCTCGATTCCCCCGAGCAACGTTGCCGGCTTGGCCAAGCCGCCCGCGCGTCCCTGCTTCGCGATTGGACCTGGGAACGACAAGCCAGGACGATCGCCGCCGCTCTCGCGAAGCGACCGCGCGTCTGACTGGTCTAACGCCAGCCTCGTCAATTGACGTGACGAGCGCCCTCACTGCTCACTATCGAGGGGTGTCAGATCCACCGTCGGCCGGTCCGTCTCGGCGGCGCGGAACAGGGCAATCTCGCCGAATCGAGACTCCTGGCTTGCTCGCACAACACCAAGGCGGACCGCTTCAAGCAGCGCGAGGAAGGCCGCGACGAACCTCTGGCGCGGAGCACCGGCACCGATCAGCTCACCGAGCACGACGCGGGATCCATGACTCAGCGCAGTCTCGAGTGCCGCGAACATCTCCGCGACGGTTACTCGCGGCTCGCTGTTCAAGGGGACCGGGGCAGGCTCGGCTACCTTTCGACTGACCGCCCGGAGATACGCCGCCTGAAGCTCAGCTAAATCGAGACGAGTCGGGACCGGGGCGCTCGCGGGCCGATAGGAGCGAGGAAGCGAGGGATAACTTCGCAAACCTGCCGCCTCACGCACGCTCAGTGACTGACTAGCTTTGCGAAAGGATCCATAAATCCGCAGCCGCTCGGTCAGATCCGTTGGATCAAGCTCAGCGTCGCTGTTCGAAGCAGCGCGCGTTTGAACCGGCAGAAGCACCGTCGACTTGATCAGCAAGAGCTTCGTGGCAACGACCAGAAATGCCGAAAGATGTTCCGGATCGCGCAGTTGAACGAGCGCAAGCTGTTCTAAGTACTGCTCGGTAACCGCGGCCAGGGAGATCGCGACGACGTCGAGCTCGCGTCGCTCAACCAAGCGGACGAGCAGATCAAAAGGGCCACTGAATCCGTCAATTTCGACCGTCGGTCGAGAGTCTGAAATCATCTGCCGCGCACCATGATTGCCATCGTAGCAGATCCGCGGAAAGGGGTGCAGTGATCGCGACCGACGAACGAGCATTCAGCAATTCATCCAAGAATGTTGTCTGAACGTATTGCAAAGTGACTGCTCATCGTGTATACTGCCGCCCGGTGGTATGGTCCTAGGTCATCTCGGCGCGGTGATCAGGCCTGGGTACCGCGACGCGGCACGAGCCCTGGCACAGCCCCTGGCAACCTACCTGCCAACCAATACCGACCGGAGGTTTTGGTGAGCTACAGCGATAAGGTCCTCAAATGTCGGGAATGCGGCGCTGATTTCGTTTTTACCGGGGGGGAGCAGGAGTTCTATGCAAGTCGGGGGTTAATGAACGAGCCTGGGCGGTGTCCCACCTGTCGATCCGCTCGTCGCCAGCGGATGGGAGGCGGCGACTACGCGAGTGATCGCTCGTCGCGCCCACAGCGGGAAATGCATCCCGCCGTCTGCGCGGAGTGCGGCACGAGCACAATGGTGCCGTTTCTGCCTCGCAATGACAAGCCGGTCTACTGCAGCAATTGCTACGATCGGGTTCGGGCGCGGCAATAAACCTCGCACGGCATTTCCGTTAACCAGGGGTCGAGATGAGGCCTCTCATCCCGGCCCCCGGTTATTGCCTGGTCTGCTTTCACGTCATCGCCCGATCAAACGCGTCTCGACCGCCGGATTGAACGAATCGGTAACCAACGCCACGCTCGGTCACCAGATAGCGTGGCACATCTGGATCTGGTTCGATCTTCTCGCGCAGCCGTCGGACGTAAACCCTCAAGTAATCGGTGGCGTCTTCGTATTCGTGTCCCCACACTTTGGCGAGTAGTGAGCGGTGACTCACGACAAACCCACGATTTTGCACCAAAAAGGCTAACACGCGAAACTCAGTCGCCGTGAGGTAAATCCGCTTGCGCTCAATCGCGGCCTGGTGACGAGCGAAATCGATCGCCAGGTAGCCATCGTCGAAGTTTGGCTGGCCGCTGCCTAGCTCGATCTGATTGTGACAGCGGCGAAGAATTGCCTTGGTCCGAGCGAGGAGCTCGAGCGGACTGAACGGCTTGACGACGTAGTCATCGGCCCCGAGCTCGAGTCCCCGGACCCGTTCCACTTCTTCCCCCCGACCAGTCACCACCACGAGAGGGACCGCCGAAAATCGGCGAATTTCCTTGATCACGTCAAAGCCATCCATCGACGGCAATCCAAGATCAAGAAGAATCAGGTCCGGATCTTGCGACCGTGCCAAGGTCACAGCACTCTGACCATCGCCAACCCGTGAACAACTTCCGCCCGGCCATTGCATCTGCAGGGTTAATTCGATGAGATCAGCAATTTCACCATCATCTTCGACAATGAGTGCGCTTAACATCGGATCCTCCGGCCTGAATCGTGCCCACGCTCGCGCAAGAAACAGGCCAGCGGAGCAGGCAGCATCTATTGCGGTCTCTATTGCGGTCATGGATACCGGCGCTCGATTCATCGGCTCATCTCGAGCGCTCGCGGTGAAGGCATCGCGCATTGGGCCGTCCGTTTGGCGGTTGTCGTGAGCTTTTTCATTGTCGCCGCGCTGATTTTCTCGGTGCTGGTATCGCTTCAGGCTGGCTACACCGTCTATCTGATGATTTATACCTGGGACCAGCCCGAGGCCTACGACGCCGCGGCCGCGCCCGAGACGTTTGAGCTCCCTAAGCTATCGTTCACCGTCCTTCTCCCTGCCCGGCACGAGGAGGAGGTCATTCAGTCGACCATTGCCCGCGTCGCCGGAGCCAATTACCCCGGTGATCTCGTCCGGATCATGGTGATTTGCGAAAGTGGGGACGTTGGAACGATTGCGCGCGCCCAGGAAAAGATCGACGAGCTCAGCCTGGCCGGCGTCCGCAATGCCGACGTCATTACGTTCAACGATACCCCAATCAACAAGCCGCACGGGCTGAACGTAGGCTTTCGACAAGCAACGCACGACGTCGTCACGATCTTCGACGCCGAGGACGAGATCCATCCGGACATCTTTAACGTGGTCAATACCGTGATGGTCCGTGAACGAGTCCGGGCCGTTCAATGCGGCGTTCAACTCATGGATTACGACTCATCATGGTATTCGGTACTCAATGTGCTCGAATACTACTTCTGGTTCAAGTCACGTCTCCACTTTCACGCGAGCGTCGGCATGATTCCCCTCGGCGGGAACACTGTCTTTTTCCGACGTGAGCTCATGGAACAGATCGGCGGTTGGGACGAGCATAATCTCACCGAAGATGCCGACATCGGGATCCGGCTGAGCTCGATTGGCGAGCGGGTCCGGGTTGTCTACGACGATCGTTACGTCACGAAAGAGGAAACGCCGCCAACGCTCGGCCACTTCATCAAGCAACGCACGCGCTGGAGCCAGGGATTTCTCCAAACGCTCGCCAAAGGCGAATGGCAAAAACTGCCGACATTCTTCCAAAAATATCTCGCGATCTATACGCTCGCTTTCCCGATTCTCCAGGCGGCGCTCGCACTTTATGTCCCGATTTCGATTTGGATGATGTTCACGGTTCGCACGTCGGTCGTCGTCGCGATGCTGCTGCTTTTGCCGGCCTACTTTCTGCTCGCACATTACGTCATTAGCGTCGTCGGTCTCTACGAGTTCGCTCAAGCGCACCACCTGGATCCTCCCCGCAAGATGCCGCTCCTGATGGCGGGCGCGTATCTGCCGTATCAGTGGGTGCTGGCCTACGCGGCCTTACGAGCCATGGTCCGTCAGGTTCGCGGGGTGAACAACTGGGAGAAGACCAAACACATCGGCGCACACCGCGTTGACCGCACGATCTGATTCTTTCGGGCAAGGAGCAAACAATGTCAGACCTCGGATCCGCCGTGGGCTCCGCTCCGGCCGCGGCCCAAACTCCGCTTGCCCGACTGTCGGCCTTTCTCGACGAGTACGGGCTCGTGAGCATGGTCGTCATCGCTTTCGTGAGCCACGCTTTCAACGCCTTCAATTATCCGTTGTATCTCGGCGACGAAGGCATCTATCTCGAACAGGCATGGGCCATTATTCATCTCGGCCAGTTGGCGCCCTACACCTACTTCTACGACCACGCGCCGGCCGGCTGGCTGTTCATCGCCCTCTGGGAGTTCCTTTTGCCCGGACACTTTCATTCCTTTGGCATGACGATCAACAGCGGACGAGCATTCATGATCCTGGTCGACGTCGGTTCGACGGCGCTGCTCTACCGCATTGCCCAACGCATGACGGGTAGCCACTTAGCGGCGATCGCCGCTTCGATCGTCTTCATCCTATCGCCACTCGACGTCTACTACCAGCGCATGATCTTGCTCGATAACGTCATGGTCTTTCTGCTGTTGTTGGCGCTCGACCTGCTGCTGCAAAACTCGCGTCGGATCGTCCCAATCCTGACGAGCGGACTGTGTTTCGGAATTGCCACGCTAACCAAAGAGAACGCGCTCTTCTTCGCACCGGCATTCGCCTATTTACTCTATCACCAGGTGCGAAGCAGCTACCGCGAGCGCTTTTCCATCGTCGGCTGGTCAGTGTCGGCCGCCATGATTATCTCGTTCTACCCGCTGTACGCTCTGCTGAAAGGGGAGTTTTTCCCCGCGGGAGGCGGAATCATCGGCAACGGCTCGCCGGGCGCACACGTTTCCTTGATTTCAACACTGCTCTGGCAGGTCAGCCGGCACGGCGGCAGCATCCTCAACCCGGATAGCCAGTTTTGGCAGTATTTCTGGGGCAAGTGGTGGAACAAAGACCCGTTGATAATCGTGGCAGGCGCCAGTGCAACCGCGATCAACCTGCTGATCGGATATTTTGATCGCGAACGCAACCGCAACACCCTCGTCGCGGCACTTCTCTCTTCCGCCTTTGTGATCTATCTGGTCCGGGGAAGCGTGATGATTGACTTCTACGTGGTCCCGGTCTTGCCCTTCTTTGCCCTCAACGTCGGCATACTCCTGCATCACCTGTCGAGGATGCAAGCACCGGTGGGAGGATCCGCGGTCGCGATGGTGATATTGACGGCATTGACGGTTGGGTTTTTGGCCCAGTCACACGACGAATACTTCGTCAACCAGACGATGCTCCAGCAAGACCAGTTGACGTTCATCCGCCAACATGTGCCCGCGGACGCAAACATGCTCATCGACGATGATTTATGGGTGGATTTGCATGACCCGTGGGGGAACGTTCCGACCTATCCCATCGCAAACTCGCACTGGAAAATCTCTGGCGACCCGGCGATTTACGACAAGCTGCTCCACAACAATTGGCAAAACCTGGACTACCTAGTGATGTCCAACCAGTTGCACGACATCTTCGAACAGAATAGCGAAACACTCGCCTTGACGGCCTACGACCATTCCCGCGTCATGGCTCGATTCGAGGAAGGCGACGTTTCGCTCGAGGTTCGTCAAGTCATTAAACCCGTCGCGAGCAACTGACACCGCCAGCGCGGTCGGCCCACAGGAGAGGAAAGATGCGCAAAGTGCTGGTTCTACTCGGAGTGATCTCGATTCTTTCTCTGCTCGGCGCCGTGGCGGGGTCGGGCATCTCCTTACCGGGATCATCGAACAACTCGGCCGCTCAAGCGCCGGTGACCGCCGGGCGCTCGGTTCAAACGCCGGCGCCGCGGCAGCCGGTGAGCGCCTCATCACCGACCGCCGCGGGAGTCAGGAAGGTCCCAACCGCGTCAGCGAAAGCGTCCCCGACACCGTACGTGGCCAGTCAGCTTGTAACCACGCACGTTCCATTGGTCTTGCTCAACCCGTCGAGTGCGCGGCCCGGATCGAGCGTGGGAGTGACCGGTTCCGGCTTCACGGCCGGCTCGACAATTGACCTGTACCTGAAGCACCGGGCGGACGACCAGGGAAAGAGCCTCGGCTTCGTCCAGGCGGATAAGAGTGGCACGTTCGGGGGATTCAATCTTTCCCTGCCGAGCGACTTCGTGTCCGGCCCATTCATCGTCGTCGCCCAGGAGCACAACGGCTCCCAACAAGCCATTGCCACCGGGACGGTTGCCGCCAACAGCCCACAGGTGACTTTTGGCACCCAGGTCGGTAAACCGGGCGACGTGATCGCCTACTCGCTAAAAGGCTTCGCGCCTACCGAAACCGTCAAGATCTTTTTCAACAGCTTGAACTCGCCGGTGATCGACACCGTGCATACCGATGAAGCCGGCAACCTGCGTCAGGATAACCTGACCGTGCCGTTTGGCGCGATTGGGAACAATGCCTTCATCTTCGTGGGGCAGAAGAGTCAGTCACCGGTCACCGTGGGCTTCTTAATGCTCAACCTGTACCCAACGATCACGGTGAATAGCTATGCGACCCGTGCGGACTCGACTCTCACCTTCACCGGGAAGGGATTTGGCCCGAACGAACGCGTCCTGCTGCATCTCAATAGCATTCAGAGCGCGCCAATCGCCGTGGTGAGCTCTGACGGAACGGGCTCATTTCAAAATGCTGCCCCGTTCACCATTCCCTTCTCGCTAAAAGGGAAAAACACCTTCATTGCAATCGGGGAACAAAGCCAGGCGCCTTCCACCGTCAGCATCGACATTCTGCCATACACGCCGATTGCCGAGACCAGCACGTATGGTGGTCGCGCGGGCACGACGGTGACCTTTTACGGTACCGGATTCGCCCGTGAAGAGCTTGTTCACGTCTACGTCGGGCGTACAGCACAGAGCGCAGGTAATGAAGTCTCATGTTTCATCACGGATCCGCTGGGCAACGTCGCCGCGGCAGGAAGCTACACGATCGAGCCACAAACCCAGCCGGGACAGCTCATCTTTTCGCTGCTCGGCGTCGACAGCCAGATTCCGGCCACTGCGAAGATGCAGGTGATGGCTCCGGATTCGAATGCGCCACAGGCCGCGGCAGCAGCGGCAAGCAAGCCGTTCGTGTGTCCCTACGATTCCAATCCGCCGTCCCGCGCGTTGCTGCCGACGCCAACACCGGCGCCGATGCCGCAACCCGGCCCGGCCGCCGACACGACCGGGACTGGTACGGGCGGCCAGTAGAGGACGCGAGAGGTCGTGGACGCCCGGAGCAAGGCGTGCCTCGCTCCGGGCATCGCCAAAAGGCTGAAACCAATCGGAGGAATTCTCGCCGATGCGTCGGACGTTTCTCTGGGTTGGAATCGTCGCCACGGTCGTGGGCTATCTGATCTGGACAGTGTCCACGAACGACAACGGGTCGACGCCCGCGCCGGCTCTCGTCGCGACGTCGGTCGCGGTCACGACGACGGGGGAATCGACACCGCACCCGTCCACGGTACCGTCGACCCCGCGAGCGAAGGCGTCGCCGACGCCGAACAACCTCCCGCCGACCTTACTGCTCAACGCGGGAAAGGTGACTCGCCGCTCGGTGATCACCGCTTCCGGGTATGGCTTCGACTCGTTTGAAAAGGTCCGCCTGGAACGGACGGTTGGGAGCGCCAAACCGCAGATACTGGTGACCAGCAAAACGGACAAAGACGGCAACTTTTCCGGCGCTGTCTTCAAGATCCAGGATGTCTGGCCCAATGGCGACCAAACCGTGGCAGTCATCGGACTGACCTCGGGTCGGCGTGCCACGGCTCAATTCGCGGTGGAAGGTGGAATGCCCGGCGCGGCGCCGACGACGTATTCGGGCAAACCCATGAGCCAGGTGAGCTTTAGCGGCGGCGGGTTCCATCCCAACGAACCAATTACGATCTACTTTGATTCGTTGAATTCAACTCCGATCGGTGGGTTGCGCGCGGACTCGGCTGGGAACGTCCACGTAAAGGGCATAACCGTGCCACCCTCGGCGCCCGGCGACCACGCCTTTCTGCTCGTTGGAACACAGAGCCAGGCCCCGGTCCGGATACCGTTCAGCGTTCTCGCGTTCAATCCCTGGCTCGGTCTAACCACCTACACTCCGCAGCCAGAAGCGATCATCGGGGTCACCGGTCACGACTTCGCTCCCGGCGAGCGCGTTGTCGTGTTTCTCGACAGTACCCAGGGTCCGCCCCTGGCCAATGCGATCGTCAACCAGAAGGGTGAATTCGATTTGAAATCGGCGATCACAATTCCCTGGAACCGCCGTGGCAAGCTCAAGGTGTTCGCGGTTGGAACGGTGAGCCAGGTCGTCACCGACGCGACCTTGACCGTTATGCCCTACACCCCAACGTGCGGTTTGACCACCTATGCCGGTCCTCCGGGCACGATTGTCGGTCTAACCGGTCAAGGTTTCGCGCATGCCGAACACCTGACGGTCGAGATGGTGGTGAACAACCATCCGATCGCCTTTGACATCGTAACCGATAGCGCGGGGCAGATCGCTCACTCGCCCACGATTCGCGTTCCCGACCGCGCCCCGGCTGGTAAATTGCCGGTGACCGTGGTTGGCGAGCACAGTCAGGTTCC
>DATLSK010000154.1:0-6680 GCA_035534155.1 Chloroflexota bacterium | reverse complement strand
GGCGTGGGTGGTGTTGACCATCGCGCGCTTGACACCGAACTTGTCGTTCATCACCTTGAGGACTGCCGACAGCGCATAGGTCGTGCAGGAGCCCATCGCGACGACGTCGTCTTTTTGAGGATCGTACATGTGCTCGTTGACGCCCATGACGATCAAAGTTGGGACGTCTTTCGCCGGCGCGGTGATGATGACCTTTTTGGCGCCGGCCTGCAAGTGCTTGGACGCAGCGGAAAGACTTTCAAACATGCCGGTGGAATCGATGACGATATCGACGCCGACCTGTCCCCAGGGAACTTGGGCAGGGTCCTTTTCGTGAAAGACCCGGATGCGCTCGCCATCGATGACCAGAGCATCGTTCTCGACTTCCACCGTCCCGTCAAACGCTCCATGGACCGAGTTGAACTCGAAAAGATAAGCGAGCATGTCCGGCTCGGTCAAATCGTTGACTGCCACGAATTGCAGATCCGGATAATCGAGCCCGGCCCGCAACACGAGCGAGCCGATCCGTCCTAAACCATTGATCCCCACGCGGGTGGCCACGGCTACCTCCGGGCTTTACTGGTCTTTGCCAGATGTCGGAGGTAAACCGGCATTTTGTGTGCCGAGAGCGTCATCGGCGATTAACGGAACGGCGAGGGAAGCAATTATCGGCCAGAGGGCGCGTTTTGTCGGTCAGTGAGGTAACATAGAGGGCAACGCTCGCCTTCGTGGCGTAGCCTGGTCGAACGATCAATCTGGGGAGGTATGCACCGTGAGCCAAGAACACTCAGCCCTGATAAGGTTCCTACGTCGCGTGCGACAGGTCCGCGAATACCGGGCCGAGTCAGTGCCCGAAGACGCGCTCGCCGAGATTCTCGAAGTGGGACGCTGGTCCGGCAGCGCGAGCAACCGCCAGACGTCCGAGGTCGTCGTCGTGCAAGACCCGGAGGTTCGCCAGAAGCTCGCCGCGGGTGGCGCGAACATGGCCGGCAAGGCCGATGTGGTTCTGGTCATCGTCACGCAAGGCGAGACGGGGCGCGAAGAGCTCGAGATCTTCGATGAAGGCCGCATGGCCGAGCGGCTCCTCTTGGCCGCGGCGGCGCGTGGCCTCGGCTCGGCCATCGCGACCCTGAAGGGCGACGGGCCCGAGGTCGCAAAGCAGATGTTGGGTATTCCCGTCGAGCGTCGAGTCAAGACGGTCGTCACGGTTGGGGTTGCCGACGCCGACGCAATCCGCGCCAAGCCGAAAAACCAGCAGCCGCGCAAGCCAATCGAACAGTATGCCCATTTAGGCCACTATTAGGCAGCATACTCGGAAGTCAATTGTCGGGGGCGCGGTTCAGGAGATGCTCTCGCTTGAGCGAGAACGCTCCTCGAGCAGGCGCACTACCCGAGCCAATAAGCGGTCGGCAACGTCGCGCTTGCTCAGCAGGGGCAATTCTTCGATTCCGTCATGGTCGACAAAGCTAACCTGGTTGGTATCGGTGCCGAAGCCGGAGCCGGCCAGGGTGACATCGTTGGCGACGATCAAATCGACGTGCTTCTTGGCGAGCTTTTGTTGAGCGTTGGCCAATAGGTCGTGGGTTTCGGCGGCAAATCCCACCTTAAGCAAAGATGTCGCGGCGATCGAGGCCAGGATGTCCGGGTTTGGAATGAGCCGAAGTGTGAGATCTGCGCCGGTGCGCTTGATCTTATTCGCTGCTACCTGCTCAACCCGGAAGTCAGCGACCGCCGCGGCCATAATCAGTACGTCCGCGTTTTGAACCGCGGCTTCAACCGCCGCTTGCAGATCCAAGGTTGTCGTGACGGTCTGGACGTCTACGCCCCCGGGAAGCGGAACACTGACCGATCCCACGATCAAATGGACGCTTGCGCCTCGGTCGCGTGCCGCTTCGGCAATCGCGACGCCCATTTTGCCGGACGAGTGATTTCCGATAAAGCGAACCGGATCGATTGGCTCACGCGTGCCCCCGGCCGTCACCACGATGCGCCGCCCCTTAAGGTCGATCGGGCGGCCAAGAACACCTTGCAGAGCCCGGACTATCTGACTGGGCTCGGCCATGCGTCCTCGGCCGGAGCGGCCCGACGCGAGTCGTCCGCTCGTTGGCTCGATCACGATTGCTCCACGGCGACGCAGGATCTCCAGGTTATGCTGGGTGGCTGGGTGCTCGTACATTAGCGTCTCCATGGCGGGCGCGAGTAGTAGCGGAGCACGACTGCTCATCGCGGTGGCCAGAAGCGCATTGTGGCCGAGGCCGAGGGCCAGCCCCGCGAGACAGTCGGCCGTGACCGGGGCGACCACCAGCGCGTCGGCATCGACGCCCAACGACACGTGAGCGATCGATCTGCCTGGATCGGAAAAAAGATCAGTAAGGACTGGCCGATTGGTGATCGCCGCGAAGCTAAGAGGCAGGATGAAGCGAGTCGCGGCGGGGGTCATGACGACATCGACCGAGGCACCATTTTTCACAAGCTCGCTGGCCAGGGCGACCGCTTTGAAGGCGGCGATGCTGCCAGAAACCCCAAGGATGATTCTCTTCTCAGTGAGAGCAGTTGGCGGTTCCTGGCGACTACCAGAGTCCATTGGGCCTCATCGTTATGGTCGTGACGGTACGACTTGATTCATTTCGTAGATCAGACGCAGTCCGTCGAGGGTGAGCAGTGGATCGGTCACGTCGATAACGGTCGTTTCCTGGGCGATGACGTTCGAAAGCCCGCCGGTTGCAATGACCCGCGCCGGTCCCATCTCGTGCCGAAAGCGTTGTACCAGTCCTTCGATCAAGCCAATGTACCCATAGATGATACCCGCCTGCACGCTCGCCCCGGTGTTGCGACCAATGGCCTGTTTGGGGCGCTTGAGCTCGACGCGATACAGGCGCGCGGCGTGTTGAAAAAGGGCGTCGGCCGAGATGGTGAGGCCGGGCGCGATCGCCCCTCCGAGGTATTCGCCATCTTTCGATAAGGCATCGAAAGTCGTGGCGGTGCCGAAGTCAATGACGATTGCAGGGCCACCGTAGCGTTGAATCGCCGCGACGGCATTGGCAATGCGGTCCGCTCCGACTTCCCGCGGGTTTTCGTAAAGAATCTTGATTCCGGTCCGAATACCGGGACCGACAACGACTGGAGTGCAGTGGCAGTACCGCTGGGAAAGCTCCTCGAACGTCGTCGTGAGAGTAGGAACGACGCTACTGAGCACGACCGCCGTCACGTCTTTCAAGGACTGGTCGGCGTAGCCAAGGAGGTTGTCAATGAGGACGGCGTACTCATCTGGCATGCGGTTGGCATCGGTATTGACGCGCCAGCTGGCGACCAGCCGCTCGCCATCGTAGCCACCGAGCGCGATGTTCGTATTGCCGATGTCAATTGCCAGCAACATGCGGGAATTATAGCACCGTAGTGGCGCGGTTGCATTGGTCGCGAGTCGTGATCGTCGGCTTGACAAAGGCTTTGGCCATTTCTATACTTACTTTGCCACCGATGGCACTGTGTAGATTTCGTACTGTTAACCGTCGTCGCGCCTGTGGATCACTCGGCGCATCGAGGGAACGGTGGTCAGGAATCTGGCCGGAGATCGACGGTCAGGTTGGGGAATCTGGCACATAACGTGCGCATCCCAGCCGGGACGTAAGAGCCGCGATACACAGGGTCCGTGGAGAGGAGAACCACCATGCTGGTCGAGATGGTTGTGGAAAGCGTTCGAGTCAACCTCCAGACCTACCAGCGCGTCGTCGTTCTCAAGGAAAAGGGATCGGAACGCTACCTCCCCATTTGGATCGGCAACAGCGAAGCTGACGCTATCGTCATCCAGCTTCAGAGCGTCCCGGTACCACGGCCACAAACCCACGACCTGCTCAAGACGGTGATCAGCGAGCTTGGGGCAAAGGTGACGCGTGTCGTGGTCAGTGACCTTGCCGACGACGTGTTTTATGCCCGAGTGAATATTGACATCGAAGGCCGTCACCTTGAGATTGATTCGCGACCAAGCGACGCGATCGCGTTGGCGGTTCGGATTCAAGCGCCGATTTTCGCGGAGGACACGGTGCTCGATAAGGCCGGAGTCGCTCTCGATAGCGAGACAGCATCCGGCGAAACCGAGGCGGCGGCCGAAAGCGCCGAGCCAGTTCGCGAGGAAGAGCTCAAGAAGCTTTCAGTATTCCGTGACTTTATCAATACGTTAAACCTGGACGATTTGGGCAAGCTCGACAAGTAGCGTTCGTCGTTCACGCTTTCATTTAGTCTTCGAGCGTACCCCCCAGCCCATTCGGGCCCGGGGGGTTTTTGCTACCAGGCATCGAACGCCCGCTCGTCTGATCGCGCGGACACGTACCCTCCGGGGTCTTGCTTCGTCATGGGAAAGCGAGAACAAACATGAGAACGATTCTCTACACCGGCAAAGGCGGAGTTGGCAAAACCAGCGTCGCGGCGGCGACTGCTTTACGCTGCGCTCAGCGAGGGCAGCGAACACTGGTGATCTCGACCGACGCGGCCCACAGTCTTGCCGATTCATTCGACGTTCCAATCGGGCCTGAGCCCCGCGAGATTGCTCCTCTCCTTTGGGGACAGGAGGTGGACGTCTTCCACGAGATTCGCGAGCACTGGGGCACCATTCAAAAGTACCTTCTCGGGATGTTTGCCTGGCGTGGCCTCAACGAGGTCGTTGCCGAGGAGATGGCGACCTTCCCGGGAATGGAAGAGCTTTCCAGCCTGCTCTTGATCACGCGCTACGAACAGATGCAGAAGTTCGACGTCATCGTGATCGACTGCGCTCCGACTGGCGAGACCCTGCGTCTCTTGAGCTTTCCGGAAGTATCGCGCTGGTGGCTGAAGAATATTTTCCCGGTGCAGCGCAAAGCCTACCAATTGATTCGTCCGATGGTGCGGCCGTTTACGGATATGCCACTGCCGAACGACGATCTTTTCGAATCAATCCAGCGTATCTTCGGCGAGCTCGAAGATATGCACCGGATTCTCTCGGATCCAACGCGGTCCACGGTCCGCCTGGTCGTGAACCCTGAGAAGATGGTCGTCAAAGAGTCCCAGCGGACGTTTACCTATCTCAATTTGTATGGTTATACTGTGGATGCGGTCGTGGTAAATCGACTGTTTCCTTCGGCGATTCAGGATCACTACTTCGACCAGTGGAAGACGATCCAAGATCGAAACTGGCAGCTCATCGAAGAATGCTTTGCCCCGCTCCCGATCCTGAGGGCGCCTCTTTTCACCGAGGAAATCGTCGGGGCGCGCATGCTCGGGCAACTCGCCGACGAAGTTTTCGGCGATCACGATCCGGCGACCCAAATGTATCCTGGTCGAGTTCAAACGGTCGTGAAGGAAGATGACGAGTTCGTTCTGTTATTGCCGTTACCGCTGGTGGAGAAGAGCGAGATCGATTTGCGTCAGGCTGGCGACGAGCTCGTCGTCCAAATCGGCAATCAGCGACGGAACGTTGCACTGCCTCGTGCGCTGGCGGGCCTCAACGTGTCGGAAGCAAAACTAACTGATAATCAGCTCCGGATCGTCTTCAAGTAGGCTGATTGGTGGACAGTTTGGACGATTCGCGAATAGATGGAGGAATCGAGTGGAACGCGAACGAGCCTACGGGCTGCTGACCGAATATGTGAAAGGCGAAGGCCTGATCAAGCATTGTTTGGCGGTCGAGGCCGCGATGCGAGCCTACGCGGTTCGCTACGATGGCGACCCGAACCAGTGGGGGCTGGCTGGCTTACTTCACGACTTCGATTGGGAGATTCATCCCAACGCCGAGGAGCATCCGACCGCGGGCGCGCCGATCCTGCGGGAAGCAGGCGTTTCCGATGAGATCATCTACGCGATTCAGGCCCATGCCGAGTACTTGCAACTCGAGCGCATGACCTGGATGGACAAGTGCTTGCCTGCCGTTGACGAGCTGGCGGGTTTCATTATCGCAGTAGCGTTAGTGCGTCCGAGTAAAAGCTTGCGCGACGTCGACGTGTCGTCGGTAAAGAAGAAGATGAAAGATAAAGCATTTGCGCGGGCCGTTCGACGAGAGGATATTACGGCGGGCGCAGAGTTGCTCGGAGTCAATCTCGACGATCACATCGCGACGGTATTGACTGCGATGCGAGGTATCGCGCCGGAATTGGGATTGGAATAGGCGAGAAATCAGCCTTTAGGTAGCGCGACCGCCGCGGTGGCGACCATGCTTTCGAAGCCGACCCGGAATGCTATGATACAGATTCTCGCTCGCTCACGCGCGATGACGGGAGTGGCAAAGGGAGAACGAAAGCAGGATGACGCGGCGTCGCTTGATTTTGACGGTTTACCTTCCTTCATTCCTACTGGCTTTCGGAAGCGGTCTTCTGATCCCGACCCTGCCAATTTACGTTCGGAGCTATGGCGTTTCCTTCGAGGTCGTCAGTTTGGTGGTCGCGGCGTCGGGGCTAGGCACCGTCATCAGTGATGTGCCGTCCGGCCTGATCGTCGGGCGCTTTGGCCGCCGACCAGCAATGATCGCTGGTTGCGCGCTCCTCGTTGTTGCGACGCTCGGTCTGGGCTTCTCGAGGTACGTGCCAGAGTTACTGTTCTTTCGACTACTTTGCGGTGTTGGAAGCTCGCTCTGGGCTGTGTCGCGGCTGACCGTATTGACCGAAGAAATTCCCAGTCGCGAGCGTGGCCGCGCGATCTCGACCTTCGGCGGGACTTCTCGGTTCGCCACTTTCCTC
>DATLSK010000153.1:0-2214 GCA_035534155.1 Chloroflexota bacterium | reverse complement strand
ATTGGTGACGACAACGACGTCCTGATCGACGTCCTAAGAAACCAGGGCGCCGAGGTTATCGAATTTACTCTTTACCGCTATGGCCCCCCGCCGGACCTGGATAAAGTCCGCGCGTTAATCGACCGCACGCTGGACGGTCAGCTCGACGCTCTCACTTTTACCAGCTCTCCGGCCGTGCGGGGATTCTTTCAGAGCGCGGAGTCGGCTGACCAGGCGCGGTCGCTCGTCTCCGCGCTCGCGCACCGCGTCGTCGTCGCCGCGGTGGGCCCGGCCACCACCGCGGCCCTCGCATCCCACGGAATTTCTCCCCGGGTGATGCCACCACGCTTCACCATGGGGGCAATGATCGTCGAGCTTGCCCGGGCGCTCGAAGGCGCGCCGGCTGTTCAGGAGGTTTGACGTGCCCGACGCCCCTACTCTCGACCTGGTTTTGCGACGCAACTCGATCGAACGCCTCAAGCGCGAGACGTTCCCGCTCGATGTGATCGAATACCTGCCGGATTTGATCGACCGCGGCTATGAAGCCGTTTCCGAAGAAGACATCGTCCGTCTCCAGTGGTACGGTCTTTACCATGACAAACCGAAGGTCGGCTATTTCATGATGCGCATCAAGATACCCAGTGGCATCTTGACCCCGCGCAAGCTCCGAACGATCGGCGAGTTAGCGATCAAGTACGGTCGCGACTATACCGAGCTGAGCACCCGTCAAAACGTCCAGCTGCACTGGATTCGGCTCGACCACCTGCCGGACGTCTTCACCACCTTGGAATCATCGGACATGTCGACGGTCGGGGGTTGCGGCGATACGGTCCGGAACATCACCGGTTGCCCGGTCGCCGGGATCGACGCCGAGGAGCTTTTTGACGCTCGCCCTCTGATTGACGAAGCGGCCGAGTACTTCTTCGGAAACCGCGAGTATTGCGATCTGCCACGCAAGCACAAAATCTCGATCTCGACTTGTGCGCACCAGTGCAACGCTCCCGAGCTCAATTGCATTTCGCTGATTGGCACGCGCCAAGCTGGACACCTTGGTTACGCCCTCTGGCTGGGCGGTGGCCTGTCGGCGACGCCGCGCATCGCCCGACGCACCGGCGCCTTCGTTCCGCGAGAGGAATCGATGGACGTGCTGCGGGCAATCCTCGACGCCTGGCGAACCGACCTCAAGTACCGCTTGTCTCGCGTCAAAGCGCGCCTGAAGTTCATGGTCGACGACTACGGCGGCGAAGGCATGCGCGCCCTGATCGAGCAGCGCATCGGGCATCGCCTTGCCGATCTTGAGTTCGAGCCAAAACCGGTCAGCGAAACCGAGCACCTGGGCATTCACCGACAAAAGCAGGCTGGTCTGAATTACGTCGGCTTCCCAGTCCACCTCGGCCAGGTTACTGGCCAGCAGATGGTTGAAATTGCCGACCTCGCCGCATCGATTGACGGCGACGTTCGGCTGACTCGCCAGCAGAACTTCATTATCGCCGGCATCCCGGACGAGAAGCTCGATCGGACAATCGAAGCAGTCGAGCAAATTGGCTTCTCACTGAAGACCAGCCGACTGCGTGCGACCGGCATCGCCTGCACTGGCGAGCCGCTCTGCAACTACGCGGTTGCCGAAACCAAGACGAAGCTCGACGAGATCATTCGGCATCTGGAACAGACCTTCGGCCCCAGCGCTGACGAGGTTCGGATCCACGTTGATGGCTGTCCGCACGCCTGCGCCCACCACTGGACCGGCGACATCGGCCTCCAGGGCACGACCGCGCGGGAGCGCGCGAGCGATGGTGAAAAAATCCAGGCCTACGAGATCTATCTGCGCGGCGGTCTGGGTCCCGACGCCGAAATTGGCAAAGCAGTCCTGCGCCGAGTACCGAGCGAGCAGGCTAAGTTCTACGTCGAACGGCTGATCCGCGGGTTCCTTGACCAGCGCCAGCCCGGCGAGCGATTCCGTGATTTCTGCCGTCGCTTGAGCGACGAACAGTTGACTGCCCTGGCCCAAAGCAACGAGACGGTAACCGTGCCGGTCGCCTAAGGTAACCCATTTGCTCTCCCGCTGGGAGGAGGTGAGGGTCAATACGGGTTCGTTAACGGCGGGTCGTGGGGGAAAAGCAACTGCCCCCAAATGTCGCTCTAACCTCACCGACGGGCAAGCCGCGCCAACGCAGCCACGAACGGAGGAACACAGATGTTAGCCATCGAACGAGTCATTTTCGACGAATACGAAGC
>DATLSK010000152.1:0-4110 GCA_035534155.1 Chloroflexota bacterium | reverse complement strand
TTGTACCTCAACGGGACCCATTTCACCGACGACGGGCTCGTATACCTGCAACGATTTCCGGCGCTTATGGAGTTAGGGCTGGCCGGTACGGACGTGCGCGGCCAGGATTTGTGGCGTCTCAACTCGCTACCTTCGCTGCAGTACCTCAACCTCGCCGACACGGCCGTTACGGATGACGTTTTGGATTACCTGATGCGCCCTTTCGGTGTACCGCAATCAATTCAAGTTCTGGATCTGAGCGGGACGCGGATCACCGATCAAGGTCTCAATGACGTGAGGTGGGTCTGGTGGCTCAAACTCGCTCGCACCAAGATCACCGACGAGGGGTTGAGGCAGCTCGCTCGCGTGACGACGAATCGCTTGGGCAGACTCGATCTGAGTAATACGCGAGTGACTGACCAAGGGCTGCGACAGCTTGCCCATTTCCCCGGCTTGACGATGTTGGACCTGTCCGACACCGACGTGACCGACGCTGGACTGGAGTACCTGAAGACGACGCTGTCGTTTCCCGATCAATTGCGACTCGGCCGCGAGTTCCGCGAGTCTTCGGAGATCGACCTGATGACCACGCTGACGTTTCTCGATCAATTGCGATTGGCCGGCACGCGCGTTACCGACGAGGGAATGAAGCAGCTTGCCGGTGCTCTGCGTTTGTCCGAACTGGATTTGAGCGACACACGGGTCACCGACGCGGGACTCGCGCCGCTCAGCTCTTTGCCAAGGCTCCGGCAGTTGCAATTGGCAGGCACGAGTGTCACCGCGGCGGGCCTCGTTCAGCTTGGATGTTTGCCCAAGCTGAGCGATGTCGACGTTCGCCGAACGGCAATCGCCTTCGTCGATTTGCCGCTGCTGCGAAAGAAGTTCCCGAATACAACGATCACAATCGACGGCCGGCGCGAGTGACGCGAGGCAACATAGCGCGGGTCGGACGGGGAGCGTGGACGCCGCGTGCGGTTGGCGGCGCCTTAGCTCTCCTACCAGGCACGGCCGAGCGGCGGAATGGGCTTCAGCCAAGCCATCGTTTTTTCAGGCTGGCATCGCTCGGAGCAGCGCGTCGGCACGGTCGTATACGTCGTCCGGATCGAGCCGGTCCACTTCCACCGGCTTCGACCAGTACCGACCGTGTCCCAGCCAGTGCCGCGCCCGAAGGCACTCGCGGTACCTTCCAATGATGTTGTTGTCCATCACCTTAGTTTCCTTGAGCACATCGAGGATCCCGCCGTCGTCGAAGTCTGGACGCAACTGCTTATTGGCGGAGAGCGTCTTGTGCCATTTCTGATAGGCGAGCGACAACGAGTCTTTCAGCCTTTTCGCGACGCGGTGGAAGTAATCGACCTTGAGGGTCCCCTCCGCGCTCGCCACAAGATTGAGCACGGTGAGTCGATCGAGCTCGCGTCGATCGGCGTCATAGTGAGCGTCGACTTCCCCCTCCGTCATCCCCACGAAGCGGGGAGCGACTGCCGCGCTCTGC
Source organism: Chloroflexota bacterium (assembly GCA_035534155.1). Lineage (GTDB taxonomy): Bacteria > Chloroflexota > UBA6077 > FW602-bin22 > CADDYW01 > JAJPIK01. The sequence continues at coordinate 2,639 of DATLSK010000152.1, read as the reverse complement.
CGGATGGCATAATGGATGGACGCACGTTGCTCGACGAGTGCATCGACGATGCCGCCGTGCCAGTCACGAATCTCATCGAGCGTCTGAGGCTCCGCGGTCCGGCGAACAATCAATGGGATTGGCATTACAGTCAATCGCGCATCACGAGCTGTAGAATCTCGGCGAGCGTCGACTCATCGAAGCCCAGAACAGACAGCTTCGGCTGGCGCGCTTGTACAAACCCCCAGCGAGAGTCGGATTGCACAATCAGCGCCACTTCGCCACGCTCGCCGACCACATCGACACGGCCAGCGGCACCTACGATGTTGCGCCCGCGGGGCGAGAAACGAACCTGCTCGTTTCCGATGACAAGGATGAGGTCGTCTATGGAGTACGTTCCGATATAGTTCTCGGTCAGTTGCTTCGGGCGCCGCTGGAGCGTGACGCTCTTCTGCCCGATCGGCTCGGCGAGCATCGTCTCGACCTGGTCGTACAGATTCGTCACTTCATTGAGGTACTTGTTCCGGCGTTCATCCCAGTCGATGCCTGCGGTGCCTTCGATGGCTTCCGATTGTTTCTGTTTCTTCAGAAAAATGTCGGTGAGGTTTTGATTCATCGTTCCGCTCAAGACATGACGCGAGCCCGCAATCCTGGCATTGTAGCAACTTTGCGATGGAGCCGGAAAGCGTGGGCGGCGGTTTTTGTACGTCGCGATTGGGGCGGCCGCATTTGGACCTTGTCGGCGATGTCGACGTAACCACAAGCTGCGATTGCGATTGTGACCTCCGCCGTGGATATCGCGCTGCACGGACGCCTGCATCTATTCGATTGGCCCAACCAGTCCGGGACTCACCTTCCAAGGGTTTTACGTCACGCGGGTCAGGTACGAGCCAGGGGACCAGGCGCGGCATGGAAGTTCGCCCGTCGTCAGCTAGACTAAGGGCATGGAACCAACACGCCATTCGGTTCGGCCCGCCGTATTGCTGTCTTTCGTCGGGGCGCTGGCAATCGCCTACCGTGTTCAGCTTTCCTGGCTGGAGAGCACGCCCTGGTATCGCCGCTTTGCGCCAGCGACCGCTTTCGAGTGGTCACTCCTGGTTGGCACGTTCGCTTTGGCGGCAGCCGCATCTCTCGTTGCCGTCGTGGTCATCCAGCGGCGCGTAAACCGTGTCGTGGCGGTGCTGGTGAGCGCGGCCGTGGCGGGCCTGGTCACGACGTGGTACGACTCCGTGGCGGGCGTCGCGCTCGGTGGGGCGATTGGCTGCTTTGTTGCGTGGGCAATTGTTCGCCGGGCAGTGTTTGTTACGTGGGCCGTTGTCCGCCGTGCCGTGCTCGCCGGGCTCTCGGTCCTCGCGGCGGTGGTAACCGGTACTGCGAGCGGCGCTACGGTGCTCGCGTTCACGGGCAATCCAGGCGATGGCTGGCATGGGCCACTGGCCTGGTCGATGTCGGCGCTAGCTTGCGGCGCCGCTTTGCTGCTGCTGTGGCACGCCTTGCGAGGGCGCGCGCGGCGCCGATGGTCGCGGTTCGCGAGCCACGGCGTGTTTCTGTTCGCCGTCGTGGCCGGCCAATGGCTGAGCCTGTCGGTCGATACCCTGCGGCGCGTCTGGTGGTTGGGAACCGATTACGGGCTTGACGTGAAGCAGTTTCGCACTCTGGTCTGCGACGAACGTTGGCTGTACCGCGGATTCATCGGTGTCGAGGTCTTCACGGGAGGGAGCCGCGTCGACGATAGGCAACTTGCTACCATCGGCGGCTGGGACGAGCTCCAAGACTTGCATTTGAAGGGCGCCCAAATCAGCGACTCTGGATTGGCCCACATCGGACGGTTGACTGGCCTGTACGTTGTCTCCCTGGAAGACGCGCCGATCACCGATGACGGAACCAAGCACCTTGCCGGACTGACGCGACTGTTTTGGCTGGATTTGCAAGGGACTCAAGTGACGGATCGCACGTTGGCACGATTGCAATCGTTGACGGCGGTGAGGACATTGCGACTCGATCGCACTCAAGTAACGGGCGCGGGCCTGCGACACTTGCAAGATTCTTCGCAACTTCGCCATCTGGAACTGGGGGCCACGCGCGTCCGCGGTGAAGGCCTGCGTTGCCTGGACTCGATCGCTTCGCTGCAAAGGCTCAGCCTCGCCGACACGGCGGTGACGGACGACGACTTGGCGCTTATTGCACGGTTCGACCAGCTAGACCTCAGCGGAACAGAGATCACCGATCGGGGACTCGAACACCTGGCCCGAGTCCATTGGTTGATCGTCGCTCGCACCCAGATCACCGACGAGGGACTGCGGCAGCTCGCAGGTGCTGAAACGTTGTCCGGACTTGATGTGAGCGACACGCAGGTGACCGATGCCGGGCTGGCGCATCTCAGGTCGCTGCCTAACCTCCACTATTTGCAACTGGCCGGCACGAGTGTCACCGCGGAGGGCCTCGTTCAGCTTGAATGTTTGCCCAAGCTGAACGTTGTCGACGTTCGCCGAACGGCAGTCACCGTCGTCGATTTGCCGTTGCTACGAAAAAAGTTCCCAAATGTAACGATCACGATCGACGGCCGGCGCGAGTGACGCGAGGCAACTTGGCACGGGTCGGGCGACCTCTCACCCCTCACCCCTCACCCCTCACCCCTCACCCCTCCACCCCTCACCCCA
>DATLSK010000151.1:0-4218 GCA_035534155.1 Chloroflexota bacterium | reverse complement strand
TCCTGGCTGACCAACGCGACGCTACTTGGCTTTTACGGACGCGCTTTCGGCGTGGCGCCGATTCTTGGCCGACTCGGCATGTACCCGAACGCCGACGCCATGGCCAAAGACGTGACGAAGTTCTCGAGCGAGATTCGGGCGGTCAACGGCGATAAGCCAGTCATCGCCGCGATTCACCTGATTTATGCCATGGCCACGTCGTGCAGCGGTGGCGGCGATTGCCTGTTCTACCTGGAGGGACAGGACCCGAACATTGTCAACGACTACATCAAGCCAGCCCAGGCTCGGGGTTGGCTCGTCGTCCTCGATACCCAGCTCGGCCAATCCGATCCGGTCACTCAGATCAATCGGATGATCAGCAAAGGCTACCTGAAGTACGACAACGTCGAGGTTGCCCTCGACCCCGAGTTTCACGCCGTTCCGGGCCAGACGAGGCCTGGCATTCCGGTCGGCACGATTACCGCCGCCCAAGTGAACGCGTCCGAAGAACTGCTTGATCGCTACGTCCAGGAGCAGCACCTGCCGCACAAGAAGATACTGATCGTCCACCAATTTGGCGACAAGAACATCAACGACGGCGTGCCGTTCATGATTCAGAACAAGAGCGACGTCAAAGACGTCCCCAATGTGGATCTGGTAATCATGGCCGACGGCTTTGGACCTCCCAACACCAAGATCAACAAGTACGATCTGATGACCGACCCGAAGGTCTATCCGTTCATTCAATTCCGGGGCATCAAGCTCTTTCCACCTAATCCCTACGAGCACGCCGGTCACTACGATCAACCCATGCTGACCTTTCGTCAGGTGTTTGGCCTGGATCCGACCCCCGGCGGCTTTCGGGCCCAGGAACCACCAAACGTGATCATTATGAACTAGCCGGACCGGTTGATCGACCACCCGAGCGGCTGTATAATCTTCTTGACCGTTTAGAAAGGAGGGCACAGATGAGCTTCAACGTGTCAATCCGCTTGCCAGCGGGTCTGCCTCGTCCGAACCGCGTAGGGCGATCTGTGCCCGGGCGCCGAAGACCGTGACGGATTAGCCGTTCGACTTCTCGGAACCGTGGGTCAGTCGCATGGCTCACGGTTTTTTGTTGCCTGGAGGATCATGGTCGCGCGCATGCCGCTTCGCCAATACTGGGATTTATTAGTCGATTACCTCCGACCCGAGTGGCCGAAGGCGACCCTGCTCGCCGTACTTTTGTTGAGCAGTATCGGCTTGCAGCTTCTGAATCCCCAAATCATGCGGTCCTTTCTTGACTCGGCGCTGGGTGGCGCTCCGCTCTCGCTGCTGACACGGTACGCCCTTCTTTTCATTGGCATCGGACTGCTCACCCAGGCTCTTTCGGTCGCGACGACCTACGTTGGTCAGGACGTCGGCTGGAGCACGACGAACCGGCTCCGCGAGGATCTGGCGCGCCACTGCCTCGGTCTGGATCTCGCCTTCTACCACGATCGCACCCCCGGCGAGCTGATCGAGCGCCTTGATGGCGACGTGACTGCCCTGGCCAACTTCTTCTCGCAGCTTGTTATCCGGGTTTTCGGCAGCGCTCTCCTGCTGCTGGGCACCCTGGTCGTGCTCTTCCACGAAGATTGGCGCGTCGGCCTGGTCTTGACAGTCTTCGCGACCGTCGCGGCAATCGTCTTGAACCGGGCGCGCGACGTCGCCGTGCCCCAGCAGCGGGCCGAACGCCAGGCGAGCGCCAAGCTCTTCGGATTCTTGGAAGAGCGGCTGGCCGGGCTCGACGACATTCGCGCCAACGGAGCGGGTAATTACACGATGCTCCGCTTTCACGAGCGTATGCACGACCTTTTCATCAAGGGGCGGCGGGCCATGGTGCTGCGGTCGATTACCTGGGTGCTTACTCTTGGACTGTTCGCCATCGGGACCGCTTTAACCCTCGGGATGAGCGCCTACCTATTCCTAACCGGCGCGATCAGCATCGGCACAGTTTACCTCTTCTTTCAATACACCCAGATGCTCGAGAGTCCGCTCGATCAGATCACGAATCAGTTACAGGATCTGCAGCGGGCGACCGCCAGCATTCAGCGAATTCAGGAGCTGCGCCGCGTCCAGGCTCGAATCCAGGATGGGCCTGGGGCGTCGCTACCGGATGGAGCGCTGCCAGTCGAGTTTGACCACGTGTCGTTCGCTTACGCCGACCAGACGACCGATCGCCTTGTCCTGAACGATCTGTCCTTCCGACTTGCCCCGGGGCGCGTGCTCGGCCTACTCGGTCGAACCGGCAGTGGCAAGACGACGATCAGCCGCCTGATCTTCCGCTTTTACGATCCAACGACTGGCACGATTCGCCTGGCCGACGCCGATACCCGCCAGGCACGACTTGCCGAGCTGCGTCGGCGGGTGGCGATCGTCACCCAGGACGTGCAACTCTTCTCGGCAACCGTCCGCGACAACCTGACACTTTTCGATCGCGCGCTTTCGGATGCCCGGATTCTCGAGGTGATTCGCGAGCTCGGTCTCGACGACTGGTACGCAAAACTGCCGGAAGGCCTCGACACTCGACTCGCGTCTGGCGGGGCCGGTCTCTCGGCGGGCGAAGCCCAGCTTCTTGCCTTCGTCCGGGTCTTCTTGCGCGATCCGGGATTAGTTATCCTCGACGAGGCGTCATCGCGTCTCGATCCGGCGAGCGAACAGCTGATTGTCCACGCGGTAGACAAGCTACTCCAGAATCGGACCGGAGTGATCATCGCCCATCGCCTGGCAACTGTCCAACGCGCCGACGAAATCATGATCCTGGACGACGGTTGCATTCAGGAGCACGGCGAACGTGCGGAACTACTGGGTGACCCGGCGTCGCGCTTTTCGCAGCTCATGCGGTCCGGCTGGCAGGAGTCGCTGGCGTGAGCTCGACGTCAATGAGCCGCGATTCGCGACATCGGGAGGCGTACGGACGATGAACGCTCAATCCACCACGACTGCTTCCAGCGCAAAACAGACGAGTCGAACGGAGACGACCGCGCCTACGACCGGCGTGCGAGCGTTTCCGCTGCTGCTCCGGCTCATTCGCTACGCGCCCGGTTTGTTTTTCCTGAACGTCGTCACGTGGACACTGTTCTACGCCCTACCGCTGGCGAACGGCTTAATCGCGCAGACGTTCTTCGATCGCTTGAACGGCGCGTCGGCAACGCCTGGATTTAGCCCAACGAGCATTTGGTTACTGCTCGGACTCCTGCTCGTGGCCGGCGTGGCACGGATGCTCACGCTCCTCGGCGCGTTCGTGGTGCTGGGAACGTTCATGTACACGGTCTACGCTTTGCTCCGCCAGAATATTCTGGGCTGGCTCTTGCATGGACCGGGCGCGCGGGCCCTCCCCGATTCGCCCGGCGAGGCGGTAAGCCGCTTCCGTGACGACGTCGAGGAAATCTATCTCTGGCTCGACGTCCTGCTCGACTTCGGCGGCTCACTGGTCTTCGCGATCGTCGCCATTGTCGTGATGTACCGGATCAGTCCGCTGCTGACGCTCGTCGTCCTGGTGCCGCTGGCAATCGCCGGCGTATCGGTGAACGTGGTCGGCGGGAAGATTCGCACTTTCCGCCGGGCCAGCCGCGCCGCGACGAGTCAGGTAACCAGCTTTATCGGCGAGCTTTTCGGGGCGGTCCAGGCAGTGAAAGTATCGGGAGCCGAAGAATCGGTTGTCAACGAGTTCCGTCAGCTCAACGCGCGGCGACGACAAGCCGCGCTGAAAGACAGTGTTTTCAATCAGGTGATTGACTCGCTCAACCAGAACACCGTACAGGTCGCAACCGGCTTGATGCTCCTTCTCGTCGGCCGGGCCCTGGAAGCGGGCACCTTCACGGTCGGCGATGTCGCCCTGTTTGCCAGCTATCTCGGTTGGATCAGCGGATTGCCCCGTTTCGGCAGCCGCGTGCTGACTCGCTACAAACAGGCCGGGGTTTCATTCGAACGTATGCTTCGGCTCGTCGACGGCGCGCCGTCGCGGCAGCTCGTCCAGGACGGACCGGTCTACCTGGACGGGACGCTGCCCAGCGTGCCCCATCTTCCCAAGACCGAGGACGATCGCCTCGAACGGTTGGCGGTTTCGGGTTTGACCTACCATTATCCACGTTCCGGTCGGGGCATCGAATCGGCCAATCTTCACGTGGCGGCGGGCTCGTTTACGGTGATCACCGGGCGCGTTGGCTCCGGCAAATCGACTTGCCTGCGCGTGTTACTCGGATTACTGCCCTGCGA
>DATLSK010000150.1:0-10856 GCA_035534155.1 Chloroflexota bacterium | reverse complement strand
CGTCGAGTACCTGGTGATACGGCTCGAGAAACTCCAGGCCAAGGTCCCGAACCACGGCATCCCAAAACCAGGCTACATCGGCAACCGAGCGCGCCCAGAGCTCGTCGAGCGAAGGAATGTGTTGCGCTGCCATGAAACGGGCCAGATGGCTGCCCTGAAAGTAGGCTGGAGTGGGGCGCCAGACGACGTCGTCTTGACGATTTCTGCTCGATCCAGCGATAGGTTGTTCGTCCATCATCGATCTCTTCGACCTCTCGATATGCTGCACAGATCTTAGCAGAAGAGGATACGATCGCGCTTCCGGCAATGGCACGATCGGCGAAATAGGCGCGGAGAAACGGGAGACAAGAGTGGTTCCTCGCTCAGCCCGATCGAAATTGCCCTACGGACTGGTAAATTCGACGTAATCACTTCCGCCCGGCAACCCGCGGTTGGTAATCGGCAACCGGGCACCGGTTTTCAGATTGTAGAGCCCCACTTGAAAATGGAGCGGAGTCCGAACCCGCGCCTCGGGTAACGTGATCGTGTGTGTGTCCGGAATGAGCTGATTCGGCTGCCACTCGTTGGTCGGATACTGGTTGTCGAGAGGAATGCTGTCATTCTGTCCGACAGTCGCCCCGTGGTCGTCCATGGCGTGGACGAATACGGTATAGCTCATAGTTGGCACGGCGACGGCCTGTCAGTACAGTGTCACGTCGAGAACCGGTTCGGACGGCGAGGGGGAGCGGCAGGAGCGCGATCTCGTGAAACTGAAAGAGATTCACGTGATGGACGGCTGGGTAGACGAGGTACGGGCCGACGATGAGCGTAGCGCCGAGCGCGCCAACCTGTCGGCGGGCGAAGGCGAATAAAGGGAGTGCCGCCAGGGCCAGGACCACGGTTTGACCGATGAGCAAGACGTCCGGATTATGGTGCGTTTAGCCATAGAGTGAAAACATGACGACCCGATGCAGGTTATTGCCGCGATTTGGGCTGCCGTCGAGCGGCGATCGGTCGGCGTGCTTGGCCGGGTCGTTCCTCTCTTGACGGCACGGCATGCCGTCGCCTATTGAATCGCAAGCTAGGAAACGAGCGCTGCGGTGTCCTCGGCGGTTCGGCGGCGGTTTGAGAGCGGGCAAGGGTAAGTCGCCGATCGACGTCGCTTGACCCCAGGTGAGTGCTGACCTACACTAGGCAGCGCGCGAGGAGCAGAGAGCCTCTTCGCCCATCCTGAATGCGGAGCGAGAATGCCTGAACGGGCGCATAGCAGGGACCGCGCGGTGTCGCTGGGGGCGACAATTCTCGGGAGTTGTCTGGTTCGCCTCGCCGGCGCCGCGACCGGCGTGATGCTTGGCTTCATGCTTGCCAACATTCATCGTCGCGGAGGGGGTGGTGAGTCGTCAGCTATGGCGATTAGCCTGCTCATGATCGCCTTCAACGCATCAGAGCTGGTGGGCGCGCCGCTTGCTGGTCTGTTGATCGACCGCTTAGGGCTGCGTCCGCTCTTGTTGGCTGGCCCCGTCCTCGGAGTGATTGCCGAGTTCATGCTGGCTGCGCCGCCACGCTTGGGGCTGCTCGTCATTGCCCGGTTGGTCCAGGGTCTAACCGCCGCCTGCACCATACCGGCGGCCCTCGCCTATTTGAGCGACTCTTCTGGGAAACTTGGCGAACGTGGTCGACTCATGGGGTTCTTTGAGGTCGGCTCAGTTGGCGGCCTGGCCATTGGCTACACGGTGGGCGGGTTGCTCTGGGATCGACTTCATCGGGCCGGATTTTTCGACCTACTGGTTATCTATGGTTTCGGAATTGGTTGCTTTCTGCTGGTACAAGGGAAAGAGAAGCGACCAACGCAGGTCCACGGTCTCGATTGGCGAGCGCTACGGCACGCGGCCGATTTAATGCCGGCGTGGTTGGCGCTCAACGCGGCGGCCGGCGTCTGGTTTGGTCAGGCCGCGTATCAACTCTCCGGGGCGCACCCGGTCCCGAATCAACTGCTGTCCGTCGGGTTTTCGGGTCGGACGATTGGCATAATCTTTGGCGTGTATACCCTGCTCTTCGCGATCGGCACAATTAGTTGGGGCCTGGTGATCGGTCGGGTGTCGATAGCCATGGCCATGCGGATTGGAGCGATTGGCGTTGTCCTGGCGGCGGTGTCGATTTTGGGGATCAATCACGCCAGTCACTTTGGGGGACTGCAGTTTCGTTTACCGCTGGCGATCGGGGTGATCGCCCTGGCCGCCGAAACGGCTTTCACACCCGCGGCTCTGACTCTCCTTGCCGCCCGGTCAGATGCTGTCCCCGAACGGCGTGGGGCGCTGATGGGGATATACTCGACCCTCTTGGCCGGCGGACAACTGATTGGCGCGGCGATTGGTGGAGTGTTTGCCATGGCCTGGGGGATCGACGGCTTAGTTCTTGCCACCGCTTGCCTCGGCATTCTGGGGTTCCTCACCTTGCCGTCCGTCGCGAATACTCTCAATACCGGCTTGTCGCGTTCCGACTGGCGCGGTTCCGAGCGTTCGACGTCATGAAAAAAGCGGGGGCGCGTTACGCCCCCGCTTTTTTCATCGTTCCTACCGATACTCTTCGCGCACCGGTGAGAAAATGTCGATTGCCAGGCTCGCTTCCAGGGCTCGGCAGCCGTGTGGGACGTGGCCGGGAATGATATAGCCATCGCCGGCTCGGAGCACGACGACCTGTTCACCGATTGTGAACTCAATTGCCCCCTCGGCAACGTAGCCGGCCTGTTCGTGGGGATGGGAATGCAGTGGAACGATCCCATCGGCCTCAAAGCGAACCTCGGAGACCAGGGTTCGCTCCCCCCACCCGAGCGTTTTCCGCGACGAACCGGCGGCAATCGCGACCGGCGCTACATCGGCGCCTCGGGTGATCCGCGGCTCCATCAGGCTGACCTGCCGTGAATCACAATGTCCTCAACTGGTCGGCCCGCCTGATTGAGGAGAATCGGGCTGTGCCGATTGCGGATCGTTTCGGCGTTGATCACGCACTTTTTGACGTCCGAGCGCGAAGGAATCTCGTACATCACGTCGAGCAAGACTTCCTCGATGACCGTCCGTAAGCCTCGCGCGCCGGTCTTCAGCTTCAGCGCTTCCTCGGCAGCGGCTTCGAGTGCTTCCGGTGTCATTACCAATTCGACCTTATCGAGCGCCAAGAACTTCTCGTACTGCTTGACGACCGCGTTCTTCGGCTCGGTCAAGATCTTCATCAACGCTGCTTTGTCGAGGGGATCGACGTTGACGATGACGGGCAATCGCCCGATGAATTCGGGGATCATGCCATACTTCAACAAGTCGTCGGCGATCACGCTGTGCAGCAGCGTCGCCGTCTCGTTGGCATCTGGAGTGTGGTTACGCTCGGCCTTGAAGCCAAGACTGCGCTTTGTGCCAATTCGGTCGCCAACGATTTTCTCTAAGCCTTCGAAAGCGCCGCCGCAGATAAACAGAATGTTCGTCGTATTGATTTGAATGAAGTCTTGGTGAGGGTGCTTGCGTCCGCCCTGCGGGGGAACGTTGGCAACCGTGCCTTCGATAATTTTGAGCAGCGCTTGCTGCACGCCTTCACCGGAAACGTCACGGGTGATCGAAGGGTTGTCACTCTTGCGGGCGATCTTATCGATCTCATCGATGTAGACGATGCCGCGCTCGGCGCGCGACAAGTCGAAGTCGGCGGCCTGGATCAAGCGAAGCAGAATGTTTTCGACGTCCTCGCCGACGTAGCCGGCTTCGGTCAGGGCCGTGGCATCGGCTATGCAGAAGGGTACATCGAGAATCCTGGCGAGAGTCTGGGCGAGCAAGGTCTTGCCGCAGCCCGTCGGACCCATCAGAAGGATATTCGACTTTTGAAGCTCGACGTCGTCGATTTGCATCCCAGCGTTGATGCGTTTGTAGTGATTGTAGACCGCGACTGCCAGAACTCTCTTGGCGCGGTCTTGTCCGACGACGTACTGTCCCAACAGCTCGACAATGCGATGCGGCGTTGGGACCTTGGACATGGGAGCCTGACCCTTCGCCTGGGGGGCTTGTTCTTCGTCGATGATCTCGCGGCACAACTCGACACATTCGTCACAGATGTACACCGCACCAGGGCCGGCGATCAGCCGTCGAACGTGCTCCTGGCCCTTCCCGCAGAACGAGCAATGATACTGCCCGCGACTTCCCTTCGTCGTCGCCATCTTCCCTCTTCTTCCCTTGCTGCGATCGGCTACGCTGCCCGTAGCGCGTACTGCCCGTTGCCGACATGGTACGACGGCGCCGACGGCCGGGGAACCGTCGGCGCATGGCTGGCTGGTCGACCCCGGAGTGACCAGCGAACAGACGAGGGCCTAGGAGCCCGTCTTAACGGGCAAAGCCCGCTCAGTCGAAAGAACACCGTCAACAATGCCGTACGAAACGGCTTGCTCGGCATCCATGTAAAAGTCGCGGTCAGTGTCGCGGACGATCCGTTCCTCCGGCTGACCGGTTTGTCGGACCAGAATATCGTTGATCATCTTCCGCAAACGCAGGATCTCGCGGGCCTGAATTTCCATGTCGGACGCCTGGCCACGAACACCGCCGAGTGGTTGGTGCATGTGGATCGTCGCATTCGGCAACGCGAATCGCTTGCCTTTCGCCCCGGCCGTCAACAGGATGGTCGCCATGCTCGCGGCCATGCCGACGCAAATCGTCGATACGGCGGGTCGAATCAACTTCATCGTGTCGTAAATCGCCAGGCCGGCGTAGATCACGCCACCCGGAGAGTTGATGTAGAGATTGATATCCCGCTCCGGGTCCTCGCGGTCGAGATAGAGTAGCTGCGCGACAATCAAGTTCGCGACCTGATCGTCAATCGGTGTACCCAAGAAAATAATTCGCTCGCGCAACAGCAGCGAATAGATATCAAAAGCGCGCTCGACCCGACCGGTGTTTTCAATCACCATCGGAACGATGCTCTGGGGAATCGTCAAGTCTGACATTGGTAGAAAACTCCTCGTTGGTGCCACGCCTCAGAGAGCCGGGGATTCCCCGGATTCGGAAGGCGAAGATATCGTGACCGTCTCGACTGACGCCGATTCGGCGCTCGCTGGCGCCTCGCTCGTCGGCGGTTCGGCCGCCGGCAATTCCTCGGGCGGATTGGCGGATTCACCGGCGCTCTCGGCGACTCCGATTTCAATCGCCGGTTCTTCGGTTTCGATCGGTGGTTGCTGGGCGATTTGATCCAGGCGATTGATCACTTTGCGGTAGAACAGCCGGCCTTCGATGCGATCGCGTTGGTCGCGGGTGCTGAGGCGCTCGCGGATGGCGTTTCGGGATGCCCCAAATTGGGCCGCCGTCAAGTTGATCGCCGCGTTGACCTCTTCCGCATCTACCTCGAGGTTTTCTTGCTTGGCGATTTCGCGCATGACCAGGTACGATCGCACCGTTCGCTCGGCCTGTGGTTGCATCTGCTCGCGAATGTTTTCCTCGGTCAGGTGCGATAGGTTCAAATAGTCGGCCCAGGCGACTTTCTGCCGGGCCAGGTCCGCTTTCAAATCTTCGAGCTGCGAGTCAAGCTGTCGCTCGACCATCATGCCCGGGAGATCGACCGTCGATCGCGAGACCGCCGCGTCAACCAAAGCGTCTTCGTACAGGGAGCGGGCCTCGTTTTCCATGCGGTGCTGAATCTCGCGCCGGATATTCTCACGCAATTCCTCGACCGTGTCGCCGCCCTGTACCTGCTTGGCGAACTCGTCGTTCAGCTCGGATAGATGCTTTTCCTTCACTTCGTGCAGCTTGACGGTGAAGACAATCGATTGGTTTGCCAGCTCGGCGTTCGGGAAATCGGCCGGCAGGGTGAGACCAAACGTTTTATCGCTTCCCCCGGCGAGACCAACCAGCTCTTCGTCAAAACCAGGCGCAAACTCCGGTGTCCCCTGGGTATCAACGAGGTGCTCGTGGCCCGTCTGGTTGTATACCTCGCGCCCACCTGGTGTGCTCAGGAGAGCCTCACCACCGGGGCCAAAAAGGGTCGGAACCGAACCGACCATGCCAACGACGTCGATGACGACGTGATCTCCGTTTTGGGCCGGACGCTCGACTGGCCGCCATTCCGCGTGCGCCTCGAGGAGCGAGTCGACGAATTCGTTGACCTGCTGGGGAGTCGCTTCGACGGCGATTGGTTGGAGGCGAATCGACTGGTAGTCACCCAGCTCGATTGTCGGAGTAACGGGAACGGATGCCTCAATGACCAACGGCTCACCCGGATGAAATTCCGGCCGCTCATTGAGATCCGGATCACCAATTGGATGGACGTCGGCTTCTTTGAGGGCTTGGCGATAGGAATCATCGATCAAACGATCGATGCCTTCCTGTTGGATGACCTCTGGCCCACCAACGTATCGCTCGATGAGCGCTCGAGGAGCCCGACCCGGCCGGAACCCGGGCACCCGTACCCGGCGACTGACATCCCGGTACGTCTTCGTAATCGCTTGCTCGACCTTTTCCGGGGGAATTTCGATTTTCAAGAGCACTTGGCTCCCAGGAATCCTCTCCGCGGTGACCTTCACGCTGTTCTCCAAGATAGCCTGTTCGACGGTACGTGGGTGCAACACGCCAGGATTATATCACAAAAGTAGCCGGGGCGACGCGACCGAGGCGGATCGCGGTCCCCCCACCGGTAGAGTCTGAGTGCCCCGGCCGGCGTCTAGGCCCGCTCGAGGTAGGAATCGATCTCCCAGTCACTGATGTGGTGTCGGTAGGCGAGCCATTCGCGCTCTTTTTCCGCGAGCAAACGCTCGAAGACTGGCTGGCCCAAGGTTGAGCGGACGACCATATCCCATTCGAGCTCCTCCAGTGCCTCACCGAGGGTGGATGGGAGCAGATCGGTGGTTGCGTATACGATGGATGCATCCTCGCCATGGTCTTGATCGTCCGGAGCCGGCAGCGGTGTTTGATTGTCGATACCGTCGAGACCGCTCGCGAGCAGGACTGCTAAAGCGAGATAGGGGTTGCAACTGGGATCGGCGGCCCGCACTTCCACCAGGCCGGTGTCTGCCGCGATGAGCGGAATCCGAATAAACGCTCCGCGGTTGAGGTGTGCCCACGAGACGCGACTCGGCGCTTCGTCGCCACCAATCAGTCGCTTGTACGAATTGACGAGTGGCGCGAGCACGGCACACATGCCCCGAGCGTGGGCGAGCTGACCGGCCACGAAATGTTGAGTCATTGGCGAAAGTTGGTACTCGGCGGTCGCGTCAACGAGGGTATTTTGACTGTGCGACTGGTCGCGCAGCTCTTGTTCGAGATGCACGCCGGAGCCGCTACTGTCCTCTCGAGGTTTCGGCATAAAGGTCGGCAGCAGGCCGGCCCGACTCGCGAGAATGCGCAGGACGAGCTTGAGGGCGACGATTGCATCGGCAGTGCGCAGCGCATCATCGGCGGCGAGGTCGATCTCGAACTGGCCCGGCGATACTTCGTGGTGGGTCGACGTCACCCGATAGCCAAAGCTCTGGAGCGCACGTACCGCCTCTTGACAAACCGTGGCGGCTCGACCGCCGGCGAGCTCGAAGTAGCTGCGCGTATCAGCAGGCTTAACTCCGTGCTTGGTGCCGTTCTGACTAGCAGTCGGTTCTTCGAAAAGATAAAATTCTACCTCGGCGCCCACCCGGTAGTCCAGCCCTTTTTCCGCGGCCGCGGCCATGCTTCGCTTCAAGACGAAACGCGGATCGGCAAGAAAAGGTTGGCCGTCGGGAGTCACCAGATCGCAGACAATCCGGGCGGTTGTCGGACGCTCCCACGGCATGACGGCAAACGTCGCGGGATCCGGGCGAAGGTATAAATCACTCTCGGCGATCCGGGCGAGACCTTCGACTGACGACCCGTCAAACCAGACACCAGTCGCCAAGCTGTCGGCCAGCCGACCGATCGGAATACTAAGGCTCTTCAAACCGCCCGGGATATCGGTAAACTGGAGGTGAACGAACTCGACGTTGGCGGACCGAGCCGCGCTGATGACCGCGTTGATCGCGTTCGGACTTGGCTCCGAAGGCTGCAGCCAATCGATTGATCTCACCATGGGTTGACTCTCCGTTATGGCACCGTCTGGATGTGGTGAAGAAGCTCAGCCAGGACCCCGATCAGCACCATGGCGAGCAACGTCAGCGTGATGACCAGCGTCGTACGACCGGCGGACGGCAGGCCACTGGTCCCCGAGTCCACGTTGGGCGGTTCGGTGAGATCGACCTCGTCCAAATGGGTCAGATCGTAAGCGAATGCTTCCATCGTCGGATAGCGCTGCGCCGGATCACGCTGCAGGGCTCGACTGACCACCGCGGCGAGCGGCACGGGAATTTCGGGACGCAGATCGCGAATGGCGGGAGGGTCGCGGTCGACGTGTTGACTCATCACCGCCAGCGGATTATCGCCCTGGAAGGGCACTTGCCCACTGAGCAACTCGAAGAGAATCACCCCCGCGGCGTAGACGTCAGTCCGCTCGTCCCCTCGTTCGCCCCGAACCTGTTCGGGCGCCATGTAATCCGGAGTTCCGACGGTCGCCGACAAGCTCCCCCAGGTCACCCGGCGCGCCCCTTGAAGGAGCGCAATGCCAAAGTCCATCAGTTTTAGCCGACCGTCCGGGGTAACGAGAATATTTTCCGGCTTGAGGTCGCGATGAATCACGCCCTGTTGGTGGCAATAGGTTAAGGCCGAGGTGATTTGGGTGGCAAAATCGATGGCTTGTTCGATGCTCAATTCGGCGTGCTCGGACATATATTGCCGCAACGGCTGACCTTCGATGTATTCCATGACGATAAACGGCGAAAAGCCAGTGCCGAAATTTCCGGTGCCGAGGACGTGTTGGACGTTTGGATGGTTTAAGCGTCGACCGATCTCGATTTCGCGCTGGAAGCGGCTAAAGAGAGCCGGGTCGCCAATCATGTACGGGTGGGGCAATTTGAGGACGACCTGACTGTTATCCTGACAATTTCGGGCGCGATACGCCTCGCTCATCCCGCCTGCGCCAAGCGACTCGGTTATTTCGTAGCCGTCGATCCGCTGTCCCGCGCCAAACCTCATGTCGCCCCCCGGTTCCGGGCCGAACGCGAGCCGGCAAAGCGGCTGACCAGGCTGTTCAGCCAGTTGTCGGCCTCGGTGGGCTCGTCGTCTACTGAAAGTACTTTAACCACTTCTACCGTCGCATTGTCAAGGCTGGCCCGTCCAAGTTGAAACTCGATGAGCTGATCGCACGCCGCTTCTGGCGATTGCTGACTGGTCACTTCTCGAATTTCCTCGTCACTCACTTCTGACCAGAGGCCGTCGGTACAGAGCACGAAACAATCGTCCGGCTTCACCGCCAACCGACGGAAATCGGGACGCAACAAGAGGTTGCTGCCGATTGTCCGAGTCAGGACGTTGCGGCGCGGGTGGTCGGCGAGAAGCTCTGGCCGCGCGAGGCGGAGACGGACCAACTCCGCCGCCTCGGAGTGATCGTCGGTGAGCTGACTCAGTGAACCCTCACGCAGCAAGTATACACGGCTGTCGCCTACGTGGGCGAGGAACGCCGAGGCGCCCGCCAGGGCGACGCAGGAAAGCGTTGTCTGCATGCCGCGGTAGTCCGGATTGCGTCGCGCCTGATCGTGAACCCGGAGATTGGCAGCCTGCACGGCGCGTTGCAAGGCTGGTTCGACTCGCGAAGGACTGGTGGAGGCGTAATACGCTTCCACCAGTCCTTCGAGCGCCGCGGCACTCGCGATCTGGCCGGCCTCGTGCCCGCCGAGGCCGTCGGCGATCGCGATCAGATGCCCTTTCTTGTCGGTGCGGCTGAGGTCGGACGGGAGAACCAGGAAGTAACTGTCCTCGTTCTCCGTCCGCAGGCGACCGCTAACCGATCGCCCGGCGGCGATGATCTCGATCATCGCAACTGCAGAGTCACGCTTGTTGCCCCTGAACGAAGATTGACCGGCCAGTCTGGCGGCTGCGGATGACGACGTAGCCGACGCTCAAGACGGCCCAGACTCCGGCGAGAACCAGCGCGCCGATTGATTCGGTCTGTGAGTCGCCACCACCCAGGAAGCCCATAAAGAAGATCGTCACCAGCATTACGAGGTTTGCCAGCAGGCCAAGGACCGGGACCAGCATGTGCTTCAAGAAGTTGCCCTCTTTGCGGTTGCCGAAGGCGATGATCGTCCAAAGGCAGGTGAGTGCATAGAGCACGAACGTTCCCAGGTTGGACGCCAGGGTCACCGCGGTCAGCGACACGACCGAGAGGGTCCCAATTGCGCCGATGAGCGCGGAAACGGCCACCATTACCCAAACCGCGGTGTGGGGCGTCGCGTACTCGCCGTGCAGCAGGCCCAGGATCTCGGGCATCTCGCTGTCCTGCGCCATCGCGTAGGTAATCCGAACGCCAGTGTTCATCGCTGAGAGTGTCGTGCCAAGAATTGCCAGGGCGACGGTGACCGCGATGACCACCATCAAGCCGAAGCCCAATCCACCGAGCATGGTATCACCGATCAGGCGAATCATATCACCAATCGGGGCGCTCGAGGCGGCGGCGGCGTCAAGTCCCTTGATCACTGTGCCGTCGGATGCCTTGCCGACGAGGGCATCGGACAGGGCGAAGTTGCCGGCGAAGTACTCGAAGAGGTAAGCCAGTACGCCTTGAATGAAGAGTGAAAGGATAACCGCGCGCGGAATGTCACGCTTCGGGTTAATTGCCTCGGCCCCGAACGCGGTCGACGATTCGAAGCCCACCAGAATCAGAATCGCAATTGTCGATTGGAAGAGCACTCCGGGAATCGAGTGCGGCAAGACGACCGAGGCGGCACTCGGAAAAACGAAGGTCGCGTGACTCGGGTTGAGCAGGCGATAGGCGATTGCGAGAACGGAAAACCCAACGAGGGCGGT
>DATLSK010000149.1:0-3348 GCA_035534155.1 Chloroflexota bacterium | reverse complement strand
CATCACCCGTGCTTACTCGTTCTCGAACCTCAGCGTTGTGCCGCGGTTATCGTTTGGGGCTTCGCCCTGGTGATCTCCCTTTACTCATCATTGGCGCCAACCGGCTGGCCAGGACGAGCGTCGTCAGCGAGCGGTGACGCTGCCGCCAGGTCAGCGTAGCGCTCCTCAGCCGTCCATTGTGGTTTCGCCGCGTTCAGGGCATCGCGCAACCGGTCGGCTTCCGCCTGCATGACGCGTCGATTCGGACTAAGCTGCGCGCTCACCCAGCGTCGAGCGATTTGAGCGTGGAGGACTTCATCAGCCCAATCGTAGTCCTGAAAGACGGTTGGCAGCGCGTCATTCGCAACGTCACGACACCACTCGTATTCCAAACGCTTGCCGGGGGGGTATTTCATTGCACCGTTCTCAATCGCAATGCCGAGTAATACGTATCGCTCGAGTGGTGTCAATGTGGTGTAGAAATCAGTGATACTCATCCGCATTGGAAACTCGTCGACCCGTCGGCCTGCTTGCTCGAGCCAAACTTGACCGAAGCAGGAATGGCGGACCTCGTCCCAGAGATGGCGAGCCAGGTCGTGGTAGTAATCCCAGGGCATCCCGGTCGTTTGGTAGAGCGTCGAGGCGATGTTTTCGACGGCGGCCATTTCGTTTAAGCGCACCCGTGCCATGAGGATGGAACGTTCCGCGGTGTTCGCCCTGGCATAGCCGCTGTCGAGAAATTCGCCGCACAACGCGAAGCGTGAATCCCGAGCGGGCAGCTTCGGCAGCTTGGCCGGAACGCGCGAACGATCGGGCGGGGACATTTCGGCCGGGCCTGGTTCGTCGCCGACGACTCCGCCAGCCGCGGACAGATACCGTTCGAGCTGGGCTTGCCAGGCCACGGCCCGGGCCCTGGCCTCTGAATCCTCGGTGAGCTCGGCAAGCGCCTCATTCGCCCAAACGAGTTGCTCTTCCTCTTCCGCGATAATGAACTTTAGTAAACGAACGGTGGGAAAGTCGACCAGCGGCTGGGTTTCCGCCAGATGCCGGCGATAAGCCGCGAGTAATCTCGTTTTGATCACTCCATAGTAACCCGCCAGTAATTCGACGGTGTCGCGAGCTTCGAGTGCTTCGTCCATCAACAGCGCAAGCCGTCCGTCCGGAGCATGGTCGATCGCCCCTTCACTCGTACGCAACTGGGTCACGCGCTCGCGAAGCCAGGTCGCATGTTCCGAGTCTTCCCAGAGATGCCGACCGAGGGCATACTTTACCTCCCACTCGGATGTGCCAACCAGGTGGCCGGCAAACGCAACCAGTAAACGCTGCTCTACGTAGGCGTAGCGGTGAAGTCGTCGGGCATTTTCTTTGACGCCGAAAGCGATACGGCGGGCGTCAATGATACCTGCGATTGGACGCATTCTTCCTCCGATGACCCAAAACTGTACATTGCACACCCTATCTGGAACAGTACACGCAGTTTATAATGCAATTAATCAAGCAATGTCAATACTAAACTTTAGGCGTAACCGGGTCGGGTCCGACCTTCCGTGCACGCCATCGACCCCGACGACGATCGTCGAGTCCTCTGCCGCTGAGAACCGTCTCGCAACGATTTGCCAACACGGGTATGCCTTTACACGAAGAGAACTCAGTTACCTCACCCGAGCGTTTTTCCTTACAAATCCGTGAACATTCGACCAGATCCTTCAGCATTCGCAATTCAACCGCTTGTCTCGGTCGGCTGAAAAACATAAGATTACCTTCAGCCGTCGATTCGATACCACAAGGAGGTGGCCGATGCGCCGACGCATCGCGATCAACGGATTTGGCCGGATTGGGCGCCTTACCTTTCGCTGCATCCTCGAAAGACACCCGAACGACCTTCAGATTGTCGCGATCAACGATCCCGCGGGCGCCCACATCGACGCGCTCTTACTCCAATACGACTCGATCTACGGTCGCTTCAAAGGTGAGGTGATTTGCGAACCGGGACGTTTCATCGTTGATGGAACGCCGGTTGAGGTCTTTCGCGAGCGAGACTGGCATAACTTGCCGTGGGGAGAGCTCGGCATACATACCGTGCTCGAGTGCTCCGGCCAGGGTGTTACGGCGGCCGCCGCCAGCGTTCACCTCGAGCGAGGCGCCCGTGATCCCCGCGAGGCTCGGGCCGCGGCACTGAACATCATTCCGACTTCGACAGGCGCGGCGAAGGCGCTGCCCAAGGTGTTACCGGCTCTGGCCGGAAACTTCGATGGTTTGGCGTTTCGCGTGCCCACCCCAACCGTCTCGGCCATCGACTTCGTCTGCGAGACTACTCAACCAGTCACCGTGGAAAGTGTCAACGAAGCGTTCAAGACCGTGGCTCGCGGCAGGTTGCAGGGCATTATCGATTTCTGCGCCGAACCGCTGGTGTCGATGGACTTTAAAGGCGATTCGCACTCCGCGATCATCGACGGTCTTTCAACGTTTGTCCTCGACAACCGTATCGTCAAGGTCATCGCCTGGTACGACAATGAATGGGGATATTCCTGTCGCTTGAGTGACCTGGCGGCGTATATCGCCAGGCGCGATGTCCAATCAGCCGCGGTTGTCCATCGAGAATCGGTCGATGGGATCGCCGTCGCCGGACCATGAGGTAACGACCCTCCGTGCGGACACCACCTGGCAACAGCGTACACAACTTCCCAATGAACAACCGAGTGCCAGATCAATCGACCAGTGAATCAGCGAGGTGTCATGCTAACCGACAAGGACTCTGAGCCTCACGAGTTGCCCGAGAGGGCTCTCGAACGTGATGCGGTCGCGATCGTGAGTAGCGATGGAGACGTCGCTCGAGCAACCCGTCAGCTCATCGAGATGCTGGGTGGCATGGCTAGCGTGCTCGCTGGGCGCCGAATCGCGATTCTCAAGCCCAATTTCGTAGCGGGCCGTCCGGCTCGGACCGGCGCCACGACCAGCCTGGAATTGATCGCCAGTGTCGCCGAGCAGGTGCACGCAGCCGGGGCCACACCGGTATTGTACGAAACCCCCGGAACGGAATTCGATTACGCGGCGACTTTTCAAATCCTCGACCTGGCAGACTTTTGTCGGCGTCACGAGATTGGCATCATCAGCCCTGCCCAGAACTGGCTCACCCTGCAGCCGGCCGGCGCGCGCCGTCTCAAGCGCTTTCGCGTCCCAGCGGCGCTTTCGGAAGCCAGCCTGATCAACCTGCCGGTTCTCAAGACTCACGTGGTTTCCGGCGTCAGCTTCGCGATGAAGAACCTCATGGGCCTGTTGCCGCTTGCCGATCGCCGGAGCATGCATACCCTGGGCATTCAGCAGTGCATCGTCGATCTGAACCGAGGCGTCACCCCGGCGCTAAACATC
>DATLSK010000148.1:0-12086 GCA_035534155.1 Chloroflexota bacterium | reverse complement strand
CTTGGACTGGTTCAAACCCTACGACCGCGTGCTTGAATGGGATGCGCCGTGGGTCAAGTGGTTTGCCGGAGGCGAGCTCAACGCTTGCTACAACGCCGTCGACCGACACATCAAAGGCGTGCGGAAGAACAAAGCAGCAATCATCTGGGAAGGCGAGCCGGGCGAGGAGCGTGTGCTCACCTACCGTGATCTGTATCGTGAGGTCAATCGCGCGGCGGCCGCCCTCCAGCGCCTGGGCGTAAAAAAGGGTGACCGAGTCGCCCTCTACATGCCGATGATCCCCGAGCTGCCGATCGCGATGCTCGCCTGCGCCCGCCTGGGCGCACCGCACAATGTTGTTTTCGGTGGCTTCAGTCCGGTCGCCTTGCGCGACCGCATTAACGACTCTCAGGCAAAGGTCGTGATCACCGCCGATGGCGGCTACCGTCGAGGCGGAGTGATTGCGCTGAAAGACAACGTCGACGCGGCGGTTGCCGAATCGCCAAGCGTCGAAAAGGTATTGGTGGTTCAACGCGTTGGGCCAAACGTCCGACCAGTAACCATGCACGAAGGGCGCGACGTTTGGTGGCACGACGCTTTGACCGCCGAGCCGTGGCGAGAAGTCCCCTGCGAATCAGTCGATTCCGAGCATCCGCTCTACATCATTTACACGAGCGGTACGACCGGTAAACCGAAGGGCGTCCTCCATACCACGGCCGGTTATTTGCTAGGCACCAGCACGACCCATCGTCTGGTCTTTGACTTGAAGGAAGACGACGTCTACTTCTGCACCGCCGACATCGGCTGGGTAACCGGTCACAGCTACATCGTCTATGGTCCGTTGACGAACGGGGCGACCCAGGTCATCTACGAGGGCGCGCCGGATTATCCGGACAAAGACCGGATGTGGGATCTGGTTGAAAAGTACGGAGCGACGATTTTCTACACCGCGCCAACCGCGATTCGCTCCTACATGCGCTGGGGTGAGGAATATCCACGCCGGCACGATCTGAGCAGCCTGCGCCTGCTGGGCACGGTGGGCGAGCCAATCAACCCGGAGGCCTGGATCTGGTACCACCAGAACATTGGCCACGAGCGGTGCCCAATCGTCGACACCTGGTGGCAGACCGAAACCGGCATGATCCTGGTTAGCGCCCTACCTGGTCTCGTCACGCTAAAGCCGGGCTCGGCGACGAAGCCATTTCCGGGGGTTGTCGCGGCGATCCTCGACGAAATGGGGAACCCGGTCCCCAATAACACCGGCGGCAACCTGGTGATTACTCGACCCTGGCCAGCGATGATGCGGACGATCTGGGGCGATCCTGACCGGTACGTCCGTCAATATTGGAGCCGCTATCCCGGTCGCTATCTGACTGGCGACGGCGCCCGCCGCGACGACGACGGCTATTTGTGGCTGCTCGGCCGGGTCGACGACGTGGTCAACGTCGCTGGCCACCGGATCGGTACGATGGAAGTCGAGAGCGCCCTGGTCAGTCATCCCTCGGTTGCCGAGGCCGCGGTCATCGGGATCAACCACGAGGTGAAAGGCCAGGCGCTAGTGGCCTTCGTCACGCCCCGCAGTGGCGTCAAGACTTCGGAGGAGTTGATCCAAGCGCTCCGACAGCAGGTCGTGAAAGAGATCGGGCCAATCGCTCGACCGGACAAGATCTACTTCACCGCCGAGCTACCGAAAACTCGGAGCGCCAAGATCATGCGTCGCCTGCTGCGCGATATTGCCGAGGGGCGAGTCGTCGGCGACACCACCACGCTGACCGATCCAACCGTCCTGTCCGACATCAAGCGCCAGTACGAGGAGAAGGAAAGCTAGGACGGCGCGGCCCGTCTGGACTACGAACGACCTGAAAAGGGTTCGAGAAGGCGCGAAAAGGAACGCACCGTCATCGGGGTTTCGCGCCGTCTCGCCTGTTTTCGCGTCGTTCGTGGTCCAAACCACATCGTTTAAGACGCTTGGCGTGCGGTCAGATAGAGTACTCCCATCTCCAGCGCTAATCCGTCAGTGCCTGAAACCGCGGTCAGCCGGCTGATCAACTCATCGCGGACCGCGTCCCGCTGCTCGGCCGGAATGAGGTTGAGCACGTTACGGCCCCGTGGCGTGCCGTGCACCGCATCGGCGGCGTTCGCGAAGACGATGCTCCGTCTCTCCTCGACACACTCCACCTCTCCCAGGCCGGCCGCTCGGGCAAAGCCGATCAGACTGTCCGGCTTCGCGGTCGGACGACGGTGCCACGGGTCAGAGGTGATTCCGTATTCGCTCAGCAGCTCGCGCGCCAGGGTCATCATCGGCTCGAATCCTCCCTCGCTCCAGGTCGAGCAGCCAAGTCTCCCCCCGGGCTTGACGAAACCTGCCCAATGGGCCACCGCGGCCTCCGGCTCCGGCATGAATTGAATGCCAAATCCACAGGTAACGACGTCGAAGCTCGCGGGCGGCAAATCGAGGCGGGTCGCATCGCCTTCGCGGAATTCGACGTTCTCGAGCCTGGCACTCTCGCTCTCGGCAACCGCGCGTTCGAGCATCGCGGGAGTAAGGTCGACACCAATTGCTCGACCCGACTGGCCGAGCCGTCGGGCGAGTGGCAGTGTAACCGCTCCGGTGCCGCAGCAGACGTCGAGACCAGTTGCCCCGATCGAGGGATCGAGCAAATCGAGTAGGCGCTCGGCGAAGGTAGAATAGAATGGGGGACCAACACGATTAAAATGGGCGGCGTTTCGCGTGAAGTTTGCGAGAACAGATCCCCACGGTGCTGAATCAGTCATCAACTTCTCCGTTATCCCTTGTCGGTATCGCGAGCATCTCTTCAAGCGCGGCGCGAATGACCACGGCCTGGTTGTGTTCGGTGTCGCGCGCTCCAAATAATAAGGTTATCGGCCCTTGGCTGGCCAGGCTGGCCAGCTTCTCGAGCTCTGCTTTGCGACCAGGTTCCTTGAGCTCCTCCCGATAGCGTTGTCGGAACTCTTCCCAACGCTTGGGGTCGTGACCAAACCAGTGACGCAGCTCCGTCGACGGTGCCAGATCTCGCGGCCAGGCATCCAGATGGAGCTGCTCTCGCTTCACGCCGCGCGGCCAGATTCGGTCGACCAGAATCCGCTTGCCAATGCTCGGTCGAGTCAGGTCGTAAGCTCGTTGGAGGTAGATCTGAACGCGATCGGGGATTCTGCCCGACTCGTCCAGCAAGTGCGCATAACACGCCGATTCGCCCATGTCGCGTCCGTGTCCTGAAATCTCTCTGGGCCGTGTCCTCTGGCATTCATTGTAGCGACTTCACTCGGGAGAGGCCAATTCATCGTTCTGCATCATTCAGATGCACTGCCTTTGAGCGGTGACAGTGCAGAAACGATATGCTAGAGTCACCGGCGATGAAGGATCGCAAGTTTTCTCGCGCCGAACGGAGCTCGCGTCTCTCAGCCTCGGCCCGGGAAGTAAACCACGACTCCCGCACCGGTCTCTGGCTCGTTACCGTTGTGGCGATTTTGAGTTGCGCCGTTCTGGCCTCACTGGTGCAGCTTCGCCTGTTACAAAGCTTCGATCTCCGCT
Organism: Chloroflexota bacterium; assembly: GCA_035534155.1. Taxonomy (GTDB): domain Bacteria; phylum Chloroflexota; class UBA6077; order FW602-bin22; family CADDYW01; genus JAJPIK01. The sequence goes on along the minus strand of DATLSK010000148.1, from coordinate 8,554 downwards.
TCACGCTGAGTATTCAAAAGTTCGCCAATGCACCCTTTGATCGAATCTCGGAAACACTCAGTCTCGTTTTTTCGAGTGAAGGGACCAGCGTCGTTGCCCTGTTCATCAGCTACTTTCTTTGGCGAGACGGTCTAAAGAGGTGGTCCCTGCTGCCCTTTGCCTTCGCCATTCCAGTCGTCGTGGAGGTCGTTCTGCGTTTCTTCATTCACCAACCCGCGATCCCTCCGCAGCTCTATCGTGAGGGCTCGTATCCACTCCTGAACCCAAGCCTCCCCAGCTCGTTTCCGAGCGGCCACACGATTCGCAGCAGCTTTTTGTGCATGCTGGGCCTTTCCTCCCTCCGTGGCCGGCACGGGCGCGACAACGCATTCCGCTGGCTCTCCATTGCCCTTTTGGTGATCCTCTTTGTCATCGCCGCGCTTAGCCGGGTCTATCTGGGCACCCACTGGCTCAGCGACGTGATCGCTGGCATCTGTCTCGGGACGACGGCTGGCCTCTGGACCGCGGCCGAAATTGCCCGTCGACGGCGTCGCCTGGTCTCCTGAATCCATTCGACAACACACCATCCACACCATTATTCATATAAAAGAAAATTGACCGCGTTGCCGGAATGCGACTAGGATTGAGGTACTGGGACACCATCAATCGCGGGACAGCCGTGATCCGATTCGTCCCTGGTTTCAATCAGCACTGCTGAGCCTATTGGATCAACGCGAGTTTTTTCTGGGAGGGTCTTGCACGCTATGTTCGGATCGATCCGGCAAATCTTTGGTCGGGGCGACGCCCCGGAGCTTATCCTGGAAGGCCATATTGTCGCGAAGCCGAAAGAGGAGTTAAACGGTCACCACCAGTTCGAGTTCAACCTTGACTCGAACAGCGACCTGGTGTTTCGTCAGCAAGTGACCGGGCTGAGTGTGAACCACAAGCGCGGCGATAACGTCCGCGTTCACTACCGCATCTCTCGTGACGATGCGCACGTTGCTGACGTGTCTTGGGTCGAATCTTTGCAATAGCGATGATTCTCGCGACCGGGTGCCGGCTAAACCCGATTTCTCGCCCTCGGCACCCAGGTCGTTACTCATCCTGAGTTAGCCGCCCACCGAACCTGCGTCCCCGAGCTTTGGAGTGCAGTACAGTTCGTCGACCTGCTTCGCCGCGGTTTTGTGCCTATTCGTCACGGATTTATCAGGAGGCGGATTCAGATCGACACCGCGCTCCTGGCCACATCAGATACATTAGCCGGTAGGCTGAGGAAGTGAACGCCCGGCTGGTGACATCGCGAGCTCGATTGCTTCGATCTCTTCATCGGTGAGCGCGTGAGTGCTCTTCCCACCGACGACTTCCTTGGCAAAGCTTCGGGTGCTGGTCCGACTAAAGAGAGAGCTAAAGACGACCCCATTTCCGGCATCGTCAAGCAGAGCAACCGCGAAGCTCTGGTCTCCACCCGTGTCCGCGAATGGATTGAAACGAATGACTCCGCAGCGTTGAATCGCGCGTTGGAGATTCTGCTCGACGGTTCGGCAGACTTGATCGATCGCTTCGACTTGACCGGTGGTGTCGTCAAGGCGATCCATGAACCGATTGAGACTCTCTTCGAGCGACTCCCCGTCTGAGCCGCGGACCAGCCGATTGTAATGTTCAGTCAGTTGATTCAACCGCATTTGGATCGAGATCAACCAGAGCGCCATCACCAGCAAGAGCGCCACGAGTGCCGCCCAGAGATACACCGAGTACAATTGGAACGCCGCCGCCATCCACTCCTCCACTGGTCATGCGCCAGCCCAACTTGCATTCTAGCGAAGGCCCGAACGAGGGTCAAGGGGTTTGGCACCGCTTTCCCAATCATCGGGATTGGCCGGAATGGGGTCGCCGGCCGTATAATGGTCTTGGTTGGCATCGCCTCATACGTGGCGGTGTTCGGTCGGCTAAGAAGTTTGGGCCATTGCCGCTGGACCTCGCGGTTGGCTGGTGGGGCCTGAACGGTGGCAATCCCGATTAAGTCGGAGAAATCACGAATGCCAAAGAAGAACTCTGGAAAAGCAGCGCACGCGCGGGTGCACCGCGCTCCCCGGACTGGCGCGGCAATACCGATTGAAAGCAACGTACCGGCGGTCACCCCGGCCCCGTCATCGACGGCTTCGCGACCGACCGCGTCCGCCGCTCCTTATACCGCGCCGAGCCGTCCCTCGGCCGGGTCAAGTCGTGTTACGAGCACGGTACGATCGCCACGACCACGCTCAAACGGGCTCACCATGATCAATGACTACAGTTACGTTGGCGCCGACCTCCGTCGCATCGCCGTACTTGCCGGAGGAGCCTTCGTCATCTTGATCGGTCTTACCTTTGTGGTCCACTAGAGTCGGTCGATTTCAGGAAATGCTGTTCTCGAGCAAAGCGCCTTTTTCATCTGACTGCCAGGAGGACGACCCGACCGACTGCGAAACCCGCGCACTCGTGAACTGCAACCACCGTATCGCCCGGCTGGCTAGCCAAGCAGGCTAAGCGCAGCGTCGCCAACGGTTGTCGGGTCCAGGGTGGTTAAACACTCGCGCGAGCGGCAACCGAAGCGTGTGCCGGGCAAGAAACCCCGATAGAGGCAGGGCGCGCAAGCGAGATCCCGTCGCACGACGAGGTGACGCCGTCCGTGTTGCCGCTCCGACGACCAGTCGACCGCCTGGTACGGTCCCCATGATGTGTGATTGCTCGGTCCGAAAACCGCGACGACCGGCGTGCCAACCGACACCGCCAGATGCATGATTCCGCCGTCGTTGCCGACAAGCAGATCGCACTCCGCGAGCACCCCGGCCAGTGTTTTCAGATCGGTCGCACCGGCCAGATTTCGCGCCGCCGGGCCAAGCGCCCGACAGATTTCTCCCGCTAATTCCTGCTCGCTCGGTCCGCCGAGCACGACGATCTCGGCGTTCGCCTGGCAGCGCAGCGTCCGACCAACCGCGACGTAACCGTCGGCGGGCCAACGTCGGGCTACGCTATACGCGCCAGACCCGGGGAAAAGCGCTACTCGTCGCCTCGTTCGCTCACCCGCGCTATTCCCCAGCAACATTCGAGCGCGGTGGAGCGCGGTCTGATCGACAGATACTTCGAAACGTGGGTTCGGATTCACCGCACCAGCCAGGCCGACCACGCCGAGCCAATAATCAGCCTCGTGGCACACACCATACCCGCGATCCGGCCAGACCGCGGTGAGAAAAGACGGCTTACTCTCGGCGCAGCCGCCGCGCCACGCCGCGCCAATCGCCCCGAGCAACGCCGCGTACTTCAGCCGCCCGGCCCTGGTAAAAAGGTGATGAAACAAAAAGACACGCGTGTAGCCAGTCGTCCGTAAACGGATACCGAGCCGTAGGGCCTGGCCAATCGGACGTAGTGACGGCGGCAGGCGATCGAAGGCGGCCTTTTGAAACCGGATGAGATGATCGACCGAATCGAGTCCGGCGAGCACCTCAGCACCAACGGTCGTCACCAGAGTGTCGATCGTCGCCGCCGGAAAGCTCGTGCGCAGGGCCCTCAGCGCCGGTGTCACGGTGAGCGCGTCGCCGAGATCGGCGAGCTTGATGGCAAGAAAACGCTCAGCCATCAGTGACCGCCGACGGATGACTGGCGCGATCGCCTCTCGAAAACCGAGCGAGAAGCTCGCACGCGACGTCGAGCACGTGGTCGGCTGTGATGTGCGCCATGCAGTCGTGGCGCTCGAGGTCGCTCCCGGCGAAGTCGAGGCGATCGCAGGGTGCGCAAGGCCACTCCGCGCGGATTACTCGATGCCGCTCCGGATCGCCATACGGGCCAAACCGCGTGGCGTCGGCTGGTCCGAACAGATGCAGCGTGGGAGTGCCAACGGCGACCGCCAGGTGGAGCGGCCCACTATCCGGCCCGATCGCGAGCTGACAACGTTCGAGCACCGCGGCAAGCTCGCCCACCGTCGTCTGTCCGGCGAGACCAAACGCTCGTTCGCCAATTCCTCGGACCACTGTCGAGACCGCCTCGCGCTCGCTCTCTCCGCCCACGACGACGAGGGTCGCGCCACCGCGATCGCGCAAACCTCGTCCAACCGCCGCCAGGCGATCCAAAGGCCAGAGCTTCACCCTGGCACCGGCCCCAACCTGGATCGCTACCAAACAGCGGTCATCCGGAATAGGTCGCAAAAGCTCAACAGCTCGCTGTCGTTCGGCTGGTGCGAGGGGAAATTCGAGCCCGCCCGCATCACCCGGACCGGCAACCGCCGCGACCAGACGCAGGTTCTCGGCCGCCGCGGCGAGACCGTGCTGAATTGGAATCGCCCGGTCCATGAATAGACGCACGAGCGGCACGTCGTAGCCAACTTGCTCCGGTATCCCGGCCAGGCGAACGGCGAGCGCGCCCCACCAGAAATCCGGCCGAAACTGAAGGGCGACGTCAAACTGCTCGCGACGTAAGCGCCTCGCGAGCTGAAAAAGTGACAGGTACGGACCAATCAAGGACCGCCGGGGGCGACGATCGAACCACGGGAAGTCCCAGGCGATCAAACGCGACAGATCGGGATTCCGCCCTAGCACCGGTACCCCCCAGGGGCCGACAAGGCCAACAATCTCGGCCAACGGGAAGGATTGACGCAGACGGCGCAAGGCTGGCGTCAGGAAGAGCAGATCCCCCAGATGATCGGGCCGGACCACCAGAATCTTGCGTGGCGGCGTCGCGATCGTCATTTGTCGTCGGATCGCTCGCCCGATCAGGCACAGGGCCAACCGACGGGCGTCCTGACGTGGCTCCAGCGCACCGATCACTCAGACTGCTCCCGCTCGACTAGCCAGGGCGCGAGCTGCCGCCAGACCGTCTCCACCGAAATCGCGGGCATGCAGACCGGATCGACGCAAGGGGCAACCCGACCGGATTCGAAGCACGGACTGCACCATAACCCCGCGGTCACTGCGATGGCGTGCCGGGAACGTGGTCCGTAAACGACCGGATCCGAAGGGCCAAAGAGCGCGATCACCTGTGCGCCGGCGGCTTCGGCCAAATGGGTCGGACCACTGTCGTTGCCGACGTACGCCAGGGCCCGCCGCGCCAACTCGGCCAGAGCGTCGAGAGTCAATTCCCCGGTGAGGTCCAAAAGCTCCGAGTTCGCTCGCCGTGCGCCGAGCGCGTGAATGATCGCATTGACCGCACGATGATCCTCGGGCGCCCCGACCATGACCGGAACCACTCCTGATTCTTGGAGTCGGCCAGCCAGCGCCGCGAAAGACTCGATCGGCCAGCGCTTACGGAGCAACGCCATGCCCGGATTCACTCCGCCGGCGGCGTGGAGAACGACAAAGCGCTCGCCCCGAAGACGCTCGCCCACGAGTCGATCGATCTGTTCCACCGCGGCTGGCGAAGGGAAATACTCGAGCTCACCCGAGCGTGGTTCCCCACCGACGGCGCGCAACAGGTCCAGGTAAAGCTCGCTCTCCGGTCGGCTCGGCTTCGCCGGTATCCCGACCGATAGACTAAAGCCTCGGCCCCCGCTGTCAATGCCGACTCGGATCGGTATGCCGGCCAACCCGGGTAAGCTCGCCAGCAAGGCCGATCGCTCCAGAACAAAGCAGGCAGTGAAGTGCCCGGCTCGAACCTGTTGAATCAGCCGAAGATACTCGCGGAGTCGATAGCGTCCCGCGCCCACTGCTCCGGTGTCGAGCAGAGCGTTCAGGTGAGGCGACCCCAGGATAGCCGGACGGGCATGCGTACTCACTCCAAAAGTAAGGTGAGCCTTCGGGAGTTGTCGCCTGAGCTCGCGCAGGAACGGCGTCGCGAAGACAACATCTCCCAAACAGCACGGCTTGAGGATCAGAATCCGGGCGTTCGCGAGATCGTCGAGCTCGATTCGGCGACGAAACGTCTTTCCGACGCTCAAGGCCAGCCCGCGATAAAGTGCGCCAATCGCGAGGACACGCACCTCGGCCGAGGCCGGATAGGGCTGACGGGTCCGTGGACGCGCGCGGACTCCCCCGATCGAGGGTGGAAGGCGTGCCGGAGGCATCGGCGAGTCAGGTCACATCGACGAGAGCGAAAGTGATCTCACCTTCCGCCGCGACTTCACCGTCGACGAGAGCGCGCCCCTTGATCCGACCGATTGGACCGCGCATCTTCACCAGCTCGACTTCCAGGCGAAGGGTATCACCCGGGACCACTGGCCGACGGAATCGGAATCCATCGAGCCCGGCCAGCATCGCCAGCTTCCCCGCTTCGCTTGCCTTATCAAGCAACGCGGCGCCGCCGGCCTGGGCCAACGCTTCGACGATCAGTACCCCCGGCATGATCGCGCGCTCCGGAAAATGGCCCTGAAAGAACGGCTCGTTGGCGGTCACATTCTTGATCGCCACGGCTCGGGTTCGATCCTCGGACACCTCGATAACGCGATCGACGAGTAAGAAAGGGTAGCGGTGCGGCAGGATACCGCGAATGCGATTCAGCTCGTTCGTCCGAGCGGTAACGTCAGACATGGGTTATTCTCCGGGACGAGGAATGATCGTGATCGGACTCCTCAACGGGGAGGGACTCGTTTACGTGATTGAGAGGGGCGCCGTTCGTTGGATTCGTAACCTCGCTGAGGTCGAGACGCCGCAAACGATACAGGCTTTCTTCGAGCAACCGTCGATTCGCGGCAATCAGGTCCGCGACCAGGCCAATCAAGCCAACTTGGAAACCAATGATCAAGAGAACGCTCGACAAAACCAGCGACTGGACGTGCCCGGAACCGGCATTGTGCGCGTAAAACCAAATGAAACGTCCGATTCCGATCAGGCCCGCCAAGAAAAGCAAGCCGCTCAAAGTGAGGAACACCCGAATCGGCTGATACATCGCGTACGCGCGGAGCATGGTGACCATCGACCGTTGGACGTAATCGAAGGTGTTCCGGGCCAAACGTGACTTGCGATTTGTTGGGCGAGCGACGATTGGGATGCTACTCACCGCGAGCCGCTGCATCCCGGCTTGAATCAAGGTCTCGAGAGTATACGAATAGCCGGAGACGACGTTCAAGCGCAGAGCCGCCTCGCGTGAGAGGGCCCGGAAGCCGCTCGGAGCGTCGGGAACGCTCGTCCCGGACAACTGGCGCACCACCCAGCTTCCAAATCCTTGCAAGAGCCGCTTTTGCTGGCTGAAATGGACCACGCGACGTGGTTCACGGTCGCCAACCACCACGTCCGACCGACCGAGCAATATTGGCTCGACCAGACGGGGAATGTCCGAGCCAGCGTACTGTCGATCACCATCGGTGTTAACAACCACGTCGGCCCCGAGACGAAGCGCCGCGTCGATCCCGGTCCGAAACGCCGCGGCGAGACCCCGGTTTCGACGGTGGTGCAAGACGTAATCGGCGCCGGCTTCGAGCGCAACCCGAGCGGTCCGATCGGTCGACCCGTCGTCGACCACCACGACCAGCACTTCGTCGACGCCCGGTATGTCCCGAGGTACGTCGGCGATCACCTCGCCAATCGCCGCTTCCTCGTTATAGCAGGGGATTTGGACGACAAGTCGCACGTGGCGCCCCTTTCCATCTCCGGCCGATTTTAGACGGAAGTGACGGCAGAAGCAAGGCCTCGGGCCTGGCCAAAAGGATCACAAACGCGGACGCGGTGGGGATGCCCGAACGGAGACTTTGACAAAAAGTAAGTCGGCCGACACCAACAAATGGTGTCGGCCGACTCGCGCTGCAAATCGCCGCGATCTAAGAGAGCTACTCGTTAAAGCCTTCGTAGGCGAATGAGGTATCGCCGCTCGCTTGCGGAGACGTGATTTCATTGACGATGCCGACAATCGAGCCGCAGCTATCGCGAGCGTGTGCCGTCGCCCCGGCCACGGCGCCACCGCCCGGAATCGGGTTGGCGGTATTGCTGAACCACGTGTACGACTGTCCGACGCCAATCGCTCGGCTATCAACCACGGTGCCGTTGATCGAAAAGTCGACCGTTGTGCTGCAGGTGCCGACGTTCTGAATCTGCTCGCCAGTGAAGTAACCGCGGTTGTTAAACATGATGAGCGGCATGCTCACGGTCTGCGTACCGTTGTTGAACGCATCGTAGGTCATGCCCTGACCAGTGATCGTGTCCAGCTCGTTGACCGCGCCGAGCAAAGTCGCGCCATTACTCGACTGCACGGTCCCTGAACCGACGAAACCAGCCGCCGTGCCAGGAATCGGATACCAGGTGACCGACTGGCCAGCCGCAAGGGCAATGCCCGTGGCGCCAGGGACCGGCGTTGACGAGCCATTGAGATACAGCGAGACCGTCGTTGCGCTGCTGCTGGTATTCTGAATCTGTAAGCCAGTGGAATAGCCGCGATTATTATTCATCAACAGTGGAGCGTACACCGTCGGACTGCCCGCGCCACTTCCCGTGTAGGAAAACAAGATCGAGCCATTCGACTGGTTGATTTCAACTGCGACCGGCTGCGAGCCCGAAACAACCGCCGAGCCGACAAACGTGGTGGTAATGTTGTCGTTCGTCCCGTTGACGGTCCACGAGCCATTTGCGGGGATCGTCTGCGACACGGTGATTGGAGAGCCACCGCCATTAAAGGTAACTGT
>DATLSK010000147.1:0-4233 GCA_035534155.1 Chloroflexota bacterium | reverse complement strand
CCGTCGTTTATATGGGCGAGGAAGACATCCATCGGCAGTCGCTCAACGTGTTCCGCATGAAGCTTTTGGGCGCGGAAGTGCGCTCGGTGACGAGCGGCAGTCGGACCCTCAAGGATGCGATCAACGAAGCGATCCGTGATTGGGTGACCAACGTCGAGAACACTCACTACCTGATTGGCTCGGCGGTTGGACCCCATCCCTATCCGACGATCGTGCGCGATTTTCAGTCGATTATCGGTCGAGAGTCGCGTGCCCAGATACTCGAACGCGAGGGACGGCTGCCGGACTACGTCGTCGCCTGCGTGGGCGGCGGCAGCAACGCGATCGGCGCGTTTCATTCGTTCATTCCGGATGAAACGGTGAAGCTGGTCGGCGCGGAAGCCGCCGGGCGAGGGATCGAAACCGGCCAGCACTCGGCGACGCTTTGCGCGGGCGAGGTTGGTGTGCTCCACGGCGCGCGCTCCTATCTCCTTCAGGACGAGGACGGCCAGATCCGCGACACCTACAGCATCTCGGCCGGTCTGGATTATCCCGGCGTCGGTCCGGAGCACAGTTTTCTGAAGGATAGCGGCCGGGCGACCTACCTCGCGGTTGACGACGTGGGCGCCCTGGCCGGATTCCGCCTGCTTTGTGAGACCGAGGGAATCATACCGGCCCTGGAGTCGTCGCACGCGGTTTGGCAGGCGGCCGAGATCGCCCGGACGTTACCAACCGATCAGATCGTCCTGGTGTGCCTTTCTGGGCGAGGGGACAAGGACATGCATACGGTGGCCGAAGCGTTCGGCGTGAAGTTGGATTGACGATGAGTGAAGCACGACATAACAACGAGCGAATTGCCGAGGTATTCGAGCGTACCAAGGCGCAAGGTCGAATCGCGCTGATGCCGTATCTCGCGGTCGGTTATCCAGACGTCGAGACGACGCTGGCGCTCGCGCCGGCTCTGGTCGAAGCGGGCGCCGATCTGTTCGAGCTGGGAATACCGTACTCGGATCCACTCGCCGATGGCGCGACGCTCCAACGAGCAACCCAGGTGGCGCTGCGAAATGGCGTGACGAGCAAGGTATGTTTGGAGGTCGCGGCGAAGATTCGTCGCCAGGTCGACGTGCCTTTGCTCCTGATGGGCTATTACAATCCGATCATTCACTTCGGCCAGGAGCAGTTCTGCGCGGCGGCGGAGGAGGCGGGGGTCGATGGATTGATCGTGCCGGACGTTCCACCCGAAGAAGCCGGCGCATTGCAGGCGGCCGCGACCCGGAACCAGATCGATCTGATCTACCTCGTCGCGCCGACCTCGACCGACGAACGGCTGCGTACGGTGTCGGAGGTTGCACAAGGCTTCGTCTATTGCGTTGCCCTCTCCGGAGTAACGGGCGCGCGCTCCCAGGTTTCGGCGAGCCTGCCGGAGTACCTGGCGCGAGTACGACGGTTTACCACGTTGCCCCTGGCCGTCGGCTTTGGAATCAGTCGTCCCGAGCACGTCGAAGCCGTCGCTCGGCACGCCGATGGCGCGATCGTGGCCAGCGCCCTGATCGATCATCTGGATCGGCTAGCGCCAGGCGAGAAGGTGGCCGGGGCGGCGGCGTACGTGAAAGCGCTGGCCGCGGCGACTGGACGACGGTAAGTGGGAGAAGGGGCCGGCTGGTCGGCTTCCTTTCGGAAACTTCCCAATCGAGCGTGCTATAATCTAACCCCGAAGACAGTTTTTAAGTAAGAAAATGGCACCCACGCCAGGAGGTTGTTTTTCCAGAGATGGCTACTAAGTGGGTTTACTCGTTCCGCGAGGGGAACGGCGACATGCGTGCCTTGCTCGGTGGCAAGGGCGCGGGCGCGGCAGAGATGACCCGAGCCGGCCTGCCAGTTCCTCCCGGATTCACGATTACGACCGAAGCCTGTAATGCGTACTATGCGGACGGGGCGCAGTTCCCTCAGGGCATGTGGGAACAAGCCGTCGCGGCGCTGCACGAAGTGGAAAAGGAGACCGGAAAGACCTTTGGCGATGCCGCGAACCCCCTCCTCGTTTCGGTTCGCTCCGGCGCACGATTCTCGATGCCGGGTATGATGGACACCGTCCTTAATCTCGGACTGAATCAGCAGACCCTCCAGGGGCTGATCGCCAAAACGAACAATCCCCGCTTTGGCTACGACGCATACCGACGCTTTATCCAGATGTTCGGAAAGATTGTGCTCGACATTCCCTCGGAAAAGTTCGAGCACATTCTCGATCAGGAAAAGCAGGCGGTTGGCGCGAAACTCGATACAGATCTCACGGCCGAGGATTTGCAGAACGTCGCCGTCAAGTTTGCCGGGCTCGTTCGGCAAGAGACCGGTAAGGAATTCCCAACCGATCCCATGGATCAGCTTCGGCTGGCGATTCAGGCGGTGTTCCGATCCTGGAACAGTGCCCGGGCAATTGCCTATCGCGACTTCAACAAGATTGCTCACGATCTTGGAACCGCGGTGAACGTTCAGACGATGGTCTTCGGCAACATGGGGTCGGATTCCGGCACCGGCGTTGCCTTCACTCGGAACCCGAACACCGGCGAGAACGTCCTCTACGGCGAATATTTGCCGAATGCCCAGGGCGAGGACGTCGTGGCCGGCACCCGCACCCCGCACGCAATCGCGGCGATGGCCAAGGAATGGCCCGAGGTCTACCAAGAGTTCAAGCGGTACGCCGACTTGCTCGAGGGGCATTACCGCGACATGCAGGACCTCGAGTTCACGGTCGAAATGGGTAAGCTGTACATGCTGCAGACGCGTTCGGGCAAGCGCAGCGCCCAGGCGGCGGTGAAAATCGCGGTCGACATGGTTCACGAGAAGCTGATTTCCAAGGAAGAGGCGGTTCAGCGAGTCGAGCCTTCCCAGGTCGAGCAATTGCTCCACCGTCGGATTGACCCGTCGGCCCAGGTTCACGTGATCGCCAAGGGGCTCAACGCGTCGCCGGGTGCGGCGAGCGGTCGGGTCGTGTTCGAGGCCGATCGGGCCGTCGAATGGTCCAAGAACGGCGAGAAGGTGATTCTCGTCCGGCCAGAGACCAGCCCGGACGACGTGCACGGCATGATCGTCGCCCAGGGAATTCTCACCGCGCGTGGTGGTGCGACCAGTCACGCCGCGGTGGTGGCTCGAAGCATTGGCAAGCCGTGCGTGGCGGGCACCGAAGGCGTGAAAGTTGATCTGGATCGCCGATTGTTCAGCAGTGATGGCGTCGTGGTGAAGGAAGGCGACGTAATCTCGATCAATGGCAGCACCGGCGAGGTGATTGCCGGTGCGGTGCCGATGATCGAACCCGAATTGACCGGTGAGCTCGAGGCGCTACTCGAATTCGCGGACTCGCTGCGACGACTCCAGGTCTGGGCCAACGCGGATTATCCACGCGATGCGGAGATTGCGCGCAAGAATGGCGCGCAAGGAATTGGCCTCTGCCGTACCGAGCACATGTTCTTCGAAACCGAGCGGTTGCCGATCATGCAGGAGATGATCCTGGCGCGTGACGAGGACACCCGTCAGAAGGCGCTCGATCGACTGTTGGTGTTCCAGCAGAACGACTTCGCCGGAATTTTCCGAGTGATGGATGGCCTGCCGGTTGTGATCCGTTTGCTCGACCCGCCGCTTCACGAATTTCTGCCAAGCTATGAAGAGCTTTTGGTCGAAGTGACTGAAGCGAAGGCGAAAGGTGAGCACAACGCCCATACCGAGGAGCGCGAGGCCCTGCTCAAGGAAGTCGCGCAGATGCGCGAAGCGAACCCGATGCTTGGCTTGCGCGGGTGCCGACTGGGCATTCTGTTCCCACAGATCAACGTCATGCAGGTCAAGGCGATCTTCCAGGCGGCGATTCAGGTCACCCGCGAAGGGCGAAAGGTTCAGCCGGAGGTCATGATCCCGTTGGTTGGCCACGTGAACGAGCTCAAGCTCGTACGCGACCAGCTTGTCAAGGTGGCCGACGAGGTCCTGGCCAAAGCCGAGGTTCAGATTCCCTACAAGATCGGGACGATGATCGAGGTGCCGCGGGCCGCGCTGACCGCCGACGAGATCGCTCAGCACGCCGAGTTCTTCAGCTTTGGCACCAATGACTTGACTCAGACGACGTTTGCGATCAGCCGCGACGACGCCGAGGGGAAGTTCCTGCTGCAGTACGTCAGCAAGAAGATCCTGCCAGACAACCCATTCCAGGTGCTCGATCGCATTGGTGTCGGCAAGCTGATGAAGCTCGCGGTCGATGCGGGACGGGACACT
>DATLSK010000146.1:0-4636 GCA_035534155.1 Chloroflexota bacterium | reverse complement strand
TCGCCGGGCCGTTTCAGATCCCGCCGACCGAGGGCTATCGTGGCAAGCCGGGTGATTCGGTCGTGATCGGCGTTCGCCCCGAGGATTTCACGATCGAGGACCGTTCGGCTGACGGTGTCGGCGCTGAAGTTGTCCAAGTGACGAATCTGGGCCATTACCATCGCGTGACGGTCGACGTTCCGTTGGCCGGACGGATCACCGTCTTTGCGGACAAGACCCATGCGGTGTCCGTTGGTCCCTGTTCGATCTGGCCGCGCCGCGTTCTGTACTACGTGGCCGACCGCTTAGCCGGCGTGGCCGAGAACCTCAAGGCGATGAGCAGAGTGTAGGTGGCAGCCCCCCCTGTGCTCCCCACGACGCGGGGGGACGGGTGCGCTAACCTGTGCGCACCGGACGGCGCTCGCGGGCGAGATCGGCGGCGAGTTTGACCGCTTCGAGCATGCTCCCGGCATTGGCTTTGGCCTGGCCGGCGATGTCAAAGGCGGTACCATGGTCGACCGAGGTGCGAATGATTGGCAGCCCGGCGGTCGTGTTGACTCCGGCTTCGAAGCCGAGCATCTTGACTGGAATGTGTCCCTGGTCGTGGTACATCGCGACGACCATGTCGAACTCGCCTTTGCTCGCTCGGTAAAAGATGGTGTCGCCGGGCCACGGTCCGCTCGCATCAATACCGTCGCGGTGGGCTTCCTCGATCGCTGGGCGAATCTGCTCGATCTCCTCGTTCCCAAACAAACCATTCTCCCCAGCGTGACAGTTAAATCCAGCGACCGCGATGCGTGGCGCTGCGATTCCGAGGTAGCGACAGAAGCGATCGGCAAGGCGAATGATCTTCAGCACGCGTGCCTGGTCGACCAGATCAAGTGCCTTGCGCATCGACACGTGGGTCGTCACGTGGATCACGCGCAGTCGTCCGGCGATCAGAGTCAAAGAGAAGTCCTTGGTGCCGGTCAGGTCGGCGAGCATCTCGGTGTGGCCGGGATAGTGGTAACCGGCCTGGTTGAGCGCGTCCTTGTTGAGAGGGGCGGTGGCAATCGCGTCGATCTCGCCCGCCATGGCAAGCTCGGTGGCTTTGATCACGCATTCGGCCGCGGCTTTCCCGGCCGCGGGTTGGACCTTGCCTTGGGCGATCGCGTTCAAATCGTCGGTCGTGGCTTGAAGAACGTCGACCTGACCGTGACGATATTGACCTTCAGCAGGTTTGTCCAGAGTTCGTGCAGTAAGGGAGAACCCGAGCTGCGCGATTGCTTTTTGAAACGTGGCGAGGTCGCCAATCGCCAGGGGACGGCATTGCTCGTAAAGCGAGGGCTCGTTCATTGCCCTGGCGATGATCTCGGGGCCGATGCCGGCTGGGTCGCCCATGGTTAGGCCAACAATTGGCCGCTCATCATTCGTCATTCGCGTAACCTCTCCAACACGTCAACTACCTGAGCCAACGAGTCCGGTCGGCCGAATCCACCGGCTTTTGTAACGACCGGCAGGCCGTCCCAGCGTCCCCCTTGGAGCAGGCTAATCGGAATGCCGGGGGCGGCCTCCCAACGCACCTCGAGGCTCGTCGCGCCCAGGGAGAGACAAACCGCCCGTGCCGTATCGCCGCCGGTCAAAATCAAAGCCGCGGGGGCGACGGCTTCCAGTGCTCGTCCGACCACTTCTCCCAGTGCCTGGACCAGTCGACCGCCAATCGTTGCCGGATCGCCACCTGGCGTCTGGATTGCGCTACGTAATTCGGCGAGGCCCTGGCGGGGATCGGCCAAACCAACCGCGACGCAGGTTGATTCGCGAAGCTGCCCGGTGAGCTCGGTCGCCGTTTCGCGTACGGTGAGTGGTGTCTCGCGCAGCGCTCGCTCGGGAGACAGCCAGACAAATCGGGCCCCTTCTTCGACGAGTCGAGCGATCTGAACGTTGCCGGTGAGGCTAGCCGTGCCGGCTACGACCAGGATTGGGCCGGGCGGCAAGGTCAGTGCACTTGGTGGGCGAGCCGGTCGCTCGAACCAGGCGACAAGCCATTCGGCGAGACCGGCCGAACCAACCGGGAGGATTGCGCCATTGGCCTGGCGGACGGTTTCGCTCAAATTCCGGAGATCCATTGGGACTTCCGCGTCGGCTACGATCAAGCGGTCTCCCCCGTCGCGAGAGCGCCGCAACCGTTCCTGAATCGCTCGGGGGCCGCTCTGAACCTCGGCTAAGGGAACGAATCCGACTGGCAACTTCGATTGACGGTGGAGAATCGCTTCGAGCGAAGCGGTCGTCGCCGGCCATTTGGGATCGCGGACGAACTCGCTCTGATCCAAAGGCGTGCCTCGGATGAAAATCTGACCGTCGCGGACAGTGCGCGCGAGAGGCGGAAAGGCGGGACAAACGAGTGCGAGGTCGGCGCCGAGGGTTTCGAGCATTCCCTCGATCTCCGCCCCGAGGTTTCCACGGCCGGTCGAATCGATCTTCTTGTAAAAGCGACGGGCGCCAAAGCCGCGCAGTGCCTGGGTAGCGAAAACGGCGCGTTTCCGCGCCTCATCGGCAGAGAGACCCCGCGAGTCGGTGTCGAAGACGAGCACATCACACGGCGGATTTGCGGCCCAGCTCAGGCACACGCTCGTTCGACGGCCGCATTTCGCGAACTGCAGGCCGGTGTCGGTCGCTCCGGTCAGATCGTCGGCAAGGATTCCTAGTTCGGGTGGCACCGTCTCTCCAACAATGAAGCTGAAGCGATTTTACACGTGCCAGCCGATTCGGGCAACCTAGCGAGGGGCCTGGGCTTCGCCCCAAGCGCGAGCGAGGTCAGCCAGCACCGCGTCGCGTACGGTCTCGTAGTCGAGGCCTTGCAACCGCAGCAGGTAGGCGGGGTGATAGGTAGCCATGAGGCGCGCGCCAGACGGACCAGGAAACCAGCAACCGTGTTCATCACCCATCCGAAAGTTGGGGTGGATCAATGTCGTCGCGGCGACCGCGCCCAGGCAGACAATAACGCGCGGACTGACGATCGAGATCTCGGCGTCGACGACGTCTTTGTCCCGGGCGATCTCGCGAGCCGTGGGCGCCCGATTCACCTCGCCCCGAGGGCCCTGGCGAACCGGACGGGTCTTGACGACATTGGTGATCCAGAGATCGGCACGAGGGATGTTCAGTCGTTCGAGGAGCGTATTGAGGCCGATCCCGGCCGCTCCGACGAAGGGACGACCGGCCACTGCCTCCTCTTTCCCGGGCGCTTCGCCAACCAGCATGAGCCGGGCATCGAGATTCCCCTCGCCAAATACTTCGAGGCCGCGGCGTCTGGCCTCGCATCGGAGAGCCTGCAGCAACGCGGTGCGTTCCGCGTGGGATGCCGTGCCGGGTGAGCGATTCAGCGGTTGAGACTGCATCATGTCTATTCACCGGCAATATATGGGCCGGATTGGCCGTTCTGATATAATCGTCCCGGATATGGCCAAACCACCACGCTCTCGAACTAACCCGCTCACTCGAAACAGCCGACCGTACCGTCGCGAAGGCGGCTTTCTTGGTTGGGTCGGCGTCGGAATTCTGGGAACGATGTTGACGACGACGTTCGTCGTCAGCGTGTTGCTGCTCGCCGTGTTTGGATTCCGCATCGCCAGCAGGCTTTACAGCTACGCGACGCGTGATCTTCCGCCAGTCAACGAAGTCTTTTCAAAGAGTGAGTTTCAGTCCGCTCTGATTTACGATCGAAAAGGGCGCTTGCTCTACGAAATGTTTGATCCCCAGGGCGGACGACGTACCCCGGTTCAGATCAAGGATGTCCCGCCGGTTCTGATCGCGGCCACCCTGGCGACCGAAGATCCGACCTTTTACACCAATCCAGGGATCGATCCGTTGGCGATCCTACGGGCTCTCGTGCAAGATATCGTGCACCGGCAGGTGCAATCCGGGGCGAGCACGATCACCCAGCAATTGGTGCGAAACGTCGTGATGACACCGCAGGAGCGACAGAGCGTCACTATCCAGCGAAAAGTCGAAGAGGCGATCCTGGCCTACCGCGTAACTCAAAGCTACAGCAAGGATGAAATCCTCGACCGGTATCTGAATGAGATCCCCTACGGGAACCTGTCGTACGGCGTGGAAGCGGCGAGTGAAGGATACTTCGATAAGCCGGTCCAGCAGCTCACCCTCCCCGAAGCGGCGCTAATTGCCGGCTTGCCCCAGGCCCCGTCGCTCTATGACCCATACGATAATCCAAAGGCCGCGAAGGATCGCCAGCTTGAAGTCCTGGGTTTGATGGTCAAACGCGGCTACATCAGCCAGGCGCAAGCCGATGCCGCCGCCGCGGTTCCCCTCCACTATCACTCGGCACCCACCCAGATGCAGGCGCCCCACTTTGTCACCTACGTTCAGTCGCTGCTCGAAGATCGCTATTCGCGTCAGCAGTTGTACCAGGGCGGCTTACGGATCTATACGTCACTCGACCTGGATTTGCAGAATAAGGCACAGCAGATCATTCAACAAAGGCTGGCAGCACTCAAGGCGGATAACGCGAATAACGCCGCGCTCGTCGCAATCGATCCGAAGACCGGCGAGATCCTAGCGATGGTAGGGAGTGCCAACTTTTACGATGATGCGATTCAGGGGCAAATAGATATGGCGCTGGCCCAGCGCCAACCGGGGTCGACGCTGAAGCCTTTTGCCTATC
>DATLSK010000145.1:0-19925 GCA_035534155.1 Chloroflexota bacterium | reverse complement strand
AGTACAGTCACACTTCTATACGTTCAAGGTTCTATACGCCCCAAGGCCAATACGCCTATACGCCTGTACGATGCGCCAATTCCCTAACCTGATCCACCTCTTATTTGTTGCCTTCGCTCCCTTCCAACCACTATCCGTTTGTCCGCCCGTACTGTCTAACATTTATACGTTCTGCTATACGTACCTTTGTCAGTGCCCTCACTGACGGGCGCCTCTCACACGCCTCAGCGAATCTGCGCCAATCAGCCTCAATTACGGACTTCTGCCAATCCTCCTCCGACTCGCCCATGGTCACGGACCGCCGTACCTATCTCATCTGCTGAATCGACACCCACGGTTTAATGCACGAAGAGACCGGCCGGGTCGTGCGTCCCGATTCCCGCTCGGCTTACTCAAAGCGATCAGCGCGCCACCGAGACAGTAACCGGTAGCCCAATCATTACTCCGCCACTTCGGAGCGTTGATCGATCGCCCCGTGACCAAGCACCAAATCGCCATGAGTCCTGCCTATTCCCCAACGCTCACCATCTCGTGACGTTGTCGTACACTCCCCATCGAGCGGGACAACACGTTCAGCTGCCCGTCTATATGCACGTCTTTACGTATATCTATACTTCCCCATATACACCCGTACTTACAGATGTACGTCTATGCAATATCTCCATCCATCGCAAAGCGTCAGCATGCCCAACCTCAAATGCCAGCCCATCACATCTCTTCCCGCATCGCCGCGTCGATGATCCGTGGCGCCAAACCGCCGGTCACGACACTCGTCCCTCAAGTTGGCATTCCAAGCAAGCACCACCCTAACCGCCCCAGATCACCCCGATAACCAATCCAAACTCTCCTTGGAAAGAACCTTGACCTGCCAATCGTTCATCGGTACAATACCTCAGTATTCTAACCGTACAAACGCATTGTTGAGGCTGGGAGGATTACCGCGTGGCTCGTGTCATCGCCATCGCCAATCAAAAAGGAGGCTCCGGCAAAACCACCACGACTCGCTCGCTCGCCAGTTCATTGGCCGAACGCCAGAAACGCACCTTGATGATCGACCTGGATCCACAAGCCAGCCTCTCGGAAGGCTGCGGCATCCAACTTCACGAATTGAACCTCACCACCTACCACGTCCTCATTGGCAGCGCCAAGCTCGCCGATATCGTTCTCGAAGTCGAGGAAAACGTCGGGCTCGCACCCACGAATATCCACCTTTCGGCCGCCGAGTTGCAACTCGTCAATATGAACCGCCGAGAAGACAAACTACGCAACGCCCTCCGTCCGGTCAAAGAATATTTTGATTATGTGCTGATTGACTGCCCACCGTCATTTGGCCTGCTTACCGTGAATGCACTCAGTGCCGCCGATGCCGTTCTCATTCCCATGACCTGCGACTATTACACGTTGCTAGGCGTCGGTCTCCTCCTTGACACCGTGCAGGAAATTCAGCAGGAGGTGAATCCTGATCTCCGTGTCGAGGGAATTCTCGCGACTCGCTTTGACGGACGAACACTGCACTCACGGGAGATATTGCAGCGAGCGCGCGACGAGCTAGGAACTCGTTATCGCATATTCGAAACGGTCGTTCGCGAGAGCGTCCGATTCAAGGAGAGCCCGATCGTCGGCCAGTCCATTTTGAGCTACGCACGTACGAGCGAAGGCGCGCGGTCCTACCGCGCGTTGGCTGAGGAGATTGACAATGCCCCGACGAGCTAGCTTGCCCGAGGGAAAATCCCTCTTCTTCCGCCGTCCCCTCGCCGAGGGAGAGTCTGAAGACGCTCCCGCCGCGACCAATGCCCCTCCGGTCGCCGAGCCGGTTGAGCATGGACCGGTGCGTCAGTCAGCGATTTTCCTGGAAGAACGCCATCTCGACTGGCTTGAGGACCGCTGCCGTGAGGCGCGTCGTAACGGTGGCCGGGCGATCCGGAAAGCCGTGATCATTCGCACGCTGCTGGACGTCGCCATGGAATCGCCGATCGATTTGACCGCGCTGCGGCACGAGGACGATCTCGTCGACCGCATTCGCAAAGGAATCCGCGGCTCTTGACTGCCCAGCCTGCCGCGTCCCTCGCCGTCACCGCGATCGATTGAAGGAACCGTATGCTGTGCTGCGACCTCAATCGATCGCGGTCGCGGTATTTCGCACGGCGCGGTGAAGACAAAAAGTCTGCGTTTCACGTGATGGACCACAAAACTCCCGTCGAATACGCTACTCGACGCCCTGTTCCGTCCATTACGATGTCGGTGCTTTAGCCTGAAGAAGCTTATTCATTTGCGGGTCAATCTCTTTCATCACCTGTTCGGCGGACTTCGATCCATCCCAAAGATAACCAAGCTCGGTGGTTAACATCGTCTCGATTTCGGACCAGTTCCAAACAAAAGGATTCGGATGAACGAAGCTCATCCCATCCAGGAAGACTTTGCCGTGAACCGGCGGTCCATCCGGCTTGTCCCAGAACTTCTTCGCCACCGATATTCGGCTCGGTAACTCGGCTCCGCCCGCGGCCAGGGCATTTTGCGCCGCCTGGCCACACAGGAAAGCCGAGAGGTTCCAGGCTTGTTGCGCGTCCTTGGTCTGAATGCTTAGCGACCAAGCGGGCCCACTGGATTGGTTGGCAAAACCAGCCGTTCCAGCCGGTTGAGCCCCGGCATCCCAGGTAAAGTTCTTCGCCTGCGCCCGATAATACGTCGTTCGGGAAATCGTATCGGTGGTCATGCCAATCTTTCCGAGCGTAAATAGAATATTGCCATTCTGTGTGCTCAAGGCAGCCGGAGTCGGGGCCACGTGCAACTTCTGGATCAAGTCCTGGAGGAATTGGAAAGCCGACACCGTCGCGGGATCGGTCATCTTCGAGGCGGTGCGACTCTCATCCATGAAATCGCCGCCCGCTGCCCATACCCAGGGTGAATAGTTGATGAAACTATCGGGCACCAGAAAGCCGTACGGCCGCCTGGGTGAGCATCGTCGGCCAGTATTGCGCGGTAATCGGCGTATAGGTGACGGTCACCGACGGGTTTCTATCCTGAAAGGTACTTATGAGCTTGTTGTAGATTTTGGCGACGTCAACGGCGCTCCAGTTCGTCGCACGCAAATGAACTGAACTTACGCTCGTCGCGGACTTGCTGGCGGTTGGCACGGCCGTGGCGGCGGCGGTCGTTGGCGGCGTGACCGTCGCCGAGGTCGGCGCCTTCGCGGGCGCAGCCGGGGGAGCCTGACCGCAGGCCACCAGGCTTACTACCGTTAGGAAGCCTATTGTTGAGGTGACGAAGGCCCGCCGACTGAGAGATACCGGAGCCGGCTTCGCGTCAGGATCGAGGAAACCCTGCATTCTCGATCTCCCTATTGCGAATCACAACCTGAGCATCTACGGAGACTATTGCGATGTACCCAATCCCCATTTCCAACCGCTGTAGGATATCTGGGAGGAACGCCCTTCGCTGGAGCATCGCCGTCGCTCCACTCGATGCCGTACGACTGAGAGATTAACGAAATCAGAGTCTGGCGTGAGTGGGACGGATGACGGACGAACCAGTCTCGGCGCTCCGCCCCACTCCGGTACCGTCTAACTTTCTTCGCCTAACTTGACCGTGCGATAGAGCTTCATTCGCGCGATCATAAAGCCGGTCGAGCTCAGGCCCAACGCCAGCATGACGCCGAGGATAACGTAGATGCGCAAGACGTCGTCCCAGGCGGTTTGGACGACGAACGGCGGAATGGCGTTCTGGAAACCGGTGCTCACTTGGAAGAATGGGATAAATAGCTTGCCGGCGTAGACGCCAAGACCCGTGCCAACGGCCACCCCGAGAATAATCAAGTAAACTTGCTCGAACATCAGCAGCCCGAATAACTGCCGTACCGTCAGACCCATAGCCCGCAGAATGCCGAACTGGAGCAGCCGTCGCTCGAACGATAAGAACGAGTACAGAAAGAATCCGAGGACGGTCAGCACCGCTGCGACCGCGAAACCGACCGAAAGCACGCCAAACAGGCCGGTCCGCTGAGGATCCAGTCGTCCGCTATTCACCGCGACCCGACTATCCTGAATACTCAGGATTTTGATTCCGTTGTCCCTAAGCTCGTTGATGACGTCCAAGCTGCGCGCGTTTGGATCCAGCTTGAACCAGACGTGATACGGACTCAAGCCGATCTGGTCATAAATGTAGTTGAGGTTGGCAACAAAAATGAACCCCTGATCCGGATAGAGAGTGGGAAACTCCTTGATCGTATCCGCGATGTAGAAATCAACCGGTGTGTTGTTATCGAATAGGAGCGTCACGGTATCGCCAACGTGCAACTGATAGCGATCCAAGAATGACTGCTGCACCAGAATTGCCTGGTCGCTGATTGATAAGGCATTCATCAAAGAACCCAGTGGCTCGTTCGCAAAGTCGCTTCGCCACCAGCCGACTTTCGGGTAGGTCACTCGATCGATCCCCAAAAGCTGTGCTTTCGTTTGGGACTTATCCTGTTGGGGAATCACGGTGTAGGAGTTATAGGTTGAAATCTCCTTGACACCCTTGACGTAGTGCGCACTGAGCGGCGGTGGGTTGTAGACACCGGCCGTCTGGTCGTAATCCCACGCCTCGGCGAGATCGAGATCAGCCGGTATCTGGTAAAAAACCTTCTCGGAAAAATTCCGATCGATCGTCTGAGCGGCTGACGCGCTGAAGGCGCCCAACGCCAGGGTAACCGTTAGCAACAGCACCAGCGAGCTATATTGACGCGGGGTACGAGCGATTTGTCGCAATGCTAAGACAATCGAAGCCCCGGCGCGCACGTTGGCCAATCGCGACACTCCTGACGAGACCGCCGGGAACAAACGCAGGAAAAACAGCGCAGCGCCGAAAATCGCGACTGACGGGACGAGCAAGGTCAAAGGGTCGATGAACAGCTTCTGCTGGTTGGGGTCGGTGCTGGATTGACCAATCGTGAGAATCGAGTGATTTTGGCTGAGCATTCGGTAGCCGTAGGCGGCAATGCCGAGTAAAAGCACGTCGAGGAAAAAACGCTGCCAGAGTGGTCTTTGAGCACCGCGACCAACTTCCTGCTTATAGCTGACGATCGTGTGGCGAGCCGCGCCAATGGCCGGAAACAAGCTGGCGAGAATCGACAAGAGGACCGCGCCGAGCGCGTACTGTAAAGTCGAGCTATCGATCCAGATAGGAAGCGGTGGTCTCTGGGCAAACAGCAAAAAACCGTAGGAGTCGCCGATCAATTCGGCCACGCCTATCCCAATCGCCAAGCCGAGCACCAGCGCGCCGATTCCCATCAGGACCCCTTCGGTCACGTAAATCGAGATGATCTGGATGATCGAAGCGCCGCGACTTTTAAGCAAGGCGATTTCGTTGCGCTGGCGATCGATAATTAACCCGATACTCGTACTAATGTAATAGAGCACCACCGCGATCATTGGAACGCTAAGTACGAAGAGTAACAGGTTCAAGAGGAAGGCGCGTTGTTGGAAATCGGACAGGGTCGTTTCCAAGGCCGGGTACAACGTCACCGAGGGCATCATAGTGTTCGCGCGCGTATCGAGAAACTCCAGGCCCGACAGGACGCGACTCTCATTCACCGTGTGAATTGCCGACGAATCAAAGACCGCGTACCAGGAAAACTCGTGCGGCGCCTTTAGTAATTTGGTGAAGACCCGATTGAAAAGGTCCACCCGGTTACTAAAAAGCACGTTATTGAAGAGATATGGATCGTAGATCCAATAACTGTCGTTTGGATTAATCGGCTCCCACAACCCAACGATCTTGAGCGTCACCCCTTGTGGGTTATATTGGTCAACGTCGCTGTAAATGTAGGTATCGCCAACCGACATGTGAAGCTCATCGGCGGTTGCCTGATTCATAATGACCGGCACGTCAGTTCCGTCCGGAGTCGGATTGGCAGTCAGGCCGACCCCTTGTACAATTTTGACGTGCGTCATGAAATTGCTCTGCCAGGCGACGTAGCCATACCGCCGCTGGGCTTGCGGAATAAAGCCCTTTTGGTTCGCCGGCCAGAAGACGTAGACGTCGCCCGCGACGTACTGAACGTACTTCTCCATCGGCAGCGAGACGATCCATTGAATATTATTCGTCACGTAGGCATTCAGAGCGTTGTATTGGTCGAGAGTCGCGTGGGTGTCACTATCTTCGAGGTGGCGCAGCCAGACCGTACCGGCCGGACGCTTGTCGGATGATCCTAGCTGCTGCTGGAGCAGCCGTTCCAAGGTGCCGTGGGTGTAGATCGGCACCGAAGAAACGAGGCTCACGGCGATGACCAGTCCCAAGAAAGCGGCCAAGAGGAGCCGCACGTTATTCAGGCTTCGCTTCAACACCAGACGGAAGACGGCAAGCACGCGACCGGGCGCGACCATTCAGCGCTCCTTCCACTGCGCGTCGAGCAAGAGCGCAGCAGCTATCTTGCCGGCCATCATACACGAAATGAACCCATGGTTCTACTGCAGCGAGGCGGAAATCCTGGAAAATGAATGGCAAAGATACAGATATCCCGCTCGGGCTGACTAGCCTACGAGCGCACGGACCGATCCCACGAGGTGCGAATCGTCTTCGGAATCGACCGTTCGCAAATCTAGCCAGACGAGCCCCCGTTCGACCCGCGCGACGACCGGCGGCGTCCATCGGCGTAAGGCGGCCACTAGCTCGTTCGCCGATTGGCCCGGCCGATCCGCGGCGGGATGAATGATGAATCCGGAGGAAGCCAGGGTCTCCTCCGGCAGCGAGCCCCCACCGACCGTCGAACGCATGCCGGCGACTTGGACGCGCGACGAGCCGAGCGTGGCGACGATCTGCTGGGCCCGCCGCTCGAGCTCGCACACCGGCGTGGCGATCATCCGCCAGATCGGAATCGCTCGAATCGCCTCGCCTTGCTGATAGTGACGCAAGGTTGCTTCGAGCCCGGCCAGGTCCGCCTTGTCAATGCGCAACGCTCGGGCTAACGGGTGGCGCCGAATCACGTCGAGCGCGCGACGCTTTCCGACGAGTAAGCCAGCCTGGGGTCCACCCAACAGCTTATCGCCGCTAAAGCAAACGACACTCGCCCCCGCCCGAACGCTCTCCTGAACGAGGGGCTCGTCGCTCAGTCCGTACACCGACGGATCGAGCAATGCCCCGCTGCCGACATCGTCAAGCACTTCCACGCCGACTCGTTCGGCGAAACTTACCAGGTCCGCGATCTCAACACTGTGCACGAACCCGGCGATTCGGAAGTTCGATGGGTGGACCCGCAACAAGGCTGCCGTATCGGAAGATAGAGCAGACTCGTAATCGGACAGATAGGTTCGATTGGTCGTGCCCACTTCGACCAAACGGGCTCCACTCTGACGCATAACGTCGGGAATCCGAAAGCCTCCGCCGATTTCGACGGCCTGACCACGCGATACAATCACTTCACGGCCCTGAGCCAACGCGCTGAGCGCCAGCAAAATCGCCCCGGCATTGTTGTTTACCGCGAAACCGTCTTCCGCCCCGGTCAACTCGCTCAGGAGCGCGCTGAGATGGCTCGCTCGTGACCCACGCTGGCCGGTCGCCAGGTCGAATTCAAGGTTCGAGTAACTGCTCGAAACCTCCGCCATGGCCTGGGCCGCCGCCTCGGATACCGGCGCGCGGCCCAGGTTCGTATGCAGAACGACTCCGGTCGCGTTAACCACGCGACGCAGATTGGGAGACGTTCGGCGTTCTAAGCGAGCCACCGTCTCAGCGACCAGTTCGGCCAGGCTCGGCGCCACCAGTTCCTGTCCGCCCGCCAGGCGCTCCCGGGTAGCCGCCAGGATCGCCCGCGCGGTTTCGACCACGAGCCCGTGCGGCCACCTGGCTTCCCCGAGTCCGGGCTCCTGAATCAGGCGATCGACACTGGGCAGCCGCCGAAAGAGCGACTCGCGTGGCGACACTGTTTCATCAGCCATCCTAGACTGTCCGCGTCGAGTCGTTCAAAAACGGCGAGTTATTCAGGGGATCGCTGCCCAGGTCGTTTTGACTGAGTGCCTCGACCGCGGCCGCACGCATTGCTTGATCTTTGCCCTTGGCACAACGCTGCAGGGCTTTGTTGGCGAGATCACCGCCGATCTCGCCAAGGGCGCCGATTGCCGCGAGACGCACCTCCAGGTCCTCATCGTCGAGCAGGCCGATCAGCGGCACGATGGACCGTGGCGCTTGAGTTTCCCCGGCTGCCCGCGCTGCTTCAAATCGAAGCTCGGCGTCTTCATTCTCCATCTCTCTCAAAATGGTATCGAGCCATCGCTGATCACAGGTGCGCCCCATCGCATAGATTGCACTCGCTTGCATGCGCGGATCACGGTCGGCATAGGCGCTCGTGATCAGGCGATCGACGACCTCGCCGCCAAAGGTCGCCAGGGCTTCGATTGACCGACGCCGTACGTCGATCGACTCGCTTGCATCGAACGCGGCGCTCTCGAGCGCTCGCCGCACCCGCTCGGCAGTTGGCCGATAGAGCTTTCCGTCGTCGGCGAGCTGAGTGAAACGAGCCAGAACCATTGCCGCGGCAATTCGAACATTCTCCGCCGAATCGTGCCGCAGCAGGTCAGCCAGACGATCCGCGGTGCGGAACTCTTCGTCCTCCCAAAGCCCTTCGATCGCCGTCGTCCGCACGGCCGCATCGGTATCCGACAGACAGACCTTGAGGACGGGGCCAAAATCAAACTCGATATCGTTTTCTGCCAGTTGCACCGCCAACGCCAAAATGGCACGTCGACGCTCGGCCGACAACTTCGGCCATTCGGCACGAAATTCATTCAGTTCCTCGGTCTCCAGACCCGAAAGTCGTTCGACTTCCAAGGCCGGCGGCGAACCTTCCGTCTCGGCGAGCTTCTGCAAGACGTCTCGAATCATTAAACTGCCTCCTCGTGCCCACGTTATATTCTACCGGACCTCGTCCTCTCTAGCCACGAATCCTCGACGTTTGCCTCCGCCTGGCCACTTGGCATGGGTCAAGCGTTGACAGCCATACCGGTTGCTTCTACACTCAACGCAGGCTCATCAAGGTTGAACTTGGAGGACAAAGCGGCGTGCTAGACCTGAATCGCTTTCACGGAATTTTCCCTCCGATTCTTACTCCGTTGACCGACGACGAGGAGGTTGACCACGCATCGCTGCGACGACTGGTCAATTACCTGATCGACTGTGGAGTCAACGGCATCTGGGTAACCGGAACGACCGGCGAATTCCCCGCGTTCGACCGTGCCGAGCGCGCGGCAACTGTCGCCACCGTCGTCGATGCAGTGGCCGGGCGGGTGCCTGTCATCGCCGGAATCGGCGACGCGAGCACCCGACTCGCAATCGGCCACGGCCACGAAGCCGTCCGGGCGGGGGTCGACGCGGTCGCCCTGACTCCGCCCTATTACTATTCGAACAGCCAAGACGAACTTCTCGAGCACTACCGAGCGGTGCGCCAAGCAGTCGATGCGCCGTTGCTGGTTTACAATATTCCCCAAACCGTCAAAGTAAAGCTCGATGTCTCGACGGTGCTCACCCTCGCCAAGGAAGGCACGGTCGTCGGAATCAAAGACAGCCAGAACGATCTCGACTGGTTCCGACAGCTCATGTACGGCACCCGCGCCCAGGGCAAGAATTTCCGGGGATTCCTCGGAACTCGGTATTTGATTGACGCCGGCTTGCTAGCCGGAGCGCACGGAGCGATTCCCGGCATCGCCAACGTGGCCGCGGCGGACTGCGTCGCGACGTACATCGCGGCCCGCGCCCAGGACTGGGAGACCGCCGATCGCCACACCGAACGACTCATTCAGCTTCAGAAGATTGCCAACATCGCTGGCGGCTCGGCGAACGCGTCGGCATTTTCCGGGATGAAGGCAATGCTCAAGGGGTTGGGGGTGCTCGCAAGTGCACGCGTACGCTTGCCGTTGCGCACGGCGAGCCAAAGCGAACAAGATCGCATTGCCGCGGCAACCGCCGAGGCTCAACTTCCGGCGTTTGCCCACGCCTGATCCGAAATAGCAGTTCGACGCTGGTGTACCGCCATCTTCCTCAGGGAACAGGATTCCGGGGCACCAGCGCATACTCTTTGAAACCGAGAAACTAACCGGAATCCAACGCGTTCTTGATTAGCTCGAGCCGAACCGCCTGGCCGTCCGAATCCAGCTGGATCGCCACCACGTCGATACGACTGGGCCGGGACGGAGGAATCTGCCGCGCCTGCAGATACACTTCAGCGGCGCGGTAGACGCGGCGGCGCTTCTGCCAGCCAATCGATTCGGCGGCGTTGCCAAACGCACCGGATCGGCGGGCTCGAACCTCGACGAAGACCAGAGTTCCACGCTCGTCGGCGACCACGTCGATTTCCCCACCGGTGACTCGCACGTTCGTCTCGACGATCGTGTAGCCCTGGCGGGTCAGGTACTCAATGGCTAGCCGTTCGGCTGCCTGTCCACGCGCATACGACTTCTGTCCCGACATGCGTCGTCTCCCTCGTTCGGCCGCAAGAGATCGCGGATCGGAGCAAATCCTCGACGATGATAAGGTGTTACCCCGTGTTGACGTACTGCTTGCAGATGCTCCCTCGTCCCGTAACCCGCGTTCCGTTCCCAGCCATAGTGGGGAAAACGGCGAGCCAGCCTTTCCATGAGCCGATCACGCGTGACTTTTGCAATTATCGATGCGCAGGCCACCGAATAGCACTGGGCGTCCGCATCAACGATCGTCGAATGCGGACCCAGATCGACGTCTCGGATTGGCAGTCCATCGATCAGAGCGTGGTCATAGGCGCCAATCCGGGCCAACGCTCGACGCATCGCCAGATGTGACGCGCGGCGGACGTTCAGACTCTCGATCTCCCGGACCGACGCCGCGCCGATCCCAATCGCCAGGGCTTGAGCTCGAATCCGCGGCGCCAGGTACTCTCGCTGACCCGCCGACAATTGCTTAGAATCACGAACGCCTTCGATTAAGTCACAGTACGTCGGGAGCAACACCGCACACGCCAAGACCGGGCCGCAGATTGGACCGAGGCCGACGTCGTCAACCCCAACGACGCGAAAGCAGCCTTGGTCCCAGAATGAGCTCTCCACCTTCACGCTCGGATAGGTCATCAACTCAATGCACACCAAGTAAAAAAGGTAGGGTTCGCCTCGGTAAACCCTACCTTTTTTACTTGGCACAACCGAACCGCCTCGCCGGCGCCAGAACTAAGACGGTCGCGGCCGCTTCTCCTTGATTCGCGCCTTCTTCCCGGTCATTCCGCGAAGATAGTAAAGCCTTGCCCGACGAACGCTGCCATGACGTACAATGTCGAGCTTATCGATCCGCGGTGAGTTGAGCAGAAACGTCCGCTCGACACCCACGTTGTGACTGATACGGCGGACCGTGAATGTCGCACTGGTGAGCCCTGCCCGACGACGTATAACCACCCCTTCAAACTGCTGGATGCGCTCGCGTCCGCCTTCGACGACCTTCAACGCCACGCGAACCGTGTCACCCGGGCGAAAGTCCGGCAGACCGGTCCGCACATATTCCTGTTCGATTGATCTGACCAGGTCCATGATTCCCTCGTACTCTTCTACCGTTACGTTACAAAATCACCAAAGTCTAGCATACCGGCGCCCAATCCAGCAATCAGAGGCTCACCACCATTCCTTCGTGCGCAACTTCAATCGACGCTCCCAACTCGTCCGCCAGGTCCGCGATCTCGCGTTGGATGGCGGCTTCGTAATCTGGATTGATGTGCATCGCGATGACCCGAGGAAGGTACCCCCGGGCGCCGCGGAAGACCTCGAGCGCATCTTTGAGCTGGCTCGGACACAGATGGAAGAACCGACGCGATTCCTCGGCAAAAGCGTTGGAATAGGTCACTTCGGTGATCAGAACGTCGGGTCGGGCCGCGATCCAGTGTTGCCCGCAGCCGGGGCCGTTATCTCCCGTGTAGTAAAGCGCGCGCCCAGCAGAATCTACGATCTGATAGCCCAGTGTTGGCACGCTGTGATTGACTGGAACTGTCGTCACCTGATAGTGATCCACCGCGAACTGACTGTTCGGCGCAACCGCTTGATGTCGGAAAACTGCCTCTTTCGGATCCGGTCCGTCAAAGAAGTTGAGCCAGTAATCCGGATTCAAGAGATTGGCGGACACGATTCGCCGTACTTCGTCGGTGCAGTAGACATCAATCGGCCCGCTGTGCAGGCGGTTGAAGCCAAATCCGGCCAGATCCTTGACGTGGTCCCAGTGCCGATGGGTGATCAAGACGTGCTGCACCTTCCGCTGATCGGTCAGGCTCAGTCCGGTGGCGAGGCTACCAGCATCGATCGCCAGGCGCTCGTCTACCAAGAAACCGGTAAAATGGAAATCGCTGCTTTCACTCTGGTGCGCCCCGAGAATGCGAACCTCCACGTCGACTGTTTCCTTTCCGGTTATCTCAGCGCTTAACGGTGACGATTTCGCGATAGGTATCGAGAATTTCTAAATCTGGACGAGTCTCCTCGACGTAGCGCACCACCGAATCGAGCACTCGCTCGACCTGGATTTGCTCGTTCGCCACGGTGGCAACGCCCAGCTCGGCAATCTGCCAAATGTCCAACTCGCCGACCTCGGCCGCCGCCACGCCAAACTGGTTGGCAAAACGCGCGGTCAGCGACTTCACGACCTGGCGCTTCGCCTTGAGCGACTCACTCGTCGGCAAGTGTAAGCGAAGAATGAGCGTTCCGACAATCATATCCGTTCCCATCCTTCCGTATTTCCGATGCTAACACCCGTGGTAAGCCGGGTCAAGGCGCGGGGCCAGGCCGAAACGTGTCGGCGGCTGGACACGCCCCGGGGTCCGGTGGCATAATCAAAGCCCGACGGAAGCAGGAGGATACCATCCATGGAACGGGCCGAAATCACTGAGCGAATTCGGCGGAGTGGCTTGATTGCCATTCTTCGCCATACCGATGCCAAGCGGGCGATTGAAACCGCCGAAGCTCTGCAAAGCGCTGGCGTCGAGGTCGTCGAAGTAACCATGAATAGCGCGGGCGCGCTGGATATGCTCCACGCCCTCCACGAGCACTTTGGAGAGAATCTCGCGATCGGAGCGGGCACGGTGCTTTCGACCGATGCGGCCGCCCAAGCAGTCGACGCCGGAGCGCGTTTGCTAGTGTCACCACACCTCGACGAGCGAATCGTCCAGTTCGCCGTCGAGCGCGAGTTGGCGGTGATCCCCGGCGCTTTCACGCCAACCGAGATTTTCCGGGCCTGGACCGCCGGCGCCAGCTTCGTCAAAGTCTTTCCGGCCGGTCCGGTTGGCCCGCGTTTTCTACGCGACGTCCTTGCGCCGCTCAATGAGATTCCCCTGGTCCCGACCGGGGGAGTGAATCTCGACAACGCGGCAGAGTTCATCAAGGCAGGCGCGGCCGCGCTCGGCTTAGGCAGCGCCCTGGTCGATCCAAAGCTCGTCTCGGCAGGTCACTTTGACCAGCTTCGCGATACGGCTCGCGCCTTCCTGGCCGCGGTCCAAACTGGCCGAGGGACGGCTCGGTGAGCCAACCGTGTGTCATCGGGCTTGATCTTGGCACCAGCGGAACCAGGGGTGTCCTCTACGGCATTGATGGCGCTCCCCTCGCCACGGCTCACCATGACTACCCGTTGTATACACCGCATCCGGGCTGGGCCGAGCAAGATCCATTAGCCGTTTGGCAGGCAGTGCTCGCCGTTTTGTCTGAATTGGCCCAGCGCCTGCCCCCCAAAACGTCAATCGGCGCTATCGGCCTGAGTACGATTTTCCACAGCCTACTTGCCGTCGATCAAGACGGAAGTCCCCTGACTCGAACGATCATTTGGGCCGATACCCGGTCTCGACACCAGGTCGAGCAGATTCGAAACGTTCCCGGTCAGGCCGAAGCTTTCTATCAAAAGACCGGGTGCCCACTCCATCCCATGTACTTAACCGGGAAAATCTCCTGGCTCAGGGAGACCCAACCCGACGTCTTCGCGAGAGTGGCATGCTTCGGCTCGCTCAAGGACGACGTCCTGGCCCGCCTGACCGGTCGTCGGGTCATCGACTCGTCGGTGGCCAGTGCCACCGGTCTGTTCAATTTGCATACGGGAGATTGGGACCGCGAGATACTGGATGCAATTGGTATCAACGTCGACCGACTCCCGGCCGTCGTCGAACCGACCGACGTGGTCGGCGGCCTGGCGGACGAGCCCGCCCGACAAGTCGGCTTGCCAAGCGGCATTCCGATCGTGGCCGGCGCGGGCGACGGCGTCCTGTCCAGCCTCGGCTCCGGTGCAATTGCCCCCGGCCAAATGACAGTTATGATTGGCACCAGCGGCGCCGCACGAATTGCCGTCGACGCGCCGAAACTGGATCCTCACGGCCGCACCTGGTGCTATTACCTCGCTCGTCAGCGCTGGCTCGCCGGTGCCGCGATCAACAACGGCGGCTTGGCCTGCCGCTGGGTACGCGACAATCTCTTGCCGGGCCCTCCCGCCCCGTCCGATGAGTTCGACTTTCCAACCCTCGAATCCGAAGCGGAAAAGGCCGCCCCCGGCTCCGGGGGACTGATCTTCTTGCCATTTCTGACCGGCGAACGTTCCCCTTACTGGAACGCCAGCGCTCGCGGCATCCTCTTCGGCCTCGCCGCCCACCAGGGTCCACCACAGGTCGCCCGGTCGATTCTCGAGGGAGTTTGCTTTCGCATGCGCAGCATTGTCGACGCGCTCGACGAAGTGGCCGGTCCAACCCGCGAGGTTCGCGCCACCGGAGGATTCACTCGTTCCCAGTTCTGGCGACAGATGCTGTCCGACGTTCTTGGCAAGCCAATGGTGCTGCCGGCCGAGTCCGAGGCCTCGGCCTTTGGCGCCGCGGGCCTGGCCTGGCTGGCGATCGGCGCTTTCCAGACTCTTGAAGACGTCGCCAAGCTTGTCCAAGTCGGTCCAGGTCCCAGCCCCGACCCGCGGCGGCATCAGCTTTACAACCGGTTGTATCAAATCTATCTAGACATTTACTGGGCCAATCAATCGAATTTCAGCGCAATTGCCGCGATCCAAGAGGAGCTGGGCTGACGATTAGTTGGCACGGTTGAGGCCGGGCGGCCCGGGTCAACCCACCGGCTCGGGCAATCTCTGCTCGAGCCACTCGCGCGCCACGGCGGGCAGCTTCGCCAGAGTCGTGGGATGCTGGGTGCAGGTCGGCAGTGACTTCAGCAGGTTTGGTCCGTAGGACTTACTCTGGACCCGCCGATCCAGAATCACGATCACTCCGCGGTCGGTGCTGCTTCGGATAAGACGGCCGAAGCCTTGCCGGAAGCGCAGGATCGTCTGGGGAAGGCTATATTGGCCAAACGGATCATCGAATAACTCGCTGCGCGCGGCAAACACCGGGTCGCTCGGGACGCTGAACGGCAATCGGGCGATGACCAAAACGCTCAGGGCATCGCCAACGACATCGATCCCTTCCCAAAAGCTCGAAGCCCCTAACAATACGGTCTTCTGATTCGACTTGAAGGTGTTCAGCAATTGTCGGCGCGGTGTACCATCGACTCCGTGGCCCAACACCAGAATCCCCTGGGCTGCCAGGGGCTGGTGAATTGCCTGCCAAGCTGCCCGCAGCTGAGCATGTGACGTGAAAAGGACGAGGGTGCGGCCTTCGGTTTCAAGGCACAGTCGCTCGAGAGTTTGGTGGAGCGCGCGCTGGTAGGTCGGTTGATCCGGCTCGGGCATATCCCCGGGCACGACAAGCAACGTCGACCGTTGGTAATCGAATGGCGAGCCAACCGCCAGCTCATCGGCATCGGCTAGCCCGAGGCGATCTTTCATATAGGTGAAAGTGCCGACCGTCGTCAGAGTCGCCGAGGTCAGGACGACCGTCCGCTTGTCGCTGTACAGCTCTTGCTGGAGCAGGGAACCGACGTTCAAAGGAGCGCTGTGCAGTGAAGCATCGCCGGTCGCGCTCAACGTCGCCCAGTAGATCTGTTCCTCGCTCGGATTGGCAACAATCGCGTTGCCGTGGGTGCGCACGCCCTCGTTGAAGCTCAATAGGCTCGTCAGTTGACTCATCAGCTCGTCGTATTCGAGCAGATTGTAGCTACTCAGTCCGTCGAGAAGACTGTGAAGTTTGCTGAGCTGTTCTTGCAAGGCAATCAGGCGAAGCTCGAGACTTTCCCAGGCAACCTCGACGTTTCCCCAGGAGGGCTGGCGCCGCGCCGCGCTTGTGAGCCGCGCCCGTTGCTCGTAGCCTCGATTGTCGAGCGGACGCTGGGCCATGAAGCTGGTGAGCGTTTGAAAAAAGCCATCGACCGCCGCCCGGACCTCACCGGCCTGCGACATCGCCTCGCGCGCGTATTCCTCGGCCCGGCGCTGCGCCTCCGGCGGACAGGAGCTACCGCGGAAATAATTGCCCAGCTCACCCAGCAAGCCGCTGCGCCGCTCGTTCGACGCGCCTGGCGCCAAATCGTCGAGAAACCCGATGACCTCGCGCGCGCGAAGAGCATATCCCAATTGATCGGTCGCCTGCTCCTCCAAATGATGCGCCTCGTCGACGATCAGATACTCGTACTCCGGCAAAACTTTGCTCGCCGAGGCCACGTCAGAAAGCAACAGGGCGTGATTGACGACCACAACGTGGGCGGCTTCGGCCCGGGCCCGCGCTCGATACAAGAAGCAGCGGCCGCGACGGGCGTAGCGACAGGTGTTCGGTGTACAAATGTCCGGATGAGCATACAGGCGCGACCAAACGGCCCGCTCGGCATCGGTCAGATTCAGCTCGCTTTGATCGCCGGTCTCAGTCGACGGAAGCCAAACCAATATTTTGATCAGGGCAAGGGTTTCGGTCGGCGAGAGGTCTTTGCGATTGCGTAGCGTCTTCAGTCGCTGCAAACAAAGGTAATTCGTGCGCCCTTTGACCACGGTCGCACGAAAGTTGATCGGCAGAATCCGCTGCAAATCTGGCAGATCCTTCAGGATCAATTGGTCCTGGAGATTGATCGTGTTTGTCGACACGACGACGCGTTGGCCATTCTCAATCGCGAAGTAGATCGCGGGTAGCGAGTAAGCCACCGATTTGCCAGTACCGGTCCCCGCTTCGACAATAAGCTGCTTGCCGTCGTTCAGGGCTTCGGTCACCGCGCGAACCATCTCGACCTGTGGCTCGCGATGCTCGAAGCCAGGCAGCTTTTGGGCGAACAGTCCACCGGGCTCGAGCATCGCGACCAGATGATTCGCGTCGATTGGGGTAAGCGTCTTGGCCGGGCGGACGGGCTCCTCACCTCGCGCTGGCGCCAACAGCAGCTCAAGATCCGTTTCTTCGAGACCGGCTTTCGCCGCCATCGCCTGGCGGATCGACGACCCGAGGGCATTACGGCTTTGCTCGACCTCGATCTGATAGAAGAGCGCCTTCAGCGGCCAGGTGTGATTCGCCAACAGGCGATTGATCTCCTGGATCAATCCAAGATCGAGATCGTTGGCGACCTCGACGAGCTTGAGGAAAAGCTGCTTGGTTGCCAGGGCATCGTGAGTGGCGCGGTGCTGCTTGGGGAATTGGATGCCCAATGCCTCGGTGAGGGACGCCAAACTGTAGCTCGACATTTGCGGCAGGAGGATGCTCGCCAGCTCGAACGTATCGTACTGCGGATTGTCGAGGATGACCCCTTGCCGCCGCAAACAACCAACGTCCGAGCCAACCGAGTGCGCGACCAGCGGGTGGCGTTCCACGAACGACAGAAGCTGTCCGGCCACCTCGCTCAAAACCGGCGCTCGGCGCAACGTCCCCGGGTCGATTCCGGTGAGTACTTGAGTGCCATAGGGCACCGGCGTTTGGGGTCGGACGAGCGTCGACCAGCTATCAAGGACGCGATCGTCGCGAAACTTAATCGCGGCGATTTCAATGACTTCTTGATTCTCCGGTCGCGCGCTCGTCATCTCTAGATCGATCGAGACGCAAATTTGCGACATCCCAGCTCCCAAGGCAGCAAATCCCTGACGATCAATTTCACTGACATGCGATTGCGCTATGATTATACCGTATCGTCGTCTGTCCAAGCGGTCCGCGTGCCGGGCCGACCTGGCAGACCACGCGGCTGGCGTGTATAATTTGGGCGGCTGAACGACCTTCGAAGGTGCGAGGAGACGCGTTGGTGCAGAAGACCACGACCTGCGGTGAGCTGGGAATCAATTCGGTCGGCAAGGCCGTGACTCTGATGGGCTGGGTCAACCGTCGACGAAGCCACGGTGGACTCATCTTTATCGACCTGCGCGACCGCTGGGGCATTACTCAGGTGGTTTTCAATCCAACCGTGTCACCCGACGCGATGGCGGTGGCGGAAGAATCGCGCCCGGAATACGTCCTCGCCATCGAAGGAACGGTCGAGGCTCGTCCGGAAGGAATGGTCAATCCGAACCTGGCATCCGGCCAGATCGAAGTTCTGGTCAGCAAAGCCAAGGTGCTCAACCCGGCCCGGACACCTCCTTTTCCAATCAACGAGCCGGCTGACGTCGACGAATACCTCCGTCTGAAGTATCGCTATCTCGACCTCCGCCGCGAGCCGATGCGCGAGAATCTAGTGCTTCGTCATCAGGTCGTGCGCTTCATCCGCAATTGGTTCAGTAATCGGGAGTTTCTCGAAGTCGAGACACCGATTCTGGTGAAAGAAACGCCTGGCGGCGCCCGCGAGTTCGTCGTCCCAAGCCGCATTCACCCGGGCGACTTCTACGCCCTGCCGCAATCGCCCCAGCAATACAAACAGTTGCTCATGGTCGCGGGTATCGAGCGCTACTTTCAAATCGCCCGCTGCTTTCGCGACGAGGACCTGCGGGCGGACCGCCAACCCGAGTTCACCCAGCTCGACGTCGAAATGTCGTTCGTCGATCAGGAAGACATCTGGAACCTGACCGAGAGCTGTTTGACCGAGCTTGCCGATACGGTGGGCGGTCGCAAGGTCCTTCGACGACCTTTCCCTCGCCTCACCTACGCCGAGGCAATCGATCGCTACGGCACTGACAAGCCGGACCTACGCTTCGCAATCGAAATTCACAACATCAGCGATTTGGTTGGTGACAGTGAGTTCCGGGTGTTCAGCAGCGTGATCGAGAACGGTGGACAGATCAAAGCGATCGCCGCGCCGGGGTGCGCCGCGTATTCCCGTCGCGAGATCGAAGAGCTAACCCGGATTGCAAACGGCGCGGGCGCGAAGGGCATGGTTCCCCTGGCCGTCCTTCCCGAGGGTTTCCGATCGCCGCTCACTCGTTTTTTCAGTGACGATCGGTTGCGGGTGATCGTCGATCGACTTGGCGCCGGTCCCGGCGACTTGCTTCTGATCGTCGCCGACACCGCGGAAGTCGCGTCAACCGCCCTCGGCGAGCTTCGGCTCGAAATCGGCCGTCGGCTGGGCCTGATGGCCCCTGGCGTTCTTGCCTTTGCTTGGGTGACCGAAGTACCCGCCTTCGAATGGAATGCCGAGCGCGACTCCTGGCAAGCCAAGCATCACCAGTTTACTGCTCCACTCGACGCCGACCTGCCATTTCTGGAATCCGACCCAGGCCAGGTCCGGGCCAAGCAATACGACATTGTCTGCAACGGTTACGAATTGGGTGGTGGCAGTATCCGGATCTACCGTCGCGACGTCCAGGAGAAAGTCTTCAAGATCATCGGCCTTTCCGATGAAGAGGCGTTTGCCAAGTTTGGCCACTTGCTCGAGGCCTTCGAATTCGGGACACCGCCTCACGGGGGTATTGCCGTGGGCGTCGATCGCCTGAGCATGGTTCTCGCCGGCCGCGACAATATTCGCGAGATGGTTGCCTTTCCCAAGACGCAGAGCGCAACCGAGCCAATGACCGGCTCTCCATCCGCGCTGAACCAGGAAGAGCTCGCCACCATTCACCTCACGGTCACCAGCGGTCCGGCTGATCCGTAGCCCCAATCGTTCGACGTTACTCAAGCCCTGGCGCGGGCCGGTGGCGCGACGATTGCCCACTCCAGGTCG
>DATLSK010000144.1:0-22392 GCA_035534155.1 Chloroflexota bacterium | reverse complement strand
TGAAGGAAAGTCTGGACTCGGCGAATTAGAGGCCTCCGCAAGCCGTGGCGGCCTGTCCCACCCAGGGCAGGTATAGCGTCGTCAACGCGTTGGTCATTGCTTGCGAGCTCGCGGTTGATGCCGTGATCGTCGTGTCGGCCTGAGTGACGCACTTGGTCTCGGTTAGTCCCGACCACGAACGCGCCAGACTGCGGAACTGATAGGTATGTCCGGGGAGAAACGAAAAGGACGCCGACTGACTGGTCGTGTTGGTCAGCCAATTCACCCAATAGCCGCCGATGGTTAAATCGCGGTATTGAACCGTGTAATCGGCAATACCCCAGCCCCCTGGATCGCTGCCGCTCCAGCTAATCGTCCAACTTCCCTGGGCCGCACCGCTAATCGAAACGGCGGCCGCTGATTGAGGCGGGGAATCGTCGCTGGGCAGATTCTCGACCAGAAAAGCCGTTGGACCGCCGATAATAAAGTCATTGGGGTCCCAGGGATTATCGTAGTTCCGGTTGTCGGTCGCCGGTGGCAACGATACGCTATACTGGGTGGCCGGCGTCAAATTCTGACTGCTCCCGTCCTGTTGAATCAGGGTGACACTGCTCGGACTAGCACTCGCGGCGGAAACGACCGCGGTCACCGGTTGCCCGGTATCGTTCCAGAGCACGGTCACCCGGCGAGGCGTCGGCCCGGGGACGCCGAAGGTGATCTCGTCGGCTCCATTGAGCGTCGTTCGATGCACCGTCGCGAAGCCGGTGAGATACTTCACCGCTAATTGGTAGGCCGCATACTCCGGACGGATCGTACCGTCATTTCCGGACATGCCGAAAGCCTGGCCGTTTCCATCGTCTTGCAACTGAAACTGGAAGACCCGATCCGCACCCGCGGCAAACGCGTAAGCGACTGATTGAATGATGAACGACGCCTGTTCGCTCGCCGTGGCGTAGCCACGCGCATAGTCCTGCGACAGATCCGGATTTCCGTAGTCGTTGCAATTTACATAATTGCCATTGACCGTCACGCCGCACAACGGCGCGTTCGTTTCGTTGATCCAAATCTCTTTGCCGGTGATCCCACTCTCCGCCAGGATATTCTCCGCGGAAATGGTGTGCGCGTAAACGTCGCTGGCTCGAGAATACCAGTGCCACGGGATCACATCAAAATAGTAACCATTCGAAGGAGCCGAGGCATCACTGACGATCGTGCTCACGAATTGCTTGAGCCAGGCCTGATCACCGTACTGATTCGCCCATTCCCAGTACATCATGCCACCAACCAGGATAGTGGACGAATAATCGGCGGCATGCGCCGCCAAGTACGCAACCTTGAGCAGCCGAACGTAGTCCGGGAGCGAGCCACCCCAGAACTGACTGAAGTCTGGCTCGTTCCAGATCTCCCAATCGTGAATCTGCCCGCGGTAGCGCGACACGACCGCGTAGACGAAGCGCGCCCACGGATTAGCGGGATTGATCGGCTTGTTTGCCGCCCACGTGTCGGTCCCATCGGCAAAGGTCGGCTGATAGAGATTGCAGGGCACCGAGATTGCGCTCGCTGCAAGACGCCGCACGCCACCGTAGGGAGCGTTCATTGGGGTAGTAGACGCGATCGAAGTTGTCGAGCTGGTGGCATAGTTGCCAGGTGTCCCGAGCAAGACCGCGTCGATTTGGAGGTGATTTGCCCGGTCAGACGCCACGACTTGATCGACGTTGCTCCAGTTGTATTGAGGCAGGGTCGAACCGTCGCAGCTACCACCACTGTCGACGTTGTTCCAATAAATCACCCAACGATTCCAACCCACGCCCGCCTCGCTGGCCTCGGCGTACCGTTGGCTTGACGACAGGACATTCGGCAATGGAGCGCTGACGAAATCGATTCCGAACTGATTGTCCTGGCTACTTTGGACGGAATCGGCTTGACTTGCCGCCGGACTGAGTACGCCAAGCAGAACGACCAGGAGGGTCAGCCAAATCCCGGCCCGCTGAACCGGCGCAAGACGAAACCGAAACCGCAACCCCAACCCCTCAAACCTGTCACACGCCAGTCGTTCCCTGAGCCGGCCCTTGGTACGCCTCCATAGTATCAACGATCGACGGAGACGGTCAAGAGGCGCCTTCTCTTAAGCCAAATAAAAAACCGCATAAAAAAGCAGGGCACCTGACGGTGCCCTGCCGGAAAATCGAGCGAGAAGCAAGGTTGGACTAGGCTGGGCCGTGCTCTTCCTTGCTTTTCCCACTCGTCTTTCCACCCTTCTTGCCGATTCGCGAATAGTACTCCGGTCCGTGCTTCTCTTTGACCGCCTCGCCGCCGCGGCGACCGATTTCGGAGTAGAACTCCGGTCCGTGCTTTCGCTTTACGGCTTCGCCGCCCTTCTTACCGATCTCGG
Source organism: Chloroflexota bacterium (assembly GCA_035534155.1). GTDB lineage: Bacteria > Chloroflexota > UBA6077 > FW602-bin22 > CADDYW01 > JAJPIK01. The sequence goes on along the minus strand of DATLSK010000144.1, from coordinate 20,021 downwards.
AGTAGAACTCCCGGCCACGCTCAATAGCAACGGCTTCCCCACCCTTTTTGCCGATCCTGGAGTAGAATTCGGCACCATATTTCTCCTTGACCGCCTCACCGCCCTTTTTACCGGCCTCACGGACGGTCATTTCGTGCTTTTCAGTCTTGGGCATAACCTTCGCGACCTCCTTTCCGGCTGAGCGATTGCGTGCCCGGCGCGAATGAGGCGCACTCACCCTTCCGGCAAGTGCGGTTTCATTCGACCGTCGTGCAGACCGCTTCGGATTTAGTCAGCAAGAACTTTGCCATGCGCCCTGCTATTTGGGAGACGGATCGCAAGTGTTCCGTAGGGCCGGACCGGCAATCCTACCAAGTCCGCCACCGCTCTTTACTTGTCTGGCTCGCGGCGTCGGCCTAAGATCATGGCACATGGAATGCTGTTAGATAGCGCCACGAATGGCTGGAGGGAACCGTATGCCTTACTTATTCAAAGACAGACAGGCCGCCGGACGCGACTTGGCCGTCGCCTTAGCACGGTATCGCGGCTCGGCCACGCTCGTACTCGGATTACCCCGCGGTGGCGTGATCACCGCCAACGAGGTGGCCAAAGCCCTGGGAGCGGAACTCAGCGTCATCGTGACCCGGAAGATCGGGGCGCCGGGCAACCCCGAATATGCGATCGGAGCAGTCGCGGAGGGCGGAGAAGTCGTGCTGAACGATGAAGAGATCAACATCTACGCCATCCCCCGCGCGTTTGTCGACGGGGAGATTAACCAGCAAAACCAGGAAATTCAGCGCAGGATTGAACTCTACCGAGCGGGGAAAACCCTTCCCGACATGAAAGATCGTCCGGTGATCGTCGTCGACGACGGAGTGGCCACCGGCTATACGATGCTCGCCGCACTGCGCGCCGTCAAGCAAAGGGGTGCCAATCCAGTTGTCATGGCGACCCCGGTGATCCCCTTGAGCACACTTGACCACCTCCAACACGACTGCGATAATGCGGTCGTGCTCGCGGCACCGGAACCGTTTTACGCGGTTGGCCTGTTCTACGAGGACTTCGAACAGGTTAGCGACCAGGACGTACTCAAGGTGCTCGGGACCACCCGAGCGGCGCACGCCGCTTAGATCACTCCGGCTTGATCGGCACGCGCAGCTTGTCCCCTTCTTCGATGAGCATAACTGGGATGCCATCGCGGATTGGATAACGGCGACCGCAGCCGCTGCAGACGAGCATCTCTTCGTCCTGCACCACTTTGGTTTTACAGGCTGGACAAACCAAGATCTCGAGCAGTTCCTGACTAATCATTTTCGGATCCTCCCGCGAGACGTCTGTTATAAGCGTCCGGTCGCCAGCTACCACCACGCGACATTTGCTGCATCGCCATCAGTAGACCAGGCAGAGCGACTGCCTTCCCACGGACTGACTACCACCTCTCGGTGCTCCAGGCCGGTCGTTAGCTGGTGACTGACTACCAACCTACAGGATACCATCTTACTCCGGACAATCGCAACGCCCAAGGGGATGAGCATTCATAAGGCCTGGCCGCTCCCCCAGGACTTCCGGGCTATTGATCCCGTCTCGAAGCGTGATAACATCGTGAACACTTGACGTAACAAATCACGTCACCTTGTCATCAGGCTGGGAGAAAGTCGTTATGCTGCCCTCAAAACAAAATGGCTGGGTCGTTTTATTGTTGCCATTGGCACTGTCAATCGTCCTGCTCGGAGGTAAAAGCGTCGCTTCGCGGTGGCCACTGGCCGTTAAACCACCATCCCGAATCGCACGTCCGGCGGACCAGGTGAAGACGTCAACGAGCCCGGCGAAGCTGCCCCCGGTGGCTCCGATCCCTGCCTCGATCGCCAACCCGCTGTCGTCGATCGGCTCAACCCAATCCTTGCCAGGTACGGCATCGACGCGGTGGTTAACCACGTCAACCAGCTCGATCGGCCAATCTGCTGGTCCAACTGACGCGCGATTCGCGACCGTTGATCGCGATTTGGCCGATGGAAACGTTGTCCAGGCGGAAGCTTTGTTAAAACAAATGGTAAACGATCCCGCCTCGGCGACGAGTACCCACGCGATGTTTGTCCTTGGACAAACCTACCTTGCCAACGGCGACAGCCGTTCGGCTCAATCCACCCTCGGCCGATATCTCACCGCTCAGCCAGAGGGCCCCGACGCCGCGGCGGCAGCCTTTGGCCTCGCCCGGATCGCAGATCAGAGTGGCGCGCGAAGTAGCGCTGCCCAATACTACCAGCGCTATCTGGATCTCACCCAGAATCGTGCCCTCGATGGCTACGCGGAGTTCGGGTTGGCACAAATCGCCGCGGCAAACGCGGACGCCTCAACGGCGGTCAACGATTACAAAAAAGCGATCGTGGCCGGTTTACCGTCGACGATGGAGTCCGAAGCAGCAAAATTCATCAGCGCGAACAGTCAGACGAGCGACCTCAAAGCGTGGTACGCCAGTATGAGCGAACGACCGGGTCTTGATCCGACGACTCGGGCTCACTACCAGCTTCTCCAAGCCAACACTTTGCGCCAAGCCGGGCAAACCGATCAAGCAGTCAGCATTTACCGTTCGGTTCTGGCAAATAGCCCGTCGGCGGCCGACACGAGCGCCGCCACCAACGCGCTCACCGCACTCGGCCAGGCTCCGTCCAGCTTTGCTCTCGGCGAGTCATTTATGGCTTCCGGTCATTACGATCAGGCGACCGTCGCCCTGGGTGATTACCTGGACCAAAATCCCATGGGCGCAGACGCGGCAACCGCGCGCTACGACCGTGGAGTAGCGCTCATGCACAGCGAAGCGTACGTCGGAGCCGCGGCTCAGTTCGACTCGTTTGTGTCGAAACATCCATCCGATAAGCGAGTCGGATCGGCTATCCTCCTCGAAGGGCAATGTCTCAGTCAGGCCAGCGAGCCGACCAAAGCGGCCAGTCTCTTGCAAGCGTTTGCCCAGCAGCATCCGTCGGATCCACTGGCCCCGCAGGCGCTGGCAAACGCCATTGACGTGCTGCAACAAGCGAACGACAGCGCGGGAGCGCTCGCGTTTGCCAATCAGCTTGAAGCGGCCTATCCTGCGAGCCCCTACGCGGCGCAAGCCGCCTTTATCGAAGGCTGGGCAGACTACGAGAAGCTTGACTTTGCCGCCGCGGCCCTGGCCTGGCAAAGCGTCCTAAAGACGGCAGCGACAAACCCGGAGAGTTCGCCGGCGTTGCTCTGGCTTGGCAAGCTCGACCAAAAAGCGGGAAACCTCGCAGCCGCCCAACAGGCGTTTACCCTGGCCTGGCAAGCAAATCCGGGCGACTATTACGCCTTTCGGGCACGGGACCTCGCAAGCAATCCATCTGCCACGAACGAGTATGCCGTAGCGATGCCGTCATCCTCAGAACTGGCGAGCGACAAGACAGCGCTCGAAGCCTGGCTGGCCAATTGGACCAAGACGAGTGCGAGCGACCGCTCACTGCCCTATCTCGGTGCTCCAATCGCCCAAACCTCGACGCTCGACCGAATCCGGGCACTCGTCAACGCGGGTTTGACGTCCGATGCCCAGAGCGAGTATCAGCAAGCCTCCGCGGCGTACGGGAACGATCCCCGCTCGCTGTATGCACTTGCCGACACACTGAGTCAGATCGGTTGGACCACTCAGTCAATGACCGTCGCCTATCACTTGCTGATGATCTCACCGGCGCCAAACGCCTACCAGTCGCCACTGTTTCTCCAGCGCCTGGTCTATCCATTTCCGTATCAGGACTTGATTGAAAGTGAGGCCCAAAAGAACGGGGTGGATCCTCTACTGCTCGTCTCTTTGATTCGGCAGGAATCGATGTTCAATACCCACGCCCGCTCAACGGTGAACGCGATTGGCCTAACTCAATTCATGCCGACCACGGCCGAGGGCGTCGCGGCGAGCGTTGGCATGACGTCCTTCAGCATGAACGACCTTTACCTTCCGAGTGTCGCCATCAAGCTGGGCGCGGCTTACTTATCCTCGCAAATCCGTGCGTTTGGCGGCAATCCATTCATCGCCCTGGCCGCGTATAACGCGGGCGCTGGAAACGTCAACTCCTGGCTCAGCGACAACCCGCACCGCGATCTCGACCTCTTCGTTCAAGAGATTCCGTTTAACGAGACCCGCCAATATGTCGAGAATATCTACCGTTTCTACGAGGAATATCAACTGCTCTATCGGTCGCCAACGGTGGGGCAAGGTGGCTAAGTGGTGCATCCGCCAAGTTCTTCGACCTTGTCATTCCGAGCCGCAGCGAGGAACCTCCGTTCCGCGGCCGAGATTCCTCGCTGCGGCTCGGAATGACAGCTAACTCATTCCACCCAATGATGGCGTCAACGGCTGCAGCGGACCTGGCTCCTGGACTGGCGTCGCAAGGAGAACAGAACACGTGTTCGCCGCCATTCCTCGGCGCAATGAGTTAGCAAAAGCGAGCCGAACTTGCTGGATGCTCCACATAGAGGGTGTCTGAAAAGGGTATAAATCGGGCGACGTAACTGGGAGCGCTGCCTTCCAGGCGGCGCGGTCCCCACACCGGGCGACAAAGGTATGTGCCAGCTAGAAGCTGGTTGCCGCCCAGTCCCACTCGCCTCCCTACCTTGCTTTTCAGGCACCATCTAAGGCGGCAAAGGCTCCAACTCTCTGCCTTAAAAGGCAGAGAGTTGGAGCCTTCACTGAACTGGTGGTGGCTTGCCCCTCATCCTGGCGGCCGGCGGGAAACAAGCCCAGGCTTCACGGATCCCTTATACGGCGGCCCGCGCTACCTGACGGCGGCTGAAAAGGCGCTTCAACTCGCCGGTCTCCCAGATCACCAGCAACATGCTCGCGTTGAAGATCGACGAATAGGTACCGCTGACGATTCCGACCAGCAGCGCGACCGCGAAGAGCCGGGTGCTCGATCCGCCAAACAGCGCCAACGCACTCAGGGTGAACAGCACCGTCAGTGACGTGCTAACCGACCGTCCCATCGTCTGCAACAGACTATGATTGACGATCGTAACAAAGGATTCACCGGCATGCCGGATGTTGTTCTCGCGAATACGGTCAAAGACGACAATCGTATCGTGGACCGAGAAACCAATGACGGTGAGCAAAGCCGTAACGAAAAGCGAATCGACTTCGACGTTGAATAGCCGTCCGAGGATCGAGAATACCCCCAGGACGACGAAGGCATCGTGCAACAGCGCCACAATCGCACAGACACCGTATGCTAACGGATGCGGCACGTGGCGGAAGGCAAACCAGATGTAAAGCAAAATGCCCAACGAGGCGAGCCCGACTGCCAGAATCGAGCGCTGCCAGATCTCATTGCCGACCGACGGCCCGACCGACTGAAAGCTCAGCTCGGTCATTGGACCGAAGTGCGACTGCAAATCACTCGCGATTTGGGCCTTTACTGGCTGATCCGGTTGGATTTCTTTCGTGCGCATCAACACTTCGTTGTTCGCGCCCGGCTGAACCTCACTGTCCGGATAGCCATGTGCGGAAAGGATCGCGGAAATTTCCGTGACTGAAGGTGGCTTCTGAAATTGAACGTCCCAGAGCGTGCCACCAGTAAAGTCGACGCCAAGCTTCAAGCCCGGCGGGATGATCAGTGAAATCAGTCCCGGAATGATGATGATTGCCGAGATTATAAAGAAGAGATAACGCTTGCCAACGATGTCGGTCACGGGACCAGCCTCCGGTCGATTGACACTATGCCGTCGAAGACGCCGCGGACGACGTCGTGGATGATTTAGCTGCAGCCGTTTGGATTATCTCGGCCCGATCGAGTCCGTACCACCTGAGGTCGTGGACGCGCCCGAGCGCAACTGCGAGCTCGAGGAAGGTTCGACTGACGAGAATCGCCGAGAACAAGCTAACGATCACGCCGATCGCCAGGGTGAAAGCAAATCCTTGAATGATGCTCGCGCCAAAAGTCATACCGAACCAGTACAAGATAATGCAGGTAATCAACGTCGAGAAGTTTGAGTCGCGAATTGAGGTCCAGGCGCGGGAGAAGCCGGCATCAATCGCCGCGCGCAGGGTGCGCCCACCGCGCAGCTCTTCCTTCATTCGCTCGAAGATGAGAATGTTTGCATCGACTGCCATCCCGATCGACAGGATAAATCCTGCGATGCCCGCCAGTGTCAGGGTAACCGGGATCACGCGGAACAGAGCGAACGCCACGGCGGCGTAGATCAACAGAGCACAGTCGGCCAGCAAACCCGGCAAACGATAATACACGAGCATGAAGGCCAATACGATTCCCAGCCCAATGACGCCGGCAATAATACTTTGGTGGACCGCTTCGGCACCCAAAGTTGGCCCAACCTGGTTGCTCTCGACAACCTTCAATGGGATTGGCAGCGCACCGTACTTAAGCTGAATCACCAGATCCTGTGCGTCCTGCAGCGCAAAACCCGGCCCGCTCCCACCATTGATCACACCCTGGCCGCCAGTGATCGGGTTCTGGATCACCGGGCACTCGATCACCTTTTTGTCCATGGTGATCGCCAGATACTTGCCGACGTTCTTGGTGGTAAAGTCAGCGAATTTCTTAGCACCGCTGCTGGTCAACGTAAAGTCAATTTGTGGGCGGCCAAGATTGTCAAAGCCTACGCTGGCCGTTTGCAAGTCCTTGCCGGTCAAGACGGTCGGATAGGTTGTCTCTGCTCCGGTCGTCGAGGGAATCGGCGAAAGCTGAACCGTCGGAGTTGCTGAGCCGGCGGAGCCCGGGGTTGATGCCGCCTGAGAACCCGCCGCGGCCGACTGGCCGACAGGAGTGGCCGCCGCCTGCGCGCCAGGAGCTGCCGAGTTCCCACTCAGGCTGGCCGGACCACCAAGCGTCGTCGTCACGACCGTTCCGGTTGGAAGATAGGTCGAGCCCGCGTCAATGAACTCGAGCAAACCGGTCTGACCAAAGGTCTTAATCGCCTGATCGGGATTTTTAACGCCCGGCAACTGAACGATGATTCGGTTGCCATTGGCCAATTGCACGAGCGGCTCGGAGACGCCCAGCGCGTTTACCCGACTTTCAACGATTCCGCGAGCCGCCTCCATCGATTGAGGGTCGACTGTCATTCCCGGCGGTTCATTCGCCTGGAGCAGAACCTGGATACCGCCCTGCAGATCGAGACCTTCGCGGATTGGAAAGTCCTGATTGATCGTTACTCCCATGAAATTCAGATGAATCCCGGGCGAGGTGGGGATCGCGATAAATATCGCCGCGGCCGCTACGATCAGGATGCCCACCAGCATCCGCAGGTCTCGCTGAAGCACACTTGCTCCTTCGCACGCATAGTCACTAGTCACCAGCAACCAGGGACAAGAAAACCGGGGTCAGTGCCTGGCGACCAGTCGCCACGTTTTCCTGGTCACCAGACACTGACGACTAGTCACTCGTCGCGAGCCACGTTCATCGAGGCGAGAACTTCGCCAACTCGGTCGGGACTGTCAAGCACTTCGACCCCGGCCGCGCGCAACGCCGCCATCTTCTCACTCGCCGTACCAGACGAGCCAGAAATGATCGCCCCGGCGTGACCCATCCGACGTCCGGGCGGTGCGGTACGACCGGCAATAAAGCCAACCACCGGCTTGGTGACGTGCGCCTTGATGAATTGCGCCGCCAATTCCTCGGCGTCGCCGCCAATCTCACCAATGAGCACGATCGCCCGAGTTTGGGGATCGTTTTGGAATAACTCCAAAGCATCGACGAACGACGTGCCGACGATCGGATCGCCCCCGATGCCCACCGCGCTCGACTGTCCGTAGCCACGCGCGGTGAGAGCAGCGACTACCTCATAGGTCAGGGTACCACTGCGCGACACCACGCCAACCGAGCCCGGCCGGTGGATGTGGGCCGGCATAATCCCAACTTTTGCCGTGCCCGGTGAGATTAACCCGGGACAGTTCGGCCCGATCAGCCTCACCCCATGATCCCGCACATAATGATACAACGGAATCATATCGTGCACTGGCACGCCTTCAGTGATCGTAATTACCAACGAAATCTGATTCGCAACCGATTCGCGGATGGCATCCGCCGCGAAAGGTGCTGGCACGAAGATAATCGAGCAATTCGGCCGGGTTTTCTCGACCGCCTCGGCGACCGTATCAAACACCGGAACGCCGGCGACGTCTTTCCCACCACGTCCTGGCGTGACGCCAGACACGACCTTCGTCCCGTACTGGAGCATTTGCCGGGTGTGGAACTCACCTTCGCGCCCGGTAATCCCTTGAACGAGTACCCGGGTTTGATCGTTGACCAAAATACTCATCGTCGTCCCTCCTCTGCGTTACCACTTGCCGCCACGACCACCGCTTGGGCCGCTTCGGACATTGAGGACACGGCGACGATATTGGCCTGCTTGAGGATTTCCCGACCCTCGGCCTCGTTTACGCCGGCCAGCCGCACGACGATCGGGACTTTTGCCCCACCGAGCGAGTCCAGGGCGCTGACAATACCTCGCGCGACCTCATCACACCGAGTAATGCCGCCAAAAATATTGAAAAGAACTGCCTTGACTTTAGCGTCGGACAGGATCAGGGACAGCGCCGCCGCCACCCTTTCGGAGCGTGCCCCGCCCCCGATATCCAGGAAGTTCGCGGGTTCGGCGCCGTGCAGCTTGATCACGTCCATCGTCGCCATGGCCAGGCCTGCGCCATTCACAACACAACCCACCGTTCCGTCGAGCTTGATGTAGGTAATGCCTTCCTCGCGGGCGCGGCGCTCGATTGGGTCTTCCGCTTCGACGTCGCGAAGCGCTTCGAATTCGGAATGTCGATAAAGAGCATTGTCGTCGATCACCATCTTGGCGTCGAGCCCAAGCAGCTCGCCACTCGGGGTTACCGCCAAAGGATTGATCTCGAGCAAGCTTGCGTCATTCGTAACCAGGGTATTGACCAGTGCACGCGCGATCTGGGAAAACACGCGGACCTGGCGTGCGTCGAGGCCCAGGGCGAAGCCGATCTCACGCCCCTGGTAATCACTAAAGCCGAGGTACGGATCGATCGAAATGCGCATGATCTTTTCGGGTGCGGTCCGGGCGACCTCTTCGATCTCCACGCCACCTTCGGCACTCACCATCAAGACTACCGACCGCGTGGAGCGGTCGACGATTGCGCCCAGATAGATCTCGCGAGCGATCGCGGCGGCGTCGGTGACCAGGACTTTACGGACGAGGTGACCACGGATATCCATACCAAGAATCTTCGACGCGACGGCCTCGGCTTCGGCCGGAGTCTGGGCAAGCTTCACTCCCCCGGCTTTGCCTCGTCCTCCGGTCAGCACCTGAGCTTTCACCACGACCGGGCGGCCGATCTTTTGGGCAATCGCCGCGGCCTCAGCCGGCGTTGACGCGACTTCACCCGAGGGTATCGGCACACCCTCTCGACGTAGAAATTCCTTCGCTTGGTATTCGTGTAGGTTCAAGCGGTACTCCTTACCAGTCGTCTCGTTCCGAAACGACGGTTCTCTGGATTTGACACCGCAATGGCGGAAAGAACAAACCACCCTTTGCCGTTCAAGACCGTAAGTAAAAGAAACCAGCGTGAACTGGCGCTCGAGTCTCCACCCGGGATGAGCATTCAAACGCCACTGCCTGGGTAATGCTCGAACGATTCACGCTGATCAAATAATCATCAAGCGCTCGCCGCCTCGGAAGCCCGCTCCACGCGTCGCAACTGGTCCATGCTGTCGAGGTAGTCGAAGAATAGCACCCCGTTCAGGTGATCATTTTCGTGCTGGAGTGCCTGCGCGAGCAATCCACTCGCCTTAACGCGCACCTCACGTCCCTGGCGATTTCGCCCCTTGACCAGCACGGATTCGTAGCGCGGTACATTAGCAACCCAACCGGGAAACGAAAGACATCCCTCTTCGGGGTAATAGAGCTCCGTCTTTTTCAAAATCTCGGGATTGTACAGCACGAACAACTCGCCGGCGTGCGGCTCTTCCGAGTCTTCTGGAACCTCGACGACAAACAGACGGACCGGAACGCCGACTTGCGGCGCGGCCAGCCCCACGCCGTTGGCGTGGCGCATCGTTTCGATCAAGTCGTCGGTCAAGCGCTGCAAGCTCGCATCGAAATGCTGAATCTTGGTGCACTTGCGTCGCAACACCGGGTGTTCGGCGGTCAAAATCTCCCGGACTGCCATAACGTCCTCCAACCGCCTGCGCTGGTAGCAACCGGATTCACGGGTCCGGTCATTCACACCAGTGTAATATTCTACACCATCGACCGTGACGCGTTCAACGCGACCGCTCGGTTTGACATTTCCTATTTCAACCGGAAGAATATTATGACGGAGTCTTGCGGATGAAGGAGGGGAAACGTGGCTGGAGAAACGAGTCGTCCAATCATTGTTCAGGGCGACCGCACCGTTTTACTGGAAGTGAACAATCCGAGCTACGCCGAGGCCCGAGATGCCTTAGCGCGCTTCGCCGAGCTCGAAAAGAGTCCAGAGCACGTGCATACCTACCGAATCACTCCGCTCTCGCTCTGGAACGCGGCTGCTGCCGGTCTGCAAACCGACGAAATTCTCGATGCCTTGACCCGATTTGGCAAGTACGACTTACCATCCAACGTCGCGACCGACATCGTCGACTACGTCAGCCGCTATGGTCGGCTGAAACTCGTGCGCGACGTGGACGACCTACTGTTGATTTCGGACGACGTACCGCTCCTGGCCGAAATCGCCCATCACAAGCGCTTCGTGGATCTCATCAAAGATCAGCGCGACGAGCACGCTTTGGTGATTTCCCCGGCCCTGCGTGGTCAGATTAAGCAGGCGCTCGTCCAATTTGGCTATCCGGCCGAGGACCTCGCCGGCTACGTCGACGGGGCACCGCTCGCCGTCACGCTGCGCCCTGAAACAACCGACGGTGAGTCATTTTCGCTCCGCCCGTACCAGCAAGAGGCGGTCGACATTTTCTACGCCGCGGGTGGGGTACGCGGCGGGAGCGGAGTTGTCGTTCTCCCCTGTGGTGCCGGGAAAACCGTCGTTGGCCTGGCGATTATGAGCCGTCTCCAGACGAATACGCTGATCCTAACGCCCAACACGGTCGCCGCGCGTCAATGGATCGAAGAGATCGGCCGGAAGACGCGCATTCCATCCGAGATGGTTGGTGAATACTCCGGCGAACACAAAGAAATCAAACCCGTCACCGTCGCCAACTACCAGATCTTAACGTACCGCTCGTCGCGCAACGGTGATTTTCCGCACTTTGAGCTGTTCAATCAGCGCGACTGGGGCTTGATCATTTACGACGAAGTTCACTTGCTCCCGGCCCCGGTCTTTCGAATTACCGCCGAGATCCAGGCGCGGCGACGTCTCGGGCTGACCGCGACCCTGGTCCGCGAGGACGGGCGCGAGGAGGACGTCTTTTCGTTGATTGGCCCCAAGAAATACGACGTTCCTTGGAAACAGCTCGAGCAGCAGGGCTGGATCGCCACGGCGGAATGCCACGAAATCCGCATGCCCTTGCCAAATGATTTGCGGATGACCTATGCCATGAGCGAGGACCGTGAAAAATACCGCGTAGCGGCCGAGAATCCCCTGAAGATTGACGCGATCAAGGCAATCCTGGAAAAGCATCCCGACGATCAGGTGTTGATCATTGGCCAGTACATCAACCAAATCAATGAGATCGCCAACGTTCTGAACGCGCCCCTGATCACCGGCAAAACCCCGACTCGCGAACGCGAAAAGCTATACGAGCAGTTTCGCACCGCGGAAGTCCGGCGCCTGGTTGTTTCCAAAGTCGCGAACTTTGCGATCGACCTGCCGGACGCGAACGTGGCGATTCAGATCTCCGGTGCCTATGGCTCGCGCCAAGAGGAAGCCCAGCGTTTGGGACGCATCCTTCGGCCGAAGCGACACGGTTTGCTCGCTCATTTTTACACTCTGGTCACCCGCGATACGAAAGATCAAGACTTTGCGTCCAAACGACAGATGTTCTTGACCGAGCAAGGCTACCGGTACCAGATCCTCGGCCTGAACGAGCTTGCCGACTATCAACCGGTCACTTTTCAGATAACCGCGCGGCCGGCGGCGGCGCCGGCCCTGCCGGCGCCAAGCCTTGGGCCACACCGCAACTGAGCGAGCCGGCCGCGTTCGAGCCGGTTTACGCGTCAGGAAGATCCCGTGAACGGGCTGCCTTGTGCTCGCGCCAGAGGAAAACGTCCACGACCGTTGCGCCAGCCGCCATGGCGCCAAGCAGCATGAGTCGAACGTCCCGCGCGCCGGACAAACAAGCATAGCCAATTTCTAAGGTGTCGGTCCCGTCGGCCAGGGCTCGCGCCAGAAGCCAGGGAGCGACCCGACCACCGTGGAGCGTCGCGGACAAAATGCCAACCCCACTGATCGCGTCACGAGCGCCGATCGAACGTACCATGACGTCCGAGGCGCGGCTCTCAGTCAGTGGGATGCCGAATTGACGCGCAAAAAATCGCGGCCAGAGGAAGGGAACGACGCCGAAGGCGATCGTCCCGAGACTCAAGCCCAGTGTGAGTTGACGCACGGTTCGTTCTGGTAGCATCGTACAAACCCTCCGAAATAAACAGTTACCACATCAGCGTGGAAGTGCGCCTCACGGTCGTGCCTGGTTTAGTGCTCGTTCTGCCAGCACCAGGGCCCCATAGAGGCCGGCTTTCTGACCGAGCTGGGACGCTACGACGTAATCATCAATCCTTTCCCGAAGCTCCGGTAGATCGATGTAACCGTTCAAGACTTCCACCAAATGCCGGCGGATCATCGGCAAAAGCTGCTGCTGATGCATGACCCCACCACCTAAGATGATGCGCTTCGGCGACGCGACCAGGAGAGGAGCGCTGATGCCGTAGGCCAGATAGCGAGCTTCCAGATCCCAAAGTGGATCGTCGGCGGGAATCTCCGGAACTGGACGGCCGGCTCGTACGGCCAGTGCGGGCCCGCACGCCACGCCTTCCAGGCAACGACCATGGAACGAGCAGATGCCGGGGAACGGATCGCCATCGAGGACCGGCACCGGTACGTGACCGACCTCCGGATGCATCATCCCGTGCAGCGGCTCGCCGTTCACCGCGATTCCACCGCCGATACCAGTTCCAATTGTCAGATACAGCGCCGAGTCGAGCCCACGCGCGGCACCCCACCGGAGCTCGCCGAGCACCGCGCCGTTAACGTCGGTGTCCCAACCGAGGGGCACACCTAAACGTCGCGAAAGCGGTGCCAGGATCCGTGCACCGGTCCAATTCTCCTTCGTCGACTTGAGAACACAGCCGTAGGTAGGCTGACCGCGATCGAGTCCAATTGGTCCGAATGTCGCGACGCCCAGCGCGGTTAATCGCAGACCGGGGCGGGGACGTTGAAAAAAGGCAATGACCTCGCCAATTGTCTCAACCGGTGTCGTCGTCGGAATCGTCACTTCATCGAGCACATCGCTCGGGCTCGTGCCAAGCATGCAGACGAACTTGGTGCCCCCTCCCTCGACTGCACCAAGGACCGGTCGCTCGTCTCCGCTGGTTTCCCGCACGTTCCCCCTCCTGCGCTCCCCGAGTAAACCTTTCTGCTCTGGCAAATTATACCGCCGGTCGTCCGATTCCGCCGCCAGCGCGCGGCGTGCGCTATAATACGGCCGAGGAGAACACCGCGTGCGCTGTTCGTTCGTCCATTTCGGCGACGTTCACCTGGGAACCCAGCAATACGATTCGGCCGAGCGCCTGAACGACTTTGGGCGAGCCTGGCTGTTCGCCTGTCAATACGCGGTCGAACATCGACCAGACTTTGTCATCTGTTCTGGCGATTTATTCAACCGCTTCACGATCAATCCGCTGACTTTCGATCAGGCGTACGGCGGCCTTGCGATGTTGCGCGACGCCGGCATTCCGATCGTCGACGTTCAAGGCAACCACGATCGAGTCCGCAATGGCGAAGGCAAGTGCTGGCTGGACAGCCTCGCCGAGCGAGGCATGCTCACCCACCTCGACCTCGAGACGGCAGCGGACGGACTCCGTTTGAAACCGGTTGGCACTTCACGCTTCACCGGCAGCTACGTCGAATGGGCGAATTGTCGCATCGTCGGCGTGCGTTATCTCGGCACGTCGACCGAGAGAGTCCTGGCGATGCTGCGGGACGCACTTGCTCCGCTGCCCCGTGATGGGCTGTTCACGATTCTGGTCCTCCACGCCGGACTCGAGGGAATCGTTCCGCACTTCAACGCCGAGCTTTCGGCGGCGGCTTTAGAGCAGCTTCACGAGTTCGTCGACTACGTCGCCCTGGGCCACATCCACAAGCACTATGCGGTGGGCAATTTCGCGTTTAATGGGGGCAGTCTCGAAACCTGGGCGCTCAATGAATGGGAGTGGGAACGCGGCCTCCTCCACGTCGAGGTCGATACCGCTCGGGAGCGGGTCGTCAACGCCCGATTGATCGACGTTCCGAAGCGTCCGTTTTGTCGAATTCGTTTCGACGTGAGCGAATTCGACGACCCACGCTCGCTCTTACGCGCTGGTTGGGAAATGCTGGAACGCGAAGAGCGGAAGCGCCCGAGCCAGGATCCGGTCGTCACCTTCGAGCTCACCGGTCGCCTACGCTTTCATCAAGGCGATTTACCGATCAATAAGCTCGAAGACGCGTGCCGAGAGATGTTGCGACCGCTCGTTTTGCGGGTGTTGGAGCGGTACGATTTGAACGCCTACGAGACCGAGCGCGAGGACGACGAGGCAGAGCCGATCGACCGATCGGTTCTGGAAAAACAGATCCTTCAGGCGCGGCTGGCCGAGGACGCTCGATTCGCCCCCCACGCCGAGAAGCTCGCTCGGCTCGCGCTGACCTTGAAGGAACGGGCCCTCCAGAATGAAAACGGTCCCCAATTGGTCGAGACCTTTCGCGAAGGCTGGCAAAAGATCCAAGAATCGCGCGACCAGGTCACGATCGGGGATAACGTTAAAGAGTCCTGACGATGTTCATCCGTGAAATCCGCCTCGAAAATATCAAGTCCTACGGCAGCCCGGCCGAAGTCGTCCGATTCGAGCGCGGCGTGAACGCGATCTCCGGCCAGAACGGCGCCGGGAAATCGACGATTCTCGAAGCGATTGGCTGTGCCCTTTTTCAATATCTCCCCTACAAGCACCAGCAATTTGTCCGCGAAGCGGAAAACAGCGGGACGATCACGGTAGTCGTCGAGTCCCGGCTGGATGGACGCACGTATGAGGTCGTCCGACGCATCGGCAGCGGTCAGAGTCACACCGTTTTCGATCCGGACATCCGCCAGAACGTCGCCCGAGGCGCCGAAGAAGTCCGGGTTTGGCTCCAAAAGGAGTGGCGTCTCCAGGATCCGGTGGCACTGTCCGAGCTGTTTATCAACGCGGTTGGCCCGCCCCAGGGCTCGCTCACCGCGATCTTTCTCGATACGGCGAGTGTCCGTCGGTCAAAGTTCGATCCGCTCTTGCGGGTCGAGGAATACGAAGAGGCCTATCGTCGGCTGAACGCGATTGATAAGACGCTCGAAGAGGAACAGCGCCAGGTAGAGGACCAGGTCAATCGCCTCTCGTTCGAAACCGAAGCTCGGATTCGGCTGGAGGACGAGCGCGCTCAGGTGCGCGACCTTCAAGCCGACCTGGCCATCCAGCTCAGTCGACTCAGCGCCGAGCGCGCATCGCTCGAACGGGAGATCGTCGCCTTTGGTCAGGCCGAGCAGAATTGGCGGGACGCTATCGCCGTCGCCGAGCTCGCCTCGCAGCGCGAGAGCTCGGCGACGCTTTTCTTTGAACGGATTGAGCGCGACCAGCGTCGCGCTGCCGAGGCAGCGGCCATCTGTGAACGGACGACGGCGAGCCACGAACACTATCGTGAGGCCGAAGAAGCATTGCGAGGGCTGGAAATCGCGCAGAGCGAACGCGAGCGCGTCCGTCAGCAGCACCATGCAGTGAATGGCCGGCTCCTTCAAGCGCAAAACGCGCTCGCTCACCTGGACACGGAGATTCTGCGTCTCGGGGAAGCGGAGCGCGAGGTCGTCGAGCTTCGCCGACGGGTTCCGGAGCAAGAGGCGAGTGAGCGGAAGGTTCAAGCCGCGCGCGATGCCAAACGCGACGCCGACCAGCTTGCGCGAAGTCTAGCTGGTCTCCAGGAGCAGATCGATCAGCTCGAAGGTCGCGTACAGAAAGGGCAGCGCATCGTCCGGGAAACCGAGCAAAAGCACCTAATCGCCGACGAGCTGCCGGCGCGTCGCGCGCGTCACCAAGCGCTCACCGAAGCCCTCGCCGCGGCGATTCGGGCCGATGGCGAATGTCAGCACTTGCGCGCAACGGTTCAGGAAACTCAGCAGCAAATTGGTCGACTGACCCGGTCGATCGATCAATTGGCGGGACGAATCGCGACTCTTCAAACCGAGCTTCCGAGCGAGTCCGACCTGGCCGCACTCGAAACCCAGCACCGGAGCCTCGCCGACGAACGAGCCGCCGCCGATTCTCAGCTTCAGCATGCACACGTGACCCGCCTGCAAGTCTCCGGCGGGCTCTGCCCATTCCTCCACGAGGCCTGTAAGAACCTGCGCCCCGGCGTCACCCTGGAAACGCACTTCGATGCTGAGATCGTCCACTGGACCGGCGCCGTGGGCCGCCTGACCGGGGACGTGGAGCTAGTCGATCGGCAGCTTCGAACGGCGCGGACCGCCGCGACACGCTCGGCAGAGCTAGCTGCTCTTGAACAGCAACAGCGCCAGCTACGTGCTGATCTTCAGGAACGCGGCGAGCTTCTCAAGCAGTACCAGGCGAAACTGCAAGAGGCAGCAGGTTTAGCCAGCCAGCGTACCGAGCGCGAGCGTCAGACCGGCGAAGCGGAGCGTCTCTTTCGCGATTCCGAGCGTGCCTTCCACGAGGTAGCCAACCTGTCGGTCTGGACGAAAGCGCTTGAAGAGCTGACGCACGATCGAGATAGTCGCAAAACCGAGCTGGCTAACGCCCAGGAGCGGTTATCACAGCTTCAGAAAGCCGCGATCGAGCTCCCCCGTCTCGAAGCCGAGCTGCACGCCCTGGGTGATCCTCGAGCACGATCCGCTCAGCTGGCGACTGAGGTGGCTCGCCAACCAGAGCTCAAAAGACAGCACGACCAAGCCGAGGCGGCACGGCGAGACGCGGCGGAGAGCCTCGCCCGGCTCGACGGAGAGCTTCAACGTTTTCATGATCTCGACGAGCGTCTGGTGCATTGGCGGCGACTCCGAGAAAACACTCGAGCGGACCATGACGCCTTCTTGGCGTCAGCGCCCCTCGCCCGGACCTTGAACGAGCAATCCACCGCCCTGCAACAGGCCCAGACCGCCGTCGACCAGGCAAGCGCAACAGCCATCCGGGCACGGCAAGCGGTCGACGCCGCCGGCGCGGCCTACGATGTCGAAGCACACCGAGCCACCCAGCGGCGGCAGGCTGAGCTGAACACGTCAATCGGCAGCAGCCACGCCCGGATCGAGGCCGCGGTCCAGCGTGAGCGCGAGCTGATCGGTGCGTTGGCCCGGATTCACGAAATCGAGCTAACCCTCGCCGAGCTCCGTCGCCAAGCGGAACGAATCATTGACGAGCGAGCCCTCGCCGAGCACCTGCGACGGTCAGTGCGCGCGGCCGGCCCCGACGTCACTCGTCAGCTCCTCCGCCGAATCAGCCGAACCGCGAGTCGGATTAACTCCGAGGTGCTCGACCGCTCCGGCATCGATCTCGAATGGGTATCCGACTACGAGATCATCACCCGTCGTCAGGGAGAGAATCGCGGCTTCGGGCAGCTATCCGGTGGTGAGCAGATGGCGGCGGCGCTCGCGGTGCGCCTGGCCATCCTGCGCGACCTGAGCAACGTGCGCATCGCCTTCCTTGACGAGCCGACCGCTCATCTCGATCAGGATCGGCGAACCAACCTCGGCGATCAAGTCCAACGGCTCCAGGGCTTCGATCAGCTCATCGTCATCAGTCACGACGACACCTTCGACGGCCTTTTCGGACACGTTATTCGTATCGTCAACGAAAACGGTCGGTCGCGGGTCGCGGAACAGAACTGAGGATGCTCTACGCTTCCCGCGTCAGCCATCAACTGGAAGCCAACATCGAGCGCTTCCGAGCGTTCGCGGAAACCGAGCGTGCTGCCTTCCACACTTTCGATCGCCCTTTGGCCATGCTGGATAGACTTGACTTCGCTTCGTTGCAGGACCAGCTTGCCGAGGAGAACCGTCCAGGTGCATTGCCCAGCGAAGAATGGCAACCGGCAACGGGCTTGATTCAACCGTTCGCGGTGTCGTTCGAGCATCATCGTGCCGCCCGCCGCTGGGCCCTGGAATGCATTTCGGGTATCACGACTATTGCCGCCGATGGCAGTGAGATCAAGCCGACGAAAGACTATTCGCTCCCAATTGCCGCCGTCCAGGTCGGCTGGTTCGAGAATCCCCATTGCGCCGACCGGCCCTACGTCAAAGACGCGACGTTCGAAGTCGTCGATCCGACCGAGCTGACCGCCGAAGCTGGTGACGGGTTTGGCATCGCCGAGCAGCACCTGGCGCTACGCCGGTTTCAGCTCGAAGTCGAGGTATTGATCGCTCGGATGGCGTCGCTGGCCGAGCGTGGCTGGACTGGTCAGCGTCCACCGGTCGCCTTCTTCGACGGTAGTCTCGTCGTCAGTTTCACGGCGGTCATGCTCGAACGATTAGGCAGCCAGTACATTCAGTCGATTTGCGAGCTCATCCGCGCGTCGGAAGAGACCGGCATCCCGGTTGTCGGCTACGTCGACACGTCCCTCGCCAAGGACCTGGCGACGCTTTTGGCGGTGCTCGCGGGCTTGCCGCGGCCACAGCGCATGCCCGACAGTCGTCTCCTCGACCAACGAATGCAGTGGGGAGACCGCACGCGAGCCCTGGTCTGTGCCCGCGCCGACGTCTTAAGTCGCTACCTGATTGGCGAAGCGAGCTACGCCCGCGAAATCTGCTTCACTTACCTGAAGACAAACCAGGCCGCGCCGCCATCCCGACTCGACATTCCACGCTGGGTCGTGCGCCAGGGCTTGCTCGAGCACGTTATCGACGTCGTGCGCAGCGAGGTGATCGTCGGGAACGGTTATCCGTATTGCCTGGAGACCGCCGACGCCTGCGCGGTTTTGAGTGCCCTTGACCGCGAGCGGTTTTACCGCATCCTGCAGGATTTCGCCGGGCGCCACGGACTTGGCCTGAGCATCGTTCCCAAGGCGGCGAGTAAGCGACGGAGACGGATCTGAGAGGAAAACCCACGGTGGAATCACGAGACGAACCGCGAGAAATTGGCAAAATCGTTGGCTCGAACGATCACTCGGACTACGTGGTCCAGGTTCACGCCCCGGGCGAGGTCGAGATTCCGCCGGCCCCGGCCGATCGTGCCTTTGGCCAGTTCGTCGAGATTGCCGTCGACGAGGATTATCGGCTGATTGGCGTGATCTATACAACCCAACTTGTCAATCCGGCGTACGGAACCCTGGGCCCGCGTTTGAGCACCGAGCGGGAGCTTCCGGTATTTAGTCCCGACTATCTGGCCGAGACAGCCACCCTCCTCGGCATCTCGATCGTGGGTACCGCTCAAACCGCGGGCCACGGCATTATTTGGAATCAACGCACTCCGACCCTGGCCGGCGACCTTGACGCGCCGGTCCGCCGGCTAGCCTCGGCTGACTTTCTCGCCTTCCATCGCCCGACTGGACAAGTCCAGGTCGCCTATTTCCCGCGCCTCCTGGCTCGTCCCTTTCCTGGATTGCCCGACATGCTCTGCGCCATCCTCGACGAGCTGATTGGCGCCTTTCCCGACGAAGCGGCACGATTATCGGTTGCTCGCCAGAACATTCGCTGGCGAGCCGCGATTCCGGCGAGGTGAGGATGGATCGGTCGAAGAACAACGGCACCCAGTCGCCGGCCCCGGTCGGCACCGCCAAGGGCCCCGGTGAAACGCCCCAGGAATTCCTGCTGATCAGTCCGGATCGAGAGCAGCGGCTCAAGACCGGCGAGTTCGTCTACTACGCGGACCCCCGCGATCCACTGAGCCGGCCGATCTTCGGTCGCATTGCCGAG
>DATLSK010000143.1:0-4573 GCA_035534155.1 Chloroflexota bacterium | reverse complement strand
ATCAGCCGCGACGACGCCGAGGGGAAGTTCCTGCTGCAGTACGTCAGCAAGAAGATCCTGCCAGACAACCCATTCCAGGTGCTCGATCGCATTGGTGTCGGCAAGCTGATGAAGCTCGCGGTCGATGCGGGACGGGACACTCGGCCGGGCATCGAGCTAGGCATCTGCGGCGAGCATGGCGGTGATCCGAGCTCGATCGAGTTCTGCCACCAACTCGGCCTGAACTACGTTAGCGCGTCGCCATTCCGCGTGCCGGTGGCGCGGCTCGCCGCGGCCCAGGCGGCTTTGGCCACCCTGGTTCCGGCCGGGCGGTAGCGAAACCCGGTGCGGTCTCTCCCGCGCCTCTTCTGGCCGGTTTGGTTGATGATTATCGGCGGCGTGCTGATGGTGCCTGGCATCATCAGCGCGCTGGTCGTGGTTGGCCCACGCCAGCCCCGTCTGTCGCAGCTCCTGGCCTCGGATCACACCGCGGTCATCTTGCTGCTCGGGCTGGCGGTGGTCGGCGCGGTCATCCTCGCGATCGGTATGGTTGCCGATGTCATCATTCCGGCTTTTTTTTCTCCAGAAAGAGCGCGCGAGGACTATGGCAGCCTGAGCACGATCATCGCGTGCTTTGGGACCGCCGTTCTAGCGGCAAACTTGCTTACCTTACCCTACGTCTTGTTGGTAACCTCGCGCCGCCCGGGCGTACCCTTCGAGCTGAGCGCGGGCGGGCTGGTTTTGTCGGTTTTGATCCTGGATGGCTGTCTGATCGGTGTCGTGTTCCTGCGCATTATTTTGCCTCGCGTCCTGTCGTGGCGCGAGCTTGGTCTGACCATGACGAACTTCTGGGGAATGGTGCGCCTGGGTATTGGAGTGGGTGTCGTCGTGGTTCTCGGCGCCGCTCTCCTCGAAGCAGCTCTTGGTGCGGTTGGCGTGCAGCAGACCCAGGAGCAGATGTTCGCCGGAGTGGTCGGAGCGCCGCTCGCACAGTTCGTCGGGGTGTTCTTAGCCGGGGCAGTGATCGCTCCGATCTGCGAAGAGATTTTTTTCCGCGGCTTCGTTTTCACCGTGGTCCGGCAGACCCATGGCATGCTTGCCGCCTTCGTCGTGAGCGGTATCCTATTCGCCCTGGCGCATGCTAATCTCCAGGCGTTCATCCCGATCCTCTTTATCGCAATCGTCTTTGGCTACGTCTATTCTCGAACCGGGAGCCTGGTACCATCGATGGTTGCCCACGGTATGAATAACGCCCTGGCGCTGGCCGCGCTGTATTTCAGCCATCCTCATTAGGCGACTTTATTAGACGAATTTTCAACAATCTTTTCACTTTCCAGTTTGGCAGCCATGCTGTAGAGTCAAGCGTACATCAAGGCATCGGGCGTCTGCCCGAAGAAGCTGACATGAGTCCAACTCAGGATCCTATCGCCGAAATCAAGGCACGGCTCGACATCGTCGACATGGTCGGACGAAAGGTTGCTCTGAAGAAATCGGGGCAGACTTTCAAAGGGCTGTGCCCGTTCCATTCCGAAAAGACGCCGTCGTTTATCGTCTTCCCCGACAAAGGGAACTTCCACTGCTTCGGCTGCGGGGCCAACGGCGACATCTTCGGCTTCGTGATGAAGACGGAGAATATCGACTTTCCCGAGGCGCTGCGGCAGTTGGCGGCCCAGGCTGGTGTCGAACTCAAATCGAAGACGAGTAACGAGGGGAGCGAGCGCCGTCGCAGCCAATTAATCGACGTGCTCGAGCAGGCGACGCTTTTCTTTCAGCAGGCGCTCCGTCGTCCAGATGGTCAGGCGGCCCGCCAATATCTCGGCGATCGCGGCTTGAACGCCGACACGATTGACCGTTTCCGATTAGGCTGGGCCCCGGATAGTTGGGACGGTCTGTTCAAGTATCTGACCGGGAAAGGCAATAGCCCGGAGCTCATCGTCGCGGCTGGGCTGGCGGCTGAGCGCGAAACAGGTGGATATTACGATCGTTTTCGCGGTCGGGTGGTCTTCCCGATCAGCACCGAGCGGAGCGAGCTGGTAGGATTCGGCGGACGTACCCTTGGCGATAATCATCCCAAGTACCTGAACTCGCCGGAGACCGAACTGTTTGACAAAGGCGGAACGCTCTACGGAATCGACCAGGCAAAGGCGGCGATTCGTATCGGCCAACGGGCCGTTGTCGTCGAAGGGTACGTTGACGTTTTAATTGCTCACCAAAGTGGCATTAAGGACGTAGTCGCGTCGCTTGGCACTGCTCTGACCGAACGACAGGTGGGAATCCTGAAGCGGTTGACTCGAACCGTTGTCCTCGCTCTGGATTCCGATGCGGCGGGGGACGAGGCGGTGCTGCGTGGGCTGGAGGTCGCGCGCCAGGTCTACTCGGATGCGACGGTCGCGGTGCCGCTTCCCCAGGGGCTGGTCCGGTTGGAGAGTCGCCTGGGGGCGGACATCATGATCGCCGCGCTGCCTCGCGGGCGAGACCCAGATGAGATCATCCGTGAGGACGTCGACAGCTGGCATCGGGTCGTCGATAATGCTCAGCCGGTTGTAGACTTCTACTTTGACGTCGTGCTTGGTCGCGCGGATTTGTCTTCCTCAAAGGGTGCCAGCGCCGCGGTGCGCCAGCTCTTGCCGATCATCGGGGACGTGCGTGACTCGATGCAGCAAGCCGTATATCTGAGGCGCCTATCCGACCGCGTTCAGATTGCTGAGCAATTGCTGGTGTCCGAGCTGGCTCGCATGCGGCTTGCCGCCAAGCCGCGTGGTGAGCGGGTTCCAAGCGAGGAGCCGCGCCAGCCGCGACGTCGCTCGACGCTGGACGAATACGTTATTGGCCTGATACTGTTGTATCCAGCTCAGTCGAGGCCGTTCCTGGACGAATTGAGCGAGGCAGATTGGGAGCTGGTGGAAAGTCAGGAAGTCTATCGGGAGGTCCTGCGCCAGGTTGAAAGATCCGGGCAACCGGACCGGTCGACCCTGGTGACGAATCTGGCCGAACCGATTGCCGAGTGGCTGGACGCGGTCCTCGAAAGAGAAGGATCGCGTCCCCAGCTGGATCAGCAGGCGGTTCGCGACGAGCAAGAGGGCTGTTTGCGAGTCTTGCGGCGGCGCCGCGGTCGCACGCGCTTGCAGCAAATAACCAGTCACTTACGCGACCTGGAAGCGTCGGGTGACGACACGGCGACCTTGGATCTCCATCGGCGTGCCGAGCGCGAGCTTACGCAGCTCCAAGCCGACGAACGTTTGAGTCGACTTGCATTTCATTGGTCTCGGACGCTACCATTGGCTGACGATGGTCGCTAACACGGGCCCCAACACGTGTCATTCCGTTCTTTAGATTCGCTTTCCCACGCATTGCGAGGAGGACCATAGGTGATCGACCCCGAGACGATAGATCGGCCCGAAGAAGCCGTCGGCGAGACGGCCGGTCTGGTCTCAAACGGAACGAAGCGTGGTCGTCGGAAGACCGACGCACACGCGCGCGCTTCGATTGAAACGCTAGTGAAAGCCACCGAGGCGATCGAGCCCGAGCCGACCGAACCTGCCGAGGACGCCCCGACCGAACCGGACGAGTCGGAGTTGCTCTCTGGAGGAGAGGACGAAGCACCGGATGCGTGGGAGGCTGTCGAGCCGGAGGCGCAGGATCTCAAGGATGAGCCGGAAGTCGAGGTCGAGGCCGAACCGGTCGTCGACTTCGCCCATGAAGTGATCGACGATCCGGTTCGGATGTATCTGCGCGAAATCGGCCGGGTTCCCTTGTTGACCGCCAAAGATGAGGTCGAGCTGGCGAAGCAGATGGAAACGGGGAAGGCAGCCCTGGTGCGGCGCGTGGACCTCGCGCGGCGTGGCCTGTTAGATCCAAAGCTAGATCGCGAGCTCCACCACCAGGTTGAGCTCGGCGGGCGCGCCCGGCGACGTCTCGCCGAGTCGAATTTGCGGCTCGTGGTCAGTGTGGCCAAGAAGTACATCGGTCGCGGCATGTCGTTGTTGGATCTGATCCAAGAAGGCAACATTGGTCTGATCCGAGCCGTCGAAAAGTTCGATTACCATAAGGGATACAAGTTTTCGACGTATGCGACGTGGTGGATTCGTCAAGCAATTACTCGGGCGATTGCCGACCAGGCGCGGACGATTCGTATACCGGTGCACATGGTCGAAACGATTAACAAGCTGATCCGGACCTCACGGCGTCTTTTACAGGAATTAGGGCGCGAGCCGACGCCAGAAGAGATCGCCCGTGAAATGGAAATCCCGGCCGACAAGGTACGGGAGATCATGAAAGTCTCGCAAGAGCCGGTATCGCTTGAAACACCCGTTGGCGAAGAGGAAGATAGCCACCTGGGTGACTTCATTCCCGATGATGGAACCATGGGACCGCCCGAGGCCGCGTCGTTCCAGCTTTTGCGAGAGCAGGTCGAAGACGTGCTCTCGTCTCTGACTGGCCGGGAGCGTCGGGTCCTTCAGCTCCGCTTTGGCCTCGACGACGGCCGCAGCCGGACCTTGGAAGAGGTCGGGAAAGAATTTGGCGTCACCCGCGAGCGGATCCGCCAGATCGAAGCCAAGGCGCTGCGCAAGCTCCGCCACCCCAGCCGCAGCAA
>DATLSK010000142.1:0-4884 GCA_035534155.1 Chloroflexota bacterium | reverse complement strand
GTCTAGCGATCGTTCGGGGCGAGGGATCCCTCGCCCCGGATGGCCTGCTGCGGAGATTGTATCACTCCCGAGAGAGCGAGAACCTGGCTCACGGCCCTAGCCCCGGCGTCTGATCGTTGGCTCGGCCGTCGGCCGATTGGCGCAACCGGGTGGTGGCACCGTCCAGCAGATCGATGAGTGCCTGGGCAAGTGGCGTGAGGCGACGGTGGGCGTAGTGGACGTAGTAGATCGGAATCTCGGCGCCGGGGTCGGCCAGACGCACCGCGGCGAGGGTACCGTTGGCGACTTCTCGCGAGACCGCGAAGGCCGGGGCCACGGTCACACCGTAGCCGATCTCGACCGTGCGTTTGATCGCCTCGAGGTGATCCATCTCGACCGCGTCGTCGGTGGCGAGGCCGGAGTGCTGAAGAAACTCATCGATAAAGCGGCGGATCGCCGAGGCACGGCCGCGCAAGAGCAAGCGACGGCCGTGAAGCTCACGCGCCCAAATTTCAGTACGGCGCGCCAGGACATCGTCGGGTTGGAGAACGGCGACGAGCGGCGCCCGATAGAACGGGTAGCGAATGATTAGCTGGTGCGGATCCTGGCGTGCCCAGATCGCTAGCTCGACCTCGTTTTCGAGGACCGCGTCCAGGAGCCGCTCGCTGTTCCCGACAACCAGGCGAATGGTCGCGGCGGGGCACGTGGCGTGAAAGACCTTGATCAAATCGGGCAAGATGTAGGTAGCGACGGTGTCGCCCGCGCCCAGGCGCAGCAACTGGCTCGCTCGTCCGGCCGCCTCGCTCGTCGCGCTAGTCGCTTCTTCGAGCAAGGCGAGAATACGCGGTGGGTAAGGCAACAGCGCCTCGCCGGCCGGCGTCAGCTTGACTCGTCGACCGGTGCGCTCGAGGAGCGGGAAGCCCAGCTCGGCTTCGAGCGCTCGGATCTGTTGAGTGACTGCCGGTTGAGTAAGATAGAGCTTTTCGGCCGCCCGAGTGAAGCTACCGGTTGCCGCCACTTCATAAAATGTCTTCAGATGTTGAAGTTGCACCGGTCGCCTGTAATAAGCAGAATTTTTGCTTTCTATCATAAACTACTATTCGCTTTATGGCAATCGATGGGGTAAAGTAAAAGGCGATGCAAAAATCGGGAGGCACACAAGTGAGTATTCCGGACGTCACCTGGCTGATCGGCGGTCCACAAGGGAGCGGCATCAACGTGTCCGCCGAGTCATTGGCCAAGGCGATCGTTCGCGGTGGCCTGCGGGTGTTCTCAAACATCGAGTATCACTCGAACATCATGGGCGAGCACAGCTACTACCGTGTCCGCATCAGCGCAGAAGACCGTCACTCGATTCTCGACCGAGTGAACCTGGTCGTGGCCCTCGACGAGGAAACGCTGGTGGGCGAACCGCACGCCGAGTTTACTGGCCACCACGGCCACCTGGGCGAGCTCGTTCCGGGCGGGGCGGCCGTCTACGACGCCGCGATCAAGCTGGAGCCAGCCACGGTCGGCCGCGACGACATTCATCTCTTTCCGGTTCCCTATACTGACATTCTTCGCGAAACCCTCCGCGAATTCGACCGCGAATCACAGCTCAGTCGGCTGCGGGTGATGGCCAACACGATCGCGGTTGGCGCCTCGCTGGCCGTGCTTGACTACGACCTTCAGTACTTTACTGACGTGATCCGTGAGAACTTTACTGGCCGGCGCCAGGAAGTGGGCGAGATGAACGCCCGCGCGGCGACCCACGGATTTGAATACATCCGGCAGCATTACGGCAACGCCTTCGCTTTCAAGGTTCAGGCGAAACCGAGTCAAAATGGCCACGAGCGACGACCGATGCTGATTCGCGGCGTGCATGCCTGCGGAACGGCGAAGATCAAGGCTGGACTGGCAATTCAAACGTACTACCCGATCAGTCCGGCAACCGACGAAAGCGTTTTCTTGGAAGGCCAGCAGCGCAATTACGATTTCGCGGTTGTCCAAACCGAGGACGAGATTTCGGCGATCAACATGGCGGTAGGCGCCGCTCACGCTGGGGTGCGAGTTGCGACCTCGACCTCTGGCCCTGGGGTATCTCTCATGGTCGAAGGAATTGGCTTCGCGTCGATGACCGAGGCTCCGGGTCCCGTCGTGTTCTTCTGGCAGCGCGGCGGTCCGAGCACCGGTCTGCCAACTCGCCAGGAACAGGCTGACCTGCGCTTTGCGATGCAGCTTGCCCACGGTGAATCGCCCCACATCGTCGTTGCCCCCGGCGACCCCCAGGAGATATTTGAAGATTCCTTCGAGTCGTTCAACTGGGCGGACCGCTACCAGATGCCGGTCATCGTCATGCTCGATAAGTACCTCTCGACCGCGCATTGGACGATCGATGAGCTGAAGATGGACGGGCTGAAGATCGATCGCGGCTTGCTCTGGCACCCGAACGGTGATGCTGGCCCCTACCTGCGTTACGCCTTCACCGAGAACGGAATCAGTCCACGGGCAGTGCCTGGCCAGGAAGGTGGGATTTTCTGGTCGACCACCGATGAGCACGACCCGCGCGGCCACATCACCGAAGATGCGACGAACCGCATTCTGATGATGGAAAAGCGCATGAAGAAGCTCGAGGTCGCCGGGCAGGAAATTCCCCTCGAGCGAAAGCTGCGACTATACGGACCGGCCGACGCTGACGTGACGGTTATCGGTTGGGGCTCGACCAAAGGGTCGATCGTTGACGCGCTCGACGAGCTCAACGGTCAGGGCGGACTCCGCTGGAACTACCTCCAAGTTCGCCTCCTGCGCCCCTTCCCAACTGAAGAGCTCACGTCAATTCTCCGCGGCGCCAAGAAGACCGTGATCGTGGAGAACAACTACACCTGCCAGCTTGGTGGGATCATCCGCGAGATGACAGGAATCAGCATCGACCACGAAGTACCAAAATTCGAGGGCCGACCTTTCTCTCAAGAAGAGTTGGTCGAAGCGCTGACAAAAGTTGTCACGACTGGCGAAAAGCGCGTCTTCGTGTCTCATCTTTCAGCGTAATCTAGAAATGAGGGGCTGGCCGCCCCACCGCCCGCCCGGCCGAGGAGATCTGGGAAAGGTTCCAGCCTCCCGGCCGGCGTCGGCGTAAGGGAAAAAGAGGTAGAACGTGGCAACGAAACTCGAACTCAAGTCCTACCGAGCCGATACGCATAACAACTGGTGCCCGGGCTGTGGCGACTTCGGTATTTTGGCCGCGATGCAGATGGCATTGTTCCAACTGAAGATCGAGCCGCACCGGGTTGCCGTGTTCTCGGGAATCGGCTGCTCCGGCAAGACGCCGCATTACGTCCAGAGTTACGGCTTCCATACCCTGCACGGTCGGGTTCTGCCCACCGCGACCGGCGCGAAGATCGCGAACAGGGATCTGACGGTGATCGCGGTCGGCGGCGACGGTGACGGCTACGGCATCGGCTCGGGATACTTTGTCAACACCGGCCGCCGCAATCTCGACTTCACCTACATCGTCTTCAACAACGGCGTCTACGGCTTGACCAAGGGACAGGCGTCGCCGACCCTGGCCAAGGGCATCAAGACGAAGTCGCTTCCAGATCCGACGATCCTCGAAGGAATCAACCCGATTGCCCTGGCAGTCGGCGCGGGCTATACCTTTATCGCCCGGGGCTACGCTCTCGACGTGCGAAACCTCGCGAATCTGATCGCCCAAGCAATCAGCCATCGCGGCAGCTCGTTCATCGACGTGCTCCAGACCTGCCCAACCTACAATGACCTTTACACCAAAGAATGGTTCGAAGAAGGGAACGAAGGACAGCCGCGCCTCTACAAGCTGGCCGACACCGACTACGATCCGGTCGTCCACGACCCGACCAATTCCGATGAGATCATCGCCAAGAAGGTCCAGGCCGTCGGGAAGTCATATGAGTGGGGCGAGCAGATTCCGGTTGGTGTCTATTACAAGATCGACCGACCGACGTTCGCCGACGAGATGGCAAATCGTCGCCCCTCGCTGGCAAACACCTCGCTGCTCAACGTCGACCTGAACGACCGCGATATTACTCCTCTGTTGGACGTGCTGCGCTAGCCAGGGAGCCTGGAGTTGGGGGAAGGGACAACCCGTCGTTTTCCCTTCCCCCGACTGGCAGGTCTGGTTCAAAGGCCATTCAGTCAGATTGGGCGATTCCCCGTGATTCTCGTGCGAACAGGCCGAGTCGAATGTGCCTGACCGGCCTATCGATTCCCGCCGCCAGCTCCTCCCTCACGCGGTCGGAAACTTCCACCAAATTCACCGTTGGTCGCATTGTTCGGCGATGAGTAGTCTTGTTTCTAAGGCATCAATCTTGTAAGATCTGCTTGATCTCTTACGCGTGAGGAGACTCACTATGCGAACAACCGTGACGCAACGCGGCCAAACCGTCATTCCGGCGGAGATTCGTCGTCGCTACCAGATCGAAGAAGGTAGTCAAATCGAATGGATTGACACCGGGACGGGAGTAAAAGTCGTTCCCGTTCCCGCGGATCCGATTGCTGCCTTACGTGGAATCGGCAAGGGAGAAGGATTGGGCGAGCGTTTACTGACCGAGCGGCGAATTGACCGTGAGCGAGAGTAAATCGTATCTGCTCGACACGTCGGCCTTATTTTCCCTGATCGAGGATGAACCGGGCGCTGCCCGGGTCGAAGAGTTGCTCCGGACCGAGCACGTGTTGGTACCTTTTGTCGTTGGTCTGGAGGTGTATTACATCACGCTCCAAGAGCGGTCCGAAAATGAAGCGGACCAGCGATTGACGCTGATCCGCCAGCTTCCGATCCAGTGGCTTGACCAGATACCCGACGGCGTGCTCCTTAGGGCCGGCCGTTTCAAAGCAGGGCATCGCCTATCACTCGCCGACGCCCTGATCGCGGCCTTTGCGGCCGAGGCAAGG
>DATLSK010000141.1:0-15315 GCA_035534155.1 Chloroflexota bacterium | reverse complement strand
ACAGATGGCTGAGCAACGACGGCCAGCAAGGCATTTCCACGCTAAGCACGATGAAAGTTCAACCAGGCAGGTAATCCGTTTGGCTCTTAGAGCCTGTTCAGAAATTGGTTCCGATAGTATATAATATCCTGTTAATGCTGCGGCGGTGGACGTGCGCCGCTGCGGCCTAGAACAGGAAGGCGACCATGACCCGAGTGTACCCAACCGATTTGACTGACGCGCAGTGGGAGGTGCTGCGTCCCCTCCTCCCCCAACAGAGCGGGCCCGGACGGCCGCGGCGCGTGTCGCTGCGTGCCGTGGTGAACGCGCTGCTCTACCTGGAACGGACCGGCTGCCAGTGGCGCATGCTCCCCCGGGAGTTTCCGGGCTGGACAACGGTGCGTTACTATTTCGACCGCTGGACGCGAACCGGGACCTGGCGGCGGCTGAACGATGCCCTGCGGGCACGCCGACGCCAGGCGGCCGGACGCGATGAGCAGCCCAGCGCGGCGATTCTCGATAGTCAGACCAGCAAGACCACCGAAGCCGGCGGGGAACAGGGCTACGATGCGGGGAAAAAAAATCAAGGGGCGCAAGCGCCATCTGTTGGTTGATACGATGGGCAACCTGCTGGGCGTCAAGGTCGTGCGGGCGAACATCTCGGATCCGGCCGGCGGCCGCCAGTTGCTGACGGAGATCGGCCCCGAGTTGCTCCGTCTCCAACGGGTGTGGGCCGACAGCGTCTACCGGGGCAGCTTCATGGAATGGGTCGAGGAGCGTCTGGGCTGGACGGTAGAGATTGTCGAGAGGCTCGGCGGACAGAAGGGCTTTGTCGTCCTGCCCAAACGCTGGATCGTCGAACGCTCGCTGGGGTGGTATGGGCGCAATCGACGCCTGAGTAAAGACTATGAGGCCACCACGGCGTCCAGCGAGGCGATGGTCTACCTCGCGTCGATTCAGCTGTTGCTCAAGCACCTGGCACCTGCGTCGCCGTAATTTCTGAACAGGCTCTAAGACAGCACAACCTCGCGGCCGGTTTGGCTCGATTCCTCGCAGGCGCAGAGGACCTGCACCATGTGACGTCCCCACGAGATCGGAACCGGAAGCTCACCGCCGGTTTGGAGCGCTTCGATGAACCTGGTCATTTCGTAGGTAAAAGCGTCGTGCTTCTGAACCTCGACCGGCTGGTACTGGTCGTCGAGCGACTGCCAAAGGCGAGAGCCGTAGGTATCGACTTTGAGCATCCCTTCCGTGCCGAGAATCTCGACCTCGCACTTGCCAACGCCCTTTTTGAACCCGGAGTGAATGATCGCGCAGTTGAGGCCGTTCTTCAGCTGCAGATGCGCTAAGGACGAGTCATCCGCCTGCAGGTGATAAATCGGGTTGCCAATCCACGCCTTTACCGCGACGACCTCGCTATTCAGCATCCAGCACGTACGATCGATCATGTGGGCGCCGTTCATCAGCCACATTCCACCGCCCTTGCTGCGGTCGAGAAACCAGGCCGGTCGGCCGGCCACCCCAAAATCCTTGTACCACGTGTCGGTCGCGTAAACCGGGGCCCCGATATCACCCCGCTCGAGCATCTGTCGGGCAAGGATCGCTGAGGCCATGAAGCGCTGAGTGTGCGCGGCGAACAGTCGTACCTGGTGCGCCTCGGCGGTCGCGATCATCTCATCGGCCTCTTCAACCGTGTTCGCGAGCGGTTTTTCAACGTACACGTGCTTGCCGGCCTTGCAGCAGTCGATCGCGACTCGATGGTGCAGCCAGTGGGGTAGTGCGAGCACGGCAAGCTCGACGTGCGGGTCGTTCAGGAACTCCTGGTAACTTGCGATCGCGCGAACGCCAAGCTTCGCACCAAGCGCTTCGGCGCGAGAAAAATCGTTGTCGGCGACGCCGACCAGACTGACTCCCGGAGCATTTTCGATTGCGCGGGCGAGCCCGGGGGCGACCCGGCCCGCACCAATAATCACGGCGTGGAGATCTTGTGACATCTTCCTTTCCTCCTATTGCTCGTCATTATTCTCGTTCGAATGGGATGTCGTCAAGAAGGCCTTGCGGACAAAGGTGTGCTACAATTCGTGACGCAACATTTTGAGAATTCTGTCGACTATCCTGAGAATATTGGCGCCGAGCGACCGTGACGAACGACTTGATCCGTCGGCGAATCGAGGCTCAAGAGCGAGCTCAGCTCGTGCCATGCGCGACACGGAGCGCGGATACGCGCGGGCGGTCCTACCCCTCATCCGAGCACGCCTATCGGTCGGTTTATCAGCGCGATCGTGACAAAGTTATCTATACCCCGGCGTTCCGTCGATTGCAGTACAAGACGCAGGTGTTCGTTAACTTTGAAGGCGATCACTACCGCACGCGCTTAACCCACACGATCGAAGCGACGCAGATTGCCCGGACGATCGCCCGCGCGCTCGCTTTGAACGAGGACTTGGTCGAAGCAGTCGTTCTGGCGCACGATCTTGGCCACGCACCCTTCGGTCACGCCAGCGAGGATGCCCTCGACGCACTGATGCATCAGCCCTCGGTTGCCCGATTGCTCGAAGGGACCGGCGATCCGGGGGGATTCGAGCATAACCTTCAGAGCTTGCGAATCGTCGACCGGCTCGAAGGCCATAGCCCCGATCATCCCGGTCTGAATTTGAGCTGGGAGGTGCGTGAAGGTATCTGCAAGCACCGCTTCGCGCCCGGACACCCCGAACTTGCCGAGTTTCGCCAATTCCCTCAACCCAGTCTCGAAGCCCAGGTCGCCGATATTGCCGACGAGATTGCTTACGACTGCCACGATGTCGACGATGGCCTCCGGGCTGGATTAGTCACGATCAAGGAGCTCGAGCAGAATCAGGTTTGGCGTGAAGCGCTCGCCACCGTCGCTGGTCAGAGCGACCTGGAGGACGAGGCCGAACTTCGCTTTCGGGCGGTAAAGACGCTGATTGACCGACTTGTTACCGACGTGATCGAAACGACTCTGGTCAACCTCGATCAGGCCGGAGTACAGTCGGCCGACGAAGTTCGCCAGTCGCCGAAGCCATTGGTGGCGTTCTCACCGGAGATTAGTCCACACACCGCCTCACTGAAGAGCTTTCTCTACCGTCACGTCTACTACCACTACCAGGTGGTTCGGATGAAGGAAAAGGCGAGGCGATTGATTACTGAGATCTTCAACGCCTACGTCGATCAACCGGAGCAGCTACCGGCGCACGTTCACCAACGGCTCGACAAGGTGCCCTTGCCGCGGGCAATTTGTGATTATCTAGCCGGGATGACGGACCGGTACGCGCTGGAAGAGCACCGCAAGCTGTTTGAGATCGACGTGCGGCTGTTGCCTTGAAACGTGCGACGAGCCGCGAATCGGCAGTGACGAGAGACGAAGGAAGTGAGGCGAGAGGCGCGGTGGTGGGAGAGGATCCGCGGTTTGGAGTTGCCCTGCTCGGTCATGGCAGTCGACGCGGACGGTGCACCGACGAGGGCCTGCGAGAGATTACTCGGCGTCTCGCCCAACGCTTTGGTGAGGTCGCGTTCGTCCAACCGGCGTTCTTCGAGTTCCTCGAACCAACTCTGGAAGAGACTCTTCGTGCGTTCAGTCAGCGGGGAATCCGTGACGTTTTTGTCATGCCCTATTTCCTGTTCGATGGCAAAGAAGTCAAGCGTGATATTCCCACTCTCCTCGACGCGCTTCGCCCACGCTTTCCGGAGTTGCAGGTTGTCCTCGCCTCGAACCTTGGCGTCGACGATCGTTTACTCGCTTTATTGCAAGAGCGTGTTTTGGACGCCCTGCGTGGACTTGGCCAGCATGTGCCGATCGGCGACCGACTGCCAGTACTGGGGGAAGCTGGTCGGGTTGGCGTGGTGGTGGTCAATCGGGGTTCGCGGCAACACTATGATGATGGAAGTCGACTCCGCGAACTCTGCGAACGCTTGCGAGTCAAGCTCGGGGATGGGCCGGTTGAGCCGGCCCAGGCCGAGCGCTCGCCGACCTTAACGCTCGCGAATGCGGTCTCTCGTCTCGTCGCGGCCGGTTGCGAACGGCTGGTCGTTCTGCCTTATCTGCACTTTCCGGGCAAAGTTCTGTACGTCAATGTGATCCCGGTCGTGAACCAGCTCGCGGCGAGCAATCCGTCGGTGCGATTCTACCTGGCTTCGACTCTCTGCGTGGACGATCGGCTGGTCGACATTTGCCTAGATCGTATTTGGGAGCGCGCCTCGGTTCCCTCTTCCGAAGGGAGAGGACTAGGGTGAGGGCTGCCGTGTAGCATGGTTATGCCGAGGTCGGCGCGAGAACGGACCCTGATCCCCGTACTAATCCAGTCGCATGACCAGGCGGCGGATGATCCAGCCGGCGAGCACGACGGCGCAGGCGACGACCGCGAAGGCGTAGAAGACGGTCATACAGGCAGGCTGCGTCTGGATGAGCGTCGCGAAGGGGCCTTTGATCCAGCCAAATTGCGCGGCAACGCGCAACCACAACATGACAAGCGCGACGATTCCACAGAAAAGTGCGCCAAGGGGCAGGAAGAAATCATCGAGCTCGAGATCAACCTGAACCGGTCTCCGACCGCGTCGCAGGCGAGTGCCACAATCCACGCAGGCCTCGACGGTTTCGGCGTATTCGTGGTGACACTTTGGGCAGTAACTCATCCTATCCGCCTCGCCTGAGGGTTCAGTCGCATCGATTTGCCTTTCCGCGTTCTACCAGGCGACTCTTTCCTGATGAACGCTGAAAACACGACGAAGCGCGTCGGAAATCTCGCCGAGAGTGCAGAGCCGCTCGACGCAGGTGACGATCGGCTCGATCAGGTTTTCGGTGCCGCGCGCCGCTCTGGTGAGCTCATTGAGGGCCTGATCCACCGCGGCAGAATCACGACTCTGCTTGAGCTCGGCGAGTCGGTTCACTTGACTCAGCGCAATTGACGGGTCGACTTGAAGTAGCTCTATCTTTTCCGAGCTATCGTCAGCGAAACGATTCACGCCAACCACGACAATTTCCTCGTTCTCTACTCGTCGCTGATATTGATAAGCACTTTCGGCGACCTGACTCTGGAAGTAGCCGACCTCGAGTGCTTTCACCGCCCCGCCAAGCCGATCGACGTCGTCTAACAGCCGGCGTGCCTCGTTTTCAATTTGGCTGGTCAAGTTTTCGACAAAGTAGCTACCGCCAAGCGGATCGACGGTGTTCGCGACCCCGCTCTCGTAAGCGACGACTTGCTGGGTTCGCAACGCGAGCCGAGCGGCGTGCTCCGAAGGCAGAGCGAGCGCTTCATCGAGAGCGTTGGTGTGCAGGCTCTGACAGCCACCAAGCACCGCAGCCAGCGCTTGAATCGTCGTTCGAACGACGTTGTTCTCCGGTTGCTGCGCGGTGAGCGAGCAGCCGGCGGTCTGGGCGTGGAATCGGAGCATTTGCGCCTGCGCCGACTTCGCGCCGAAGCGGTCGCGCATAATCCGCGCCCACAGGCGACGGGCGGCCCGGTATTTTGCAATCTCTTCGAAGAAATCGTTGTGGGCGTTGAAAAAGAACGAGAGTCGAGGTCCGAACCGGTCGACGTCCAGGCCTCGGGCTCGGGCCTGTTCGACGTAGGCGATTCCGTTGGCCAGGGTGAACGCCAGCTCCTGTACCGCGGTCGATCCAGCTTCCCGAATGTGGTAGCCGCTGATCGAGATCGGATTCCAGTGCGGCAAGTGCTCGCTCGCGAATTCGATCACGTCGGTGACCAGGCGCAAAGCTGGACCGGGCGGATAAATGTAGGTGCCGCGCGCGGTGTACTCTTTGAGAATGTCGTTTTGCACCGTGCCGGAGATGCGCTCGAGCGGAATGCCCCGACGCCGAGCAACCGCGACGTACAACGCGAGCAGGATTGGCGCGGTCGCGTTAATCGTCATCGAAGTGCTGACCCGGTCGAGCGGAATGCCGTCGAGCAGCTGCTCCATGTCATCGATCGAGGCGATTGAGACACCAACCTTACCGACCTCACCTTCGGCCAGCGGGTGATCGGGATCGTAGCCCATCTGAGTTGGAAGGTCGAACGCGACCGAGAGGCCGGTTTGGCCCTGGTCGAGGAGGTACCGGAATCGGCGGTTGGATTCTTCGGCGGTGGCGTAGCCGGCATACTGGCGCATCGTCCAGAAGCGGCCGCGATACATCGTTGCCTGCACGCCGCGGGTATAGGGAAATTCGCCGGGAAACCCGAGATCGTTCAGGTAATCGTTTGGAACGTTGGACGGATCGTAGATGTCGTCAACTGGCAGGCCAGACAGCGTCGTAAACCGCGGCTTGCGTTCGGGAACTCGCCGACGGGCCGGTTCGGCGACCTTCTCTTCCCACTTTTGACGCGCCCGCTTAGTGTCTAGCTCGCTCGACTCTCGTTCGTTGGCCACCTAATTCTCCGGCTCCCCCGCATCGCTGGGGCATTACGTAACACGATTCCTCATGATACTACCACGTCAGTGCGCTGAATCAGGAGTCATTGGAAACCGAGGCGCATCGGTCTGGACCACCGGCGCGCGCTTTTGGGGCCCTGATGTGCCAAGCAGGGATGACAATGTCGAACGCGTCCGCGGGGAGCGGGGCCCGGTACTCGGCTACTCTAAAACGACGAGAGTTCGCCCTTGCTCGACGGTTTGACCCGCCGACACATCGACCGACTTCACCCGGCCGACTCGGGGAGATTTGATCTCATTTTCCATTTTCATGGCCGATAGGATGACCAGACCCTGGCCGCGCTTGACCTCATCGCCGGGACTGACCTCAATCGCGACAACCGCACCAGGCATCGGCGCGACGACTGCCAGCTCGCCGGTTTCGACGCCCGACTTGCGCTGGATATTTGCCAGGCGACGCGTCCATTCGTCCTGAACTTTGAGCTGGAACATTTCTCCGCCGATCAGCACATTGAACTCGTCTCCCCGCGCTTCGACGAAGATTTCGTAGGAACGGTTGTCGACCAGAAGCGAATAGAGCGACGGCTGGCTGATCTGGCGTAAGTCGAGGGTAAGACGCGACTCGCCCAGGTGGACGTATAGGAGCTCATCTTCTTCCTGAAAGTCGAGCTCAAAAGTCCGATCGTCGACTTCGACGTAGTACTTCATGAGAGGCGCAGAGCCGCGCGGCGGGCCGCGAGCTTCCAGGCGCTGTCGTTGCCCGGTTGAGCACCGTCGACTTTGCGTGACTTGACTTGTTTGAGCTGATAGGCGACTGCCGCGGCCGCCACCGCCGCGAGTCGGGCGTGCTCGCCGGACTCGTCGGACGCTGCGAGGTTGAACGAGTCGAGGAAGCTGTTGTCGAATCGACCGGCAATGAAGGTCGGGGATTCCATCAAGCGGAGATGGAACGGAATATTCGTACGAATGCCGACCAGCTTGAACTCCTCCAAGGCCCGACGCATCCGTAGAATTGCCTGGGCCCGGGTCTCCGCCCAGACAATCAACTTCGCGATCATCGGGTCGTAATACAGTGACACTTCGAAACCATCGTAGATACTGGTATCCAATCGAATCCCCGGTCCGCTTGGCTCATAGACGTGGGTGATGCGCCCGATCGACGGCAGAAAGTCGTTATAGGGATCTTCAGCGGACACCCGACATTCGATCGCCGCGCCTTTGACCACGATGTTGCGCTGGGTCAGACGAAGCTTGCGGCCACTGGCGATCCGGATTTGCTCGACGACCAGGTCGACTCCGGTGACTAATTCGGTAATTGGGTGCTCGACTTGAAGCCTTGTATTCATTTCGAGAAAGTAGAAATTCTTGTCGCGATCGAGGAGGAATTCAACGGTTCCGGCGTTTTCGTAGTTCACTGCCTCGGCGACCCGGACCGCGACCTCGCCCATGCGGCGGCGGAGGTCTTCGTCGACAACCGTCGACGGCGACTCCTCGATCAGCTTCTGGCGTCGTCGTTGAATCGAGCATTCTCGCTCGCCCAGGTGAACGACGTTGCCGTAGCGATCGCCGAGGATTTGGATCTCGACGTGGCGAACCCCTTCGAGAAGCTTCTCGAGATAGAGGGTACCGTCGCCAAAAGCGGCCTTTGCCTCATTCGCGGCCAGGCGGAAGGCGCTTGCGAGCTCGTCCGGGGTGCGCACCGTCCGCATGCCTTTGCCACCGCCGCCGGCCGCCGCCTTCAGTAAAATCGGATAACCGAATTTTTTTGCGAAGGCCTCTGCTTCTTCAACGGTTGCAAGTGGGCCATCGGTGCCCGGAACCGTTGGCACGCCGGCGGCCTTGGCCACCTTACGCGCGGCGATTTTGTCTCCCATCGCCGCGATGCTGCTCGCGCGCGGACCGATGAATACGATCCCGTTGTCCTGGCAGGCTTGGGCGAATTGCTCGTTTTCAGACAGGAAGCCGTAGCCGGGATGAATCGCCTCGGCGCCGGCCCGGCGCGCGACGTCGAGAATCTTATCGATTGAAAGGTAGCTCTCTTTTGCCGGTGGTGCACCGATCGAATAGGCCTCATCGGCGTAGCGCACGTGAAGCGCGTTGCGGTCGGCCTCGGAGTAGACCGCGACCGTATGCAGACCAAGCTCGGCGCACGAGCGCAGGACGCGCACGGCGATCTCGCCCCGGTTTGCCACCAGGACCTTGCGGAAGGTTGTTAGCATCGTCGACTCGGAAGCATTAGTTCGTGACCTCGCGACTAAAGAGGCATATTGGCGTGTTTCTTGGGTGGGTTGGTTTCGCGCTTGTTCTTGAGTAGCTCGAGGCCGGCGATGATCCGGGGACGGGTCTCCCGAGGTTCGATCACGTCGTCAACGAAGCCGCGCGAAGCTGCGACGTAGGGATTCGCGAAAAGCTCGCGATACTCGGCGATCAAGCGTTGCCGGGTCGCTTCGGGGTCCGGCGACTCTTCGATCTCACGCTTCATCACAATATTCACCGCGCCATCCGGACCCATCACGGCGATCTCCGCGGTCGGCCAGGCGTAATTCAAGTCGCCCCGAATGTGCTTGCTGCTCATCACACAGTATGCGCCGCCGTAAGACTTGCGCGTAATCACGGTGATCTTGGGTACGGTTGCCTCACAATAGGCGTACAGCAGCTTCGCGCCGTGGCGGATGATCCCGCCGTGCTCCTGAGCAACGCCCGGCAAGAAGCCCGGCACGTCTTCGAGCGTAACCAACGGAATGTTGAAGCAGTCGCAAAACCGAACGAACCGGGCCGCCTTGATAGAAGCATCGATGTCGAGCACGCCCGCGAGAACGCTGGGCTGCTGAGCAATGATGCCGACCGGGCGGCCGTTGAATCGGGCGAATCCGACCAGGATATTCTGAGCGAACAGCTCGGCTACTTCGAAGAAGTCGCCGTTGTCGACGATTCGTCGGATGACTTCTTTCATGTCGTAGGGCTTGTTCGGATTTTCCGGCACGATCTCGTTAAGCTCGGAATCCATCCGCCCCGGGTCGTCGTTACACGCGACCACCGGCGGATCTTCGAGGTTGTTCTGAGGCATGAAGCTGAGTAAACGGCGAATGGTGTAGAGACACTCTTCTTCGTTTTCGGTCGCAAATTGGGCAACGCCGCTCTTGGCATTATGGGCGACCGCGCCGCCGAGCTCTTCGAAGCTGACGTCTTCATGGGTCACCGCCTTGATCACACTCGGGCCAGTGATGAACATGTTGCTGGTCTCTTTGACCATCACGATGAAGTCGGTCAAGGCCGGCGAGTAGACGGCTCCACCGGCGCACGGGCCCATGATCGCCGAAATTTGGGGAATGACTCCAGAGGCCAGGGTATTGCGGAGAAAGATGTCCGCGTAGCCGCCGAGGCTGACCACCCCTTCCTGGATGCGCGCGCCGCCTCCGTCGGAGAGTCCGATCATCGGCGCCCCGTTCTTCAACGCGAGGTCCATGACCTTGCAGATTTTCGCGGCGTGGGTCTCGGACACCGTTCCGCCAAAGACAGTGAAGTCCTGAGCGAAAATAAATATCGTTCGCCCTTCGACCTTTCCCCAACCGGTGACCACTCCGTCGCCGGGAAACTTCTGGTCGGCGAGTCCGAAATCCGTCGAACGGTGGGTGACAAAGGCATCGATCTCGTTGAAGCTGCCCGGGTCCAATAGGACTTCGAGGCGCTCGCGCGCGGTCAGCTTGCGCCGGGCATGCTGCCGTTCAATGCGGGCCTGACCGCCGCCGAGACGAGTGCGCGCCCGCATCTCGTGTAGCTTTTCGATCGGATCCCCGGTCGACGGTACCGGGCCCCGTCCGTTCTTGGAAGCGCCATTTGACGCTCTATTCTTCATCGTCACGTCCCAGCCAGCATTCTCCGAAGAACGGGAGGATACCGCTCTCCCTGGCACCACCTACTTATAACACGCACACCGTTAGATCCGATACGCTTTCTAGGACTCAACTTCTACCGCCAGCGCAACCGCGCCGCCTCCGCCCAGGCATAGGCTTGCCATCCCGCGTCGTAAGCCGCGGTGACGGAGGGCGTAGATCAAGG
This sequence comes from Chloroflexota bacterium, assembly GCA_035534155.1. Lineage (GTDB taxonomy): Bacteria > Chloroflexota > UBA6077 > FW602-bin22 > CADDYW01 > JAJPIK01. Next base: position 4,890 of record DATLSK010000141.1, on the reverse strand, counting down.
TAACCAGAATTTTCGCACCGGTTGCTCCCAACGGGTGGCCGAGGGCGATTGCTCCGCCATTAACGTTCAAACGTGCCCGATCGAGTCCCAGCTCCTTGACGTTTGCCAGCACCTGGGCGGCGAACGCTTCGTTCAATTCGATTAAATCGAAATCGGCAAGCCGCAAGCCAGTCCGGTCGAGCAGTGCTTGGATCGCCAATGGCGGCGCGGCAAAAATTTGCTTGGGTTCACGAGCCGCGTTCGCATAACCAAGAACGCGGGCGAGAATCGGGCGGCCGGCCCGTTCGGCGGCCTGGCGTTCCATCACCACCAGAGCGGCCGCGCCGTCGCTCAAGCCGGGCGCGTTGCCGGCGGTTACCGTCCCATGGACCTCGAAGGCCGGGCTGAGGCGGGTGAGCGCCTCCAGCGACGTATTCGGGCGCGGCGGTTCGTCTCGCTCGATGAGGATTGTCGACCCTCCTCGCTGACGAAGCTCGACCGGTACGATCTCTTCCTGAAACGCACCGCTGGCCTGAGCAGTCGAAGCTCGGCGCTGACTCTCGACCGCGTATTCGTCTTGCTCGTCCCGACTGATCTCGTACACCCGAGCGATGTGTTCCGCCAGGTTTCCCATGTGCTCGTTCTCGACGGCGCACCAGAGTCCATCGTGGATCTCGGCATCGAGCATCTGGGCATGACCAAGACGATAGCCGGTGCGCGCCTTTGGCAAGAGATACGGGGCATTACTCATACTTTCCATGCCGGCGGCAACGTAGGTTGTGCCATCGCCCGCCCGGATTGCCTGGGCAGCAAACATCACCGCTTTGAGCCCGGAACCGCAGACCTTGTTGACGGCGGTGGCTGGAACCGAGGGGGGAAGATCCGCTTTGAGCGACGCCTGGCGCGCCGGGGCTTGACCGATGCCGGCCGAGACCACGTTTCCGACGAAAACCTCGTCAACCGAAGCGCCGGGGACGCCGCTTCGCTGCAGCGCGGCTCGGATTGCCGCCGCGCCAAGCTCAGGCGCCGACTGACTTGCCAACACGCCAAGAAACCGCCCAGTCGGGATCCGGGCTGCCCCGACGATCACCGCTTCTCTCTGGTCTCCCACCGTTCTGCTCCCCTACCGTCGGCGGCGCCACGACGGGTGGGGCCTTCGCCCCGGCACCGGTCGTCCGTCGCACTGCTCGGTGCGCCTCGTGAATCGGCTGCGCCTTGCCAGGACTCCTATTTTCATCATAGCACGGAACTGGTCGTAATTCGTGGTCGCGAGGCCTTTGAGCGAGTACCGACAAGGTGAACGAGGAAAGGACGCCGTAATAGGGAGAATCGGTATCGAATTTTGTTCAAGTTGCACTACTAGAGTTGTGGAATTCCGTCAGGTTCTCCGTTGACGGGCAATTCTTGACAATGTTACACTACTTTACACAACCAGGTAATGCGATGTCCGTACAAGGTCGTTCGGGATCGCTCGGAGTCCGCGGCAACGGCGCCCCGGTCTATCGCGCCGGGGCCTTGTCGCACGTGGCTCTGGACAGCTTACTCGCCGAACGCCAGCATCGCCTCGGGGAAGAGACACGATGGACTGGCGCAGTCGAAGTTGGGGGAACGTCATGGACAGCGATCACCTTCGTCGAGATTTTTCCCACACATTGTACGATCCGCGTCTCGAGCATGACGCCTGCGGCACCGGTTTTGTCGCGGACGTGTCTGGGAAGCCTTCGCACCGGATCGTGGAGTTGGCGATTGAATCAGTCGTCAATCTTACTCACCGGGGTGCCGTATCGGCGGACGCGAAGACGGGTGATGGTGCTGGGATTCTCACTCCCCTGCCGCGGCGCTTGCTTGGCGTCGAGGCGGTTCGGCAGGGAAAGTCGGTTGACGCTGAGCGGCTCGGAGTTGGAATGCTGTTCCTGCCGGTCGATTCGGCGGCCCAGGCCCGGGCCCGACAGATTGTCGAGCGGGTGTTGGCGGAAGAACAGGTTCCTCTCCTTTTCTGGCGAGATGTGCCGGTTGATCCGACGAGTCTTGGGGAAAAAGCGTTCGAGACTCGTCCCGCGATCAAGCAAGTCGTGGTGGCGCGGCCGGCCGGACTGGACGCTCTCGAATTCGAGCGGCGGCTCTATCTCGTCCGCAAGCGAATCGAGCAGGAAGCGATTCGAGCCGCACTGCTGTCATTCTACGTTCCATCTTTTTCGTCCCGAACGGTCGTTTACAAAGGACTGTTCGTTGCTCCTCAGCTTCGGCATTTTTACCTGGACCTGCAGAATCCCGACTATGAAGCGGCCCTCGCGGTCTTCCACCAGCGGTACAGCACGAACACCTTCCCGAATTGGCTGCTCGCTCAGCCGTTTCGTCGCCTCGCGCACAATGGCGAAATCAACACGGTGCAGGGTAATCAGAACTGGATGCGGGCGCGTGAGCCAGCGCTGGAATCGGCGGTTTGGGGCGATCGCATCTCGGACCTGGTGCCGGTCATTTGGGAAGATGGCTCGGACTCGTCGCGCCTCGACAATGCGCTCGAATTGCTCGAGCTTTCCGGTCGGGATATTCTCCACACGATGATGATGCTGATCCCGGAGTCCTGGGAGAGCATGCCCGACCTCGATCCGGAGTTGCGGGCTTTTTATGAGTACCACGCTTGTCTGACTGAGCCGTGGGACGGGCCGGCGGCGATCACGTTTAGTGACGGCACGATTGCCGGCGCGGTGCTCGATCGAAACGGCTTGCGCCCCGCCCGTTACGTGATCACCGACGATGGCCTGGTGATCGCGGCGTCCGAAGTGGGGGTGGTCGATCTCGATCCGGCGCGCATCGTCGAGAAGGGGCGACTGGGTCCCGGCCAGATGATCGCGGTCGACACGTCGACCCATCAGATCCTGCATAACGAAGATCTGAAGAAGCGCTATGCGAGTCGCCAGCCGTATGGTCAGTGGGTCAATCAGAAGATGGTTCGTCTGAGCGACCGGATGGCGCAAGATCGCGAGCACGCCCAATCCGGGCTTCCGGTCAATCCGCCGACGGTGGACGAATTGGCGCACTACATTCAGCAGCAGGCGTTTGGCCTGAATCACGAGGAGCTGAAGTTCGTTCTCGAGCCGATGGGGGTCGAAGGGAAGGAGCCGGTCTGGTCGATGGGCGATGACACGCCGCCGGCCGTGCTTTCCAAGAAGGGGCGTTCACTGCCGCAGTATTTCCGGCAGCGCTTCGCCGAGGTGACGAACCCGCCGATCGATCCTTTGCGGGAATCGATTGTCATGTCCCTGGACTGCTACGTTGGCCAGCGGCGCAGTCTGCTCCTCGAAACGCCAGAGCACGCCCGCTTGCTCCACTTGAAGTCGCCGCTGCTCAGCGACGGCGAGTTGGACGCGGTGACCGATCTCGGCGATCCCGCGTTCGAGACGGTGACGATTCCGGCACTGTTCGATGCGCGGAAGGGGGCGGTCGGCCTCGACGCCGCGCTCGAATTGCTCTGCGCTGACGCCGTCCGAGCCGTAGACGCCGGAAAATCCATTCTGATCATCAGTGACCGCGGTGTCGATCAGGAGCACGCGCCGGTGCCGATTCTGCTCGCGGTGGCCGCCGTCCATCATCACTTGATTCGCCACGGGCGACGGCTCAAAGCCGATCTGATCGTCGAAACCGGTCAGGTTTGGGACGTCCATCACTTTGCATTGCTGCTTGGTTACGGGGCCAGCGCGATCAATCCGTATCTCGCGATCGAGGCGATTGCCAACCTGGTTGCGACTCAGGACGAGGGCGTGACGTTCGAGCAGGCCTACCATAATTTCGAGAAGGCGATTCAGGATGGCCTGCTCAAAATTATGTCGAAAATGGGCATTTCGCCGTTGTCGAGCTATCGCGGCGCCCAGATCTTCGAAATCGTCGGCTTGAATGAAGACCTGGTGGCGCGCTGCTTCCCGGCGACTCCGAGTCGCATTCGCGGGATTAGCCTGCCGGAAATCGCCGAAGATACGTTAATCCTTCACGCCGCCGCGTTCGCGCCAGTCGTCGGCAAGCCGAAGCTGCCGGACGCCGGCCTCTATCGCTTCCGTCGCGATGGCGAGTATCACGCGTACAATCCGTACGTGGTGCGCGCGCTCCAGAAAGCGGCGGCCAGCGGGCAGTACACCGATTACAAGGTCTACGCCGAGCTGCTGTACAAGCGCGAGCCCGCCGTGTTGCGGGATCTGCTTCGCTTCAAGGGCCGGTCGCCGATTTCGATCGACGAGGTCGAATCAGTCGAGTCGATTCGCCGACGTTTCACCTCACAGGCGATGTCACTCGGCGCGCTCAGTCCCGAGGCCCACCAGACGATTTCAATCGCGATGAATCGCATTGGCTCGCGCAGCAATACCGGCGAAGGCGGTGAGGATCCGTCCTGGTACAAGTGGAAGGGCGGCGGCGACTCGCCAGACAATAAGACGAAGCAGGTTGCCTCGGCGCGTTTCGGGGTGACGACCGAGTATCTCGCCCATGCCTTCGAGCTCGAGATTAAGATGGCTCAGGGCTCGAAGCCGGGCGAAGGCGGTCAATTGCCGGCGCACAAGGTGTCGCCGACGATCGCGAAGTTTCGCCACGCGATTCCCGGTATTCCGCTCATTTCGCCGCCACCCCACCACGACATTTATAGTATCGAAGATCTCGCCCAGCTCATTTACGATCTGAAGCAGGCCAATCCGCGCGCCAAGATTGGCGTGAAGCTGGTTTCGGAATCGGGCGTCGGGACGGTCGCCGCGGGCGTGGCCAAGGCCTACGCCGATTACATTCTGATCAGCGGCCAGGATGGCGGCACTGGCGCCTCGCCGCTCAGCTCGATCAAAGGTGCGGGGTGCCCCTGGGAGCTTGGACTGTCCGAGACCCAGCAGGTGCTGGTGCTGAACGATCTGCGTGGTCGGGTGGTTTTACGGG
>DATLSK010000140.1:0-3838 GCA_035534155.1 Chloroflexota bacterium | reverse complement strand
CAGAACCCGAAGCGCGTCCGCGATCGTTTGTCGGTCATCGCGCACGTGCTCGATCACCTCGTTGAGCACCACCAGATCAAACGAGCGATCCGGAAAGGGTAGATCCTCACCTGCCGCGACGGCAAGCCCCGGCAGGGTCCGTCCCCCTTCCGCGACTCGTTCCTCGTCCACGTCCACTCCCAGCACGTGCTCCGAAAACAGACGGAACTTGCGGACGTAGGTACCGATCCCACAACCAACGTCGAGAATCCAGCGGTCCGTGAGCAGTGCGTATGCCTGAATGAGCGCAAGGCGCCGATCCTGGCCAAATCGCCAGACGTAACTCGGATGGCCCAGGGCGATCCATTTGGGCTCAGCGGGTTGGCTTGCCATCTATCCTCACTCGTTACATTTAGGCCCGTGGCCTCGACTTGGAGACCACCTTATTGCGTGGTTGGGTTGATGCGTTCGCCGCGGACCGGTCGGTTCCCGATTCCGGCAACGGCGCCCCACCAATTGCTTCGACAACCTCTTGCAAAATACCGAGCCAATTGGCTCCGACCGCCCGACGATCCAGGCGGATTTGAGTGCGGCCGATCGCCAAAACTGCCCCAAAGCGACGACGGAGCGCCGCGGCATCAAAACTCTGCGCGTCGATGAGCTGAAGCATGATCTGATCGGTCTCGGCGGTGATCTTGATAATCCCCGCCTGCCCGGCCATCGCCTTCAATTGAACGAGATAGATCAGGTTCTGTGCCGCCTCGGGCGGCGGTCCGAAGCGATCTTGTAATTCGAGCATCAAATCGCCGGCTTGGGAGGGATCGGTCAAAGTCGCCAAACGTGTGTAAAGATTGAGACGAGCCTGTTCATCTTCGACGTACGATGCCGGCAAGTAGGCGTCGAGCGGCAAATCCACGGCGACGTTCAAGGTCTGTGCCACTGGCTCGCCCTGCAGAGTCTTTACAGCTTCGGCGAGTAGCTGCGTATAAAGGTGAAAACCGACCGCGGCCACGTGGCCGTGCTGTTCGGCCCCGAGCAGATTCCCGGCGCCACGTAGCTCGAGATCCTTCATCGCAATACGGTACCCCGCCCCCAAGTCCGTTGCCTCGAAAATCGTGCGCAGGCGCTTTTCCGCGATCTCGCTCATCTGCTGGTTTTTTGGTGTGAGGAAATAGGCGTAGGCGCGATTCGCGCCGCGTCCCACTCGCCCCCGCAATTGATAAAGCTGCGACAAACCAAAACGATGCGCATCATTGACAATAATCGTATTGACGTTCGGGATGTCCAAACCTGATTCAATAATCGTGCTGCAAACCAGGACGTCATAGCGACTGGCCGCGAAGTCAAGCATCACCTTTTCGAGCTGATCCTCCGGCATTTGTCCGTGGCCGACCACGACGGTCGCTTCCGGAACCAGCTCTCCGAGGCGGTGCGCCATTTGGTAAATCGTCTGAACCCGGTTGTGTACGAAGTAGACCTGTCCACCGCGATCGATCTCGCGCAGGATGACCTCGCGAATGAGTGATTCATCGAAGTTTGTCACCGACGTTCGAATCGGCAAACGGTCTTCAGGGGGCGTTTCCATGGTGCTCAGATCCCGCACGCCGACCAAGGCCATGTGCAGCGTGCGAGGGATCGGCGTCGCCGACAACGTGAGCACGTCCACCTCGGTGCGCAGCCGCTTGAAGTGCTCCTTCTGCACGACTCCAAAGCGCTGCTCTTCGTCGATAATCACCAGACCAAGATTCTTGAAGTTGACATCTTTTTGGACCAAGCGATGGGTGCCAATGCAGATGTCAATCGAACCGACGGCGAGCGAGTCGATGATATGTTTTTGCTCCTTATCAGTCCGGAAGCGTGACAGCATCTCAATTCGCACCGGGAAGGCCTGCAACCGTTCGCGGAAAGTGTTGTAGTGCTGTTGGGCCAACACCGTCGTCGGGACCAACACCGCGACTTGACGACCGTCATTCACCGCCTTGAACGCGGCACGGAGGGCCACCTCGGTCTTGCCGTAGCCAACATCGCCGCAAAGCAAACGATCCATTGGCAGTGGTTGCTCCATATCCTGCTTGGTATCGGTAATCGCCCGGAGCTGGTCAGGTGTTTCGACGTAGGGAAATGAATCTTCGAGCTCGCGCTGCCAAACGGTGTCCGGCCCAAAAGCGTGACCGGGACGAACGTGGCGCGCCGCGTACAGACGCAGCAACTCCGCGGCCATTTCGCGCACGGCGGTCTTCACCCGCGAACGGACCCGCAGCCAATCCGTCGTGCCAAGACGATGGAGCGACGGGGTTTGGTCACCAACGCCGACATAGCGCGTCACTCGGTCGGTCTGATCCGTGGGAACGTACAAACGGTCGCCGGACGCGTATTCCAGGACGAGGTACTCGCGTTCGCCGGTCTCTCCGGTCTCGCGGATCATCTGCACGAATCGGCCGACCCCGTGATCGACGTGAACGACGTAGTCTCCCGGCGTCAGGTCGCTCATGAACGCATCTCGACTCGGTCGACGCGTCGGAGCGGTTCGCGCCGGTTTCGTCCAGCCAAATAGTTCTCGGTCGCTCAGAACGGCCAGGCCACCACCTTGACCGCTCGCCACCGCGAAGCCTTCGGCGAGCCCGCCGTGGACGAGCAGCAGCGTGCCCATCGCCGGCGCCTCACTGACCTCGGACAGGATCGCGACCGGCGTTCCTTGCTCGGCCAGCACCTCGGCAAGTCGGCCGGTTTGCTGACTGATCAGTACCGTTGTCACCCCGGCTTCGCGCCAATTTGCCACGTCGCTAAGCGCCGCGTGGAGCTGACCGGCATAGCTGGGAACCGGATGAAAGTCATTCAAGCGTCCGATGGCCCGTTCATTATTCACGGCGTGGCCGCTACCGTCTTGCCAGGTCCACTCGAGGTGATCGTACGCCAGCGCCCTCGCGTTAAGTGCCGGCCAATCGAAGTACGCAATCCGGAAGCCTGGTGGCAAAGCTCCTCGTTCGATTAGCTCGGCCCGCAGCTCCTCGGCCTGCTTGGCCAACTCTTCGGCCGCGCCGACCACGGCCGCTGCCTCGTCGACAACGATCAAACCGGATTCACCGAGATAGTCGATCACCGTGCTCTCCGCGAGGTACGGTGCGTAAAATTCGACGCCCTCAAAAGTTTGACCGTTTGCTAACCGGTCAATGTCGCGCTCCCATTGAGACGCTTCACTTTCGGTCAGGTTTGTGAAGGGAACGCTCCGCAGTCGCTCCACCACCGTGTCGGTCGCCAGCGGGACCTCGCGCGAAGGCGACAGGCTCAATTCTTCGACCTTGCGCCGAGAGCGCTGAGTGATCGGATCGAATTGGCTGATCGAATCGACATCATCACCAAAGAAATCCAAACGGAAAGGCACCTCGGCGTCGATTGGAAAGACGTCGAGGATGCCGCCCCGCCGGCTATAGGTCCCCGGATATTCGACGAGCGATTCACCAGTGTAGCCGAGTGCGAGCAAGGTCGCGACCAGATCGTCCGGTCGCAGACGATCGCCGGTTCGAATGATCCGTCCCAGCGATTCGAATTCGCTCGGTGGCATCACAGTTCGCATCAAAGCCCGTACCGAAGCGACAACGACAATTCCGTCCCCGCCCGACACGAAGGCCTGCAACGCCCGCAAGCGCGCGCGGGCCGTATTCGGATGTGACGGCAGACGCTCGTAAAAAAGCGGTTCCGGGGCTGGTAGGTGAAACACCTTTTCGGGACGGTTCGACCAGGTCGAGATCTGTTGAGCAAGGTCGCGCGCGCGACTCTCGCTCGCAACGACGACGAGCGTCGGTCGACTGACGTCTCGCTGCAGACCAGCCAGGACGTACGGCTTCGCCGGCTCTAAGAG
>DATLSK010000139.1:0-15753 GCA_035534155.1 Chloroflexota bacterium | reverse complement strand
ATGTGGGACGAGTGGACGGGCCGTATCGACGACGGCGGCTTCAACTGCGCCAATTGCCAGCGCGTAGGGAAAATCTTCGTAGAGCCAGATCTGGGAGCCATTTTCCGCAAGTGGTACGGCGATCTCGTGACAGATTCGGTGATCGACGTGGCCGCCGATGGCGAGCGGTAGGTAGACCTGCTCGACTTCCCAGGTCTGGGTCAGGTCAATGACGGCCTGCCGAACGGTACGTGCAAAGGCGCAATCCGCGGGTTTGACTGGACCGAAGAGATCGTCGTCGGTAAGGTACAGATCGCCGCGATAGATTGCGTCGGGAAAGTCGAGCCAGCGGTAGTCAGCCCCGAGGATACCCATGGCGGACGCATCCTCTTGACTTCGCTGGTCGACGGCGGCGCTGGCAATACCCCAGCGTTGGTGCTGAAATTCGGCGAAGCGATTCAGCTCAGTCGGTGGCCGAGCCGCGAACACGGTGACGACCACGACCCGGCCGTCTCGGGCGAGAAGGGAAGCGGTGCCGCCGCACGAGAGGGCGACGTCGTCGAAATGCGGAGAGACGAAGATCGCCTTGATTTTGTTGCTCATCGCTTCAGTTGTTCCGTTCGCTCAGGAAACCTTCTTCGAGAAGCTGCCGAACTGCCTCCTGGTCGCTCCAGGGTACCTCGGTCTGGCCGAAACACATTGTCCGCTCGTGACCTTTGCCGGCCACGACGACGACGTCACCCGGCTGAGCGTCGGCGAGGGCGCGGGCGATCGCCTGGCCCCGATCCGGAATTCGCAAGTAGTCAACTTCTTCTTGTCGGCCGACTGACTGACAGCCGACGACGATTTCGTCAATGATTCGGTCAACGTCTTCGGTACGGGGGTCCTCCGCGGTCAAGTAAATTCGATCGGCGAGGCGACCGGCAATCGCCCCCATGAGCGGGCGTTTTGTCCGGTCCCGCAAGCCGGCGCAGCCAAAGACGACGAACAGGCGTCGTCGGCAATCCTCGCGCACGAGAGTCAAGACGCTTTCAAGACTGTTGGGTGTGTGTGCAAAATCCACGTACACCGCGAATGCCTGGCCTCGGTCAATGCGTTCAAGACGACCGGATATCCCGGCAAAGCGCGCCAGGCCCTCTTGAATCGCGGCAACTGGCACGTCCAGCAGAAGAGCGGCGGCAGTCGCGGCCAGCGCGTTCGCGACGTTATACCAACCGAGCAGAGGAAGCTCAACGGGAAAGCTGGCTTCGGGCGCAATAACGTCGAATTGGGTCCAGCCCTCGCCGCGTTGCACCGCCCGAGCCCGGACGTCGCCTTTTTGCTCCAGGGCATAGCTCAGCCGTCGTTCCGACCAAAGGCGAGAGATTGGTTCGGCGGATCGGTCGTCCAAGTTATAGACGATGCCTTTTGCAACACCTGGCTTGCGAGCCGCGGTTGCCAGACTCTCGAAAAGACGCAGCTTTGCCGCCAGGTAGCCGGCTTCCGTCTGGTGAAAATCCAAATGGTCGCGGGTGACGTTGGTGACAACGGCGACGTCAAACTCACACCCATCAACCCGGTGCTGAGCAAGTCCGTGCGAGGTTACTTCGAGCACCGCGTCCTGGGCTCCAGCATCGACCATCTGGCGCATGTAGCGCTGTAAATCTGGCGCGTCCGGAGTCGTGGTGTGAAGTCCCGTATCGATCCGTTCATTGCCAACTTCGGCGTGAACGGTGGTCACGACGCCGACGCGTCGTCCGGCCGCACGGAGAATCGAAGCCAGGAGATTCGTCGTCGTCGTTTTTCCGTCCGTGCCCGTAACTCCAATCACTCGAAGCTGTCGCCCCGGCCAGCCAAACTGCCAGGCGGACAACATTGCAAGGGCGATGCGAGTGGACGGAACTAGTAGTCCCGGGGTGTTGCTTAGCAGATCTTCCCGTCGGTCGGCGACGACTCCCGCCGCGCCGCGCCGCAAAGCGTCGGAAACGTAGCGATCGCCGTCGGCTGACACCCGCGGAATCGCGACGAACAGGTCGCCCGGCGCGACCTGACGCGAGTCGAACACGATTTCGCGAAAAACGAGCCCGCCGGAGCCAACGAGCACAGCCCCGGGAACGGCGGCCGCTGCCTCGGCCAAGGTCAAGGGCGTGGTCACGGGCACGACGACGTAGCCCGAGCGATCGAGGTCGCGGCAGAGTGGCCAGATGCGCTGCGACCGAGCTTGCCACGGCCACTGGCGTGACGTCGCATCGACGTATTCATAAGCACCAACCTAACGAACTGGCTGCTTACCGAAACCCTGCTTGACCTGAAGGATCCCGCAGAGGTCCGATCGATTCTCACCACCGAAGGTCAGGGGGGTTCAGGGGCCAGTGATCGGACGACCAGCATCCGTACATGTACTACGCGGCAACACCGATTGTCAATAACAGGGCAACATTCGAGTGAGAGACCCTCGACGGGTCTCTCACTGTGGCGGATCGATGCTGATTGATTGGGACAGTCCCAGGCTGGTCAAGGCGAAGGCTGTCGGGGCGGCCGGGGGATCAGGTCACCCGATCGAGTACGTAGTCCGAAATCGATTCGAGGGCGGCGCGCTCGGGGGTGGCCGGCAGACGCGCGAGGTGTTCGAGGGCGACATCGGCAAAGCGGCGAGCCTCGGCTCGGGCAAAGGCGATGCCCGAGGAGTTGTAGACAGCTTCGACCGCGGTTTGCACCACCTCGTCCGAGGTGTCGCCATCGTCAAAAATTTGCCGAAGGGCTGGGTTTTCTGGGTCTTCTTCGAGCAAACAAATGGTCGGTAATGTTACCGTGCCTTGACGTAAGTCACTGCCGACCGGCTTTCCCATGGTCGCCTCGTCGCCCACGAAATCGAGGACGTCGTCGACGATCTGAAACGCCATGCCCAGGTTGTATCCGTAGGCGCGCAACGCGTCGATCTGATCTTCGGGTGCCCCGCTCAGGATTGCTCCGGTCTCGGTCGCGGTGCGGATCAGCGATGCAGTCTTACGCTCAATTTTCTGATAATAGTCTTCTCGGCTTTGTCGCCAAAAGCCAGCGGTGAAGATCTGCTTCAATTCGCCATCACAAATCGTCATCAAAGTGCGGCCAAATACCTGCATGACTCGAGGATTTTGAGTTTCGGTGCAGAGCGACGCGGCGTGGGCAAATAAATAGTCGCCGACCAGTACCGTAACCGAACGGTCGGTCAGGCTGTGGAGAGTTGGCATACCGCGTCGGGTTGGCGAGTTGTCAATCAAGTCATCGTGAACGAGGGTCGCGGTGTGCAATAGCTCGATTGCCGCGGCCAGCGGAACCAGGTATTGCAGCCGATACTGATGAAAGCTCGCCGCCAGAAGCACGAGCGCTGGGCGAATTCGCTTGCCCCGAGTGCTCAGAACGTGCTCGAGAAGGTTCGCAAGAAACGGATACTCGACTTGGCCGACGCGTTGAATCTCTGACTCGACCAATTCGAGATCAGCTTGAACCGGGTCTAAGACCGCGATAGCGCCCAATGAAACCCTCCGACCACGCACCGTCACGGGACCGGCGCGCTTAATTCAGATCGTGGGACATCCTCGGGAATGTCCAGCCAATTGCCAATTTCCCGCCGTTGGAGCCTTAGTACGGGGGAATCCCCTTGCTCCAATCAGACGAGCAGTTCTAATTCATACGTACGTATCTTACCAGTAAGGATTAGCTCCAGCCAAACAAACGTTGAGCGTTCGCATAGGTTTGGGCGGCGACGGATTCGACCGATGCGCCACGGCTCTGGCTGAGCGACTCGACGACAAAACGAACATTCGCTGGCTCGTTGGGTCGTCCTCGCCGTGGCTCCGGTGCGAGATAGGGGCTATCCGTTTCCGAAAGTAGCGAATCGAAAGGTAGCTGAGCGGCCACGGCGCGAAGCTCAGCCGAACGTCGGTAGGTTACATTCCCGGCGAACGAGATGAAAAAGCCGCGCGCGATGCCGGTGGTCGCCAGGGCGAAGTCGCCAGAAAAACAGTGGAGTACGCCTGCCCGCCCAATCAGGTCCGGCCCGTGCTGGATCTCACCGATCAGATTCCGCACGTCGTCGTGCGCTTCCCGATCGTGAATCACGACCGGCAGGCTGAGCTCCGCGGCCAGGGCAAGCTGTTCCTGAAAGGCCGTCATCTGCCGAGAGATCGGAACCTGACAGCGGTAGTAGTCAAGACCGATTTCGCCAATCGCGACGACCTTGGGATCGCTCGCAAGCCGTCGGATCTCGGCGAGCGCTTCAGTACTGAATTGGTCGGCGGTTTGGGGGTGAACGCCCACCGCGGCATAGACGATCGGAAACCGCCGAGCCAAGCTAATCGACGCGGCGCTAGTCTCCAAATCGATGCCGACCGCGAGGATGCGCCCGACGCCAGCCGCGGCTGCTCGCTGAACGACGAACTCAATCTCGTCGAGCGCGTAGTCGGTGAGGTGTGCGTGCGTATCAGCGATGAGCGCCGGCACCGGTCTCGATCCGCGGGAAAAGTGGCTGAGGCTGCTGAGCGACGTGGGTCCCGGCGGTAATTCCGCCCCAGTTGGGCGTCACAACGCCGGTCGCTCCAAGCTGGTCGAGCATACCCTCGGAAGTGGTCGGCATCAAAGGCCAGAGGGCAACCGCGATCAGGCGTTCCGCCTCGGCAAGAGTTGCCAGGACCGTGTTCAGGCGGAGACGGTCGGTCTTGGCAAGTTTCCAGGGAGCCATCTCCTCGACGAAGCGATTGGCCCGCGAGACGACGGCCCGGACGGCTTCCGCCGCGGCGACAAACTCGAGACTGTCAAACGCCCGATTCATCTGCCCGAACATTGCCAGGGCCATCTCCCTGAGCTCTTGATCGGCCGGCTCTTCCGAGCCCGACGCCGGTATTTCGCCCCCAAAATACCGGTTAATCATGCTGACGGTTCGATTGAGCAAGTTGCCCAGATCGTTCGCTAGTTCGGCGTTATAGCGGTTGACGAAAGCATCGAGGTTCACGTCCCCGTCCGAGCCAAACGGAAAATCGGTCAGCAGTAAGTAGCGAGCGGCATCGGCGCCGAACTTTTCAATGAGGTCCGCGGGGGCGATGACGTTCCCCAGCGTCTTGCTCATGCGCTGACCGCCAATCGTGAAGAAGCCGTGTGCAAAAACCTCACGCGGCGGCCGCAGCCCGCCAGCCATGAGCATGGACGGCCACAAGATCGCGTGAAACCAGAGAATATCTTTGGCCATGAGGTGCAAATTCGCCGGCCAATAGTGTTGAAATTCGTTGGGGCGACCCGGGTAGCCAATCGCCGTGATGTAGTTTAGCAGCGCGTCCACCCAGACGTAAACGACCTGCTGAGGATCAAACGGGAGCGGCACTCCCCACGTGAGGCTCGCCCGGGAAATGCTCACGTCGGTCAGACCCAGGCGTACCTTGCCAAGGACCTCGTTGAGACGACTGGGCGGATTGACCACATAATGGTGAGGATCCGTGGGGTCGGTGAGGGCCTTGAGGAGCGCATCCTGGTACTTTGACAAACGAAAGAAGTAGTTTTCTTCGGAATACCACTTCGGGGCCAGATTGTGATAGGGGCAGAGACCGTTGACTAAATCCTCTTCGGTTTTGAATTGCTCGCAGCCGACGCAATAGAGGCCTTCGTAAACACCTTTGTAAACGTCACCGGCATTGTAGAGAGTCTCGAGATAGGCGGCGACACCAGCTTCGTGCCGTGGATCGCTGGTTCGAATGAAGAAGTTGTTCGAGATTTCCAGGGCGTGCCACGCCGTCTTGAAACGTTCGACGATTTCGTCAACGTACTGCTGCGGCGTCTGGCCATGCTTCGCCGCTGCCTCGGCAATCTTTGCACCGTGCTCGTCGGTTCCAGTAAGGAAAAAGACGTCGTCGCCAAGACGACGATGATGACGGGCCAACACGTCGGCGGCGACAGTGGTATAGGCGTGGCCAATGTGCGGGACGTCATTGACGTAATATATTGGAGTGGTAACGTAATATTTCGCCATTCGCTCGTTTGCTCGTGGAAGAAAGTCTGGTTCCCGCTCGGTAATCCCGACGGATTCACCGTCGCGTGAAGTGACTGGCATCACATCTTAGCATACTTTCTGGCGTCGAGCAAAAGCTGGTAAACCTGCCGGCGAGACAAGCCCGTTTCTTCCACCAAGGTTGCAACGGCATCGCGTGTTGAAAGGTTGGATTGACTGATCTCCGCCAGTCGACCCTCGAGGTCGACGCTGGGCGGGTTTGGTGACGCACCCCCGATAACCAGGGTAATTTCCCCGCGTACCGAGGTTGACTGAAAGTGGTGCAAAACCTCCCCAAGGGTTCCGCGAACGAACTCCTCGTGGAGCTTGGTGAGCTCGCGCGCGACGGCAATTTGACGGTCGCCCAGGACGAAGCGCGCGTCGTCGAGCGAGTCCAATAAGCGGTGGGGCGACTCGAACGCGATCAACGTCCGCGGCTCGCTTCGCACCCCTTCGAGCAGCTTTTTTCGATCGGCCGAGCGCCGAGGTAGAAAGCCCAGGTAGACAAACTGATCGGTCGGTAGCCCTGACGCGGCCAAGGCGGCGATCGGCGCGGAGGGACCCGGTATTGGAACGACTTGAACACCAGCGTCGATCGCCGCGCGAACGAGGTCATAGCCGGGATCCGAAATCGCCGGCATCCCGGCTTCCGAGACCAAAGCGACGTCGCCAGCGCGCAGGCGTTCGAGCAGGAGGTGGACGCGCGCCGCTTCATTATGCTCGTAGTAGCTGATCAACGGCTGGTGAATGTCATACCGGTCAAGGAGTTTGCGGGTTTGGCGGGTGTCTTCCGCCGCGATCAGCGGGACTTCCCGTAAGATGCGGAGGGCACGTACGGTAATGTCCTCAAGATTACCAATCGGCGTCGCGACGAGGTAGAGCGTGCCGAACGATTTTTCCGCGTGCTCGCTCACGCCGTCCACGTTTGGCCGCGCTCGCGATCACGTTCGAGCCACGCGGCATCGATCAGCGCCCAGAGGCCGCCGGAAACGAGCGAATGACCTCCCAGCACGACCGGCAGGGGTGCGGTCGCCGCCGCTCGGGTGAACTCGCGCAGGATTGGGTTTTCAATGCGCTCGTAGTCAAGCAGATCCGAGTGGAATCGATCACTCGCGGTCGGCTCAAGACGGAGATGGGTCATGATGACGCGTGAGTCGATGAAGGCGGCATCTGCGAGCTCGGCAAGATTCTCAAAAAAACGATCGGGTCCGACTGCTTCGAGATGGTATCCCAGAAGCGAGCGAACTTCGCCGCGCGCCTCGCGCCCGTTCGCTCGCATGCCTCGTTCTTCAGAAAAGACCCGGGTGCGGCAAGCAAGGTCGGTGTCGAGGTGGGCCCAGAGGTGCGAGCCGACCCGCCCGCATACGGCCACGCAGGCATTGGGATCGGTGAGAAATTTGCCGACCTCCCGAACCGACCGCGGATCGAGTTGGTGATCGGCGAAGAACTGTTGCGTGTGAGGTCCGATGCCGGGATGCAGCGACAAGATCAGCAGATCGGTTGGGGTATCGACGTCCATTTGCGTGCCCGGCGTGCGGGCCAGGGGAATGTTGCGTAAGCCGCTTTCACGCTGAAGGCGAAAAGCGAGATCATTATCGATCGGTGGCGGGGCGATGCGTTGAATCGCGCTCGCCGGGCTGAAGCCGACGAAATCCGATGAAAAGAAATTGTTCGCGACGAGGGCGTCGTCGTTGGTCCGCAAGAGCTGAGCGATCGTCGTGAGTTCAGCCGTGGAGAGCAAGGGCGCGGCGCCGCCGCCGACGTAAAATGCCCTCTGAACGGCAAATTGCTCGACGAGTCGAGCGAGCGAGCGTCCAAAGTGGAATTCGGCTTCGTCGGGCACGACCTGCACGGGGAGGTCGGCAACCGCTTGGACGAACCGAGGGGAATTGGTCGCGATGACTGGACGATCGTACTCCGGGCAGGCCAGGAGGCGTTCGACTAAATCGCGAGCGACTGCTTCCTGAGCATCGGCAAGCAATGCCTCGATCGGAGTGGCGCGGCTACCTCCCACGTAGACGAGGGGGGTGATCAAGTCTGCCATGTCCTCGCTCTTTAAGTAGGTTGAGGCACGTCTCTAAGCGGCCGCTTGGAGCGCCAGTGGCTCGACCTTGGTCAAGGGCAGCAAACGTTGAAAATCCTCGGCACTAGCCAAACGCGTGCCGGGGCGAAGCGCGGTCGCCGCTCCGGCCGCGGAGCCGAGACGCAATCCCTCGGCCAGGGCCTCTCCCCGTGACAAAGCGAACACGAGACCGGCTACCAGAGAATCCCCGGCGCCCACGGCGCTGATCGTCATCACCGCCGGAGGGATGGCACGCCAGGCGCCATCCGGTCCAACGCCGATCGCTCCTCGCCGGCCCATCGAGACGACCACGTAGGTGATCCCGCGTCGGTGAAGCTTCAGCGCGGCTGCCAGGACCTCGGCGTCGGTCGTCACTGGCCGGCCGATCAGGCGCTGCAACTCTTCGCGGTTGGGCTTGATCAAATCGGGTTTCGCGGCAACGCCGGCTCGGAGGGGCTCCCCGTCGGCGTCAAGCACCGCTTTCGCCCCGGCCTGGTGGACCAGCTCGATGAGGTCGGCGTACACCGTTAAAGGGAGATGTGGGGGGACGCTTCCGGCCATGACAACCCAGTCGCCCGGGCAAATGCGACGACCGAGCTCGTGCTCCAGACGACGCAAGTAGACTGGATCTGTCGCCGGTCCGGCTTCGTTGAGTAAGGTGTGGCGTTGAGGACAGGTTTCGACGATTGCGAGATTTTGTCGCGTTTGACCGGGAATCCTGATGAAATGAACCGGAATGCCCGCATCGCGCAGTGACTTCTCGATGAGATCTCCAAGGGTTCCGGCGATAAAGCCAGTCGCCAGGCTCTTGCCCCCAATTTCGGCGAGCACACGAGAAACGTTCACGCCTTTGCCAGCAGGGTGGATCTGACCGTCAGTCACCCGGTTCGTGTCACCAAGGTGGAGCTCACAGAGAACGATCACGCGATCAACCGCGGGATTCAAGGTGACGGTAACGATCATTGCTCTGCCTCCGGTCGGGATTATAGCACAGCAAGGTCCAGTCCAATCGGTTCGCCATTCTGCCATGATACGATGGCTATCGGCAATAAATTCGCCGCCAGGCCCGGTCGGTGGAACGATGAGAGAACGTGTTCCCGCTTGATCGGACTGACGAACCGGTAGGGGGTTCTCCTGGTCGACCATGGCTTGATGCGTTTGCTCGTTGATCTGCCCGTGGAAAGGCGATCGATGCTGGCGCGCGCGTGGAAAGTCACGGTGACTGGCGACACCGGCCTGGCGGTTGCACTCTACCGTCGGATGCTGACCGAAGGGGTTCTCGCCGAGATACTCGACGGGTTAGTCGAGGCCGACCGGATGATTTTCCGTCGATTGGCCGCGTCGTCCAGAATCACGTCTCAGAACGACCTGCTGCGCTCGCTGCCGTTTGCCGAGGAGCGTCTGGCCGCCTCTTTGGCTATACTACAAGATCTCGGCCTCGCCTGGCTCGGGCTGGCGTCGGGGCGGGAAGGTGGCGGACGTGCCTGGTTCGTGCCGAATGACCTCGTGCGGGCCCTCAATTTCGTACGTCGACCGAACTCTCCGGCTTCCGGCCGCGTCGAAGTTCCCCGGACCCAGCCAGCACTCCACATCCTGGATCGACCGATTATTGCGAATGTACCGAGCGATGTCGTCGTTGACCTGATTGATGCGTTGAGCGCCCCAATCGGTGGTCGGCGCCAGACGGTACCTGATGCCCACTTGGCGATTCGCGATTTTGCACGACGCCTCGGAGTTGGGCTCGGAGTTTGGGAAAAGGCGACGCGGGGCGTCCGTCCGGGACCCCGCTATTCGCGTTGGCAAGAAGCGAGCGATTGGGAGCGCCGACGCGCCGTGGCACGGCTTTGGCTCGTAGAGCCCGGAGCACGCCAGACGGACGGTCCATTGCGTCGGGCCGCTTGGGATGCCATGCGCGACGCCGAGACCGAACGATGGTATGATTTCAACTCGGTAGCCCGCGTGCTCGCGTCGAAACTCGGGTCGCTCGCGGCTGGAGGGAACGGTCCGACGAGCGCGAGCCAGGCAGATCCGAACCGAGCGCTAACGCGGTCGAAGGTCGAACAGGTCTTGTTGGAACTGACCTGGCTTAGTGTCCTCGAAGCGGGGATAAACCCGGTCGGGCGAGTGGTGGCGATTCGGATCAAACCAGTTGGCAAGCGGGTGACCGAGGAATCTTGACCAATGGAATGCGAATCTCGGAATCAATCGGGAGATGACTGAGTGGCGATTGCCGATCTGAGTGCCGTGCGCGGCGTGTTGTTTGACCTCGATGGTGTGGTGTACTTGGGCTCGACACCATTACCAGGCGCCCAGGGCGTCTTTGATTGGCTCGATCAACTCGGTCGACCCTATTGCCTGGTCACGAATAACTCGACCCGAACTCCCTTGCAGTACCAGGATGGCTTGTCCGCGATGGGAATTCATGTCCCACTTCGGACCGTTTACACCTCGGCGTTAGCAACCGCTGAGTATTTGAAGCGACAATATCCGCGGGGCGCACCGGTCTATGCCATTGGCGAAGCTGGCCTTCAAGAGGCGTTAGTTGAAGCTGGTTTCTGGTTTGACGATCGGGAGCCAGCCCTTGTGTGCGTCGGATTGGATCAGCATCTGACCTACGACAAGCTCAAGACCGCGGCCCTGGCAATTCGACGTGGCGCCCACTTCATCGCGGCGAATCCCGACCGCACCCTGCCGACCGAGATCGGTCTGGTACCCGGCTGTGGGGCGATTCTTGCGGCGCTGGAGACGGCGACCGACGTCGCGCCACTCGTGGTAGGAAAGCCCGCGGCGACCATGTTGGACCTGGCGATCGAGCGGCTTGGAGTTCCGAAGTCCGAGGTCATCATCATTGGCGATCGACTCGATACGGACATCGAAGCGGGTGCCGCGGCCGGAATCACGACGGTGCTCGTCTTGACTGGGGTTCACCGGGTGGAAGACATCGCGAAGTTTCCGGTTGCACCAAATTTCGTCGTCGACGACCTGATCCAATTCCGGGCCGCCCTGGCCGGTCAAGTAACGATTCCGCGCTACGTTCAGTCAGCAGGTGTGCCGTGACGATTCAAAGCCTGACCCGGAAGATGTTATTTTCGATCGGTTTGGGCATTCTCGTCGTGTTCGCTCTCAGTTTCTCGGCCGACGCTCCGCGTCTCGTAAAGATCCTCGAGCGCTTTCATTGGCATGTTTTGCCCCTCGTTATTGGACTGACCTTGACGAACTATCTCCTGCGCTTTGTAAAGTGGCATTACTACCTGCGCGTTATCGGGATTCGCGACGTGCCGGTCAGTCAGAGCGCACTGATCTTCGTCGCTGGTTTGTCGATGGCGATCACACCGGCCAAGGTCGGCGAATTGCTGAAGTCGTACTTGCTGTTCCATCACCGCGGAATCGCGATTGGCAGATCGGCCCCAATCATTTTTGCAGAGCGACTGACCGATGGGGTAGCAATGGTGATATTAGCCTCGGCTGGCCTGGTGATCTATGGGGTCGGCTGGCAGATGCTGCTGCCCATCGTCGTGGCGATGGTGGTCGTGGTTGGCCTCAGCCAGCATCGAGGGGTTACCCGTTCCGCATTGGGGATTGCCGAGCGGATGCCGCTGATCTCATCGAAAGTGCACCATTTGGAAGCGGCATTGCTGAGCGCGAATCGGCTATTTCGCCTGCCGAACCTCGTTCTCGCGATTTCGATTGGCGTCGTTTCCTGGGGATGTGAGTCGCTCGCCTTCTACGTCGTATTGACGGCATTGGGCCTGTCGGCGTCGCCAATTCTCGCGGTACAGGCCGCCTTTATTCTGGCGGTGTCTAGCCTCGTCGGGGCGGCGTCGATGCTTCCCGGGGGATTGGCCGCCGCCGAAGGCACGCTGGCCGGGCTGCTGCTGCTGTTGAGAGTTACCCGCAATGCCTCGATCGCCGCCGCCGCGACATTGATTATCCGATTCTGCACCCTCTGGCTGGGAGTAGCGGTGGGAATGGTTGGTCTGATGCTCGCGGCCAGCCAGCTCCAAGGGATCGATTTGACTGCCCAAACTCCCCCGACCAGCGAAAGCGCTTCAGCGAGCGTCGAAGTGGGGGGGCGCTGACCGGCGCGCAGTGAAAGTTTGCTCCAGGAGGCCGCCGTAGCCAAGCTCGGCGAGTAGACGTCGGTCAATCGGCTGCCGGGCGATTGCGTATGGCAAAAGCAAGTCGAGAATCGACAGGCGTCCGTACAGTTCGCACGATGCCAGACCAAACATCACGGAATGGCTGGTTTGAGCGACCCAAAACATCGTTCCAGGCTCGATCGGCGCACCAGTTTGCAGGGACACATCCGTTAACCGCGCGACGGCTTGGAGAAATGGATCCTCAGGATCCAGCGCGATCGAGCCCGCGACGAGCAACAGTTCGGCTCCCGCGGCAAAACACTGCTGGAATGCGTTGCCGATCGCGTCAACGTCGTCACGTGGAAGGTGACGCGCAGCGACGAGCTCGACTCCGTAGGTAGCGAGGGCCGCCTGAAGCGTGTGTGTCGCCGTGGCGAAGTTGCCCGGACGGATGCGGCGGCCGGCGAGGAAAGCGGCCTTCGTCACTTGAAACCGTGCAACACGGATGGGTGGTACTGCTGCGACCTCGCGGAGAACCCGGCTCACCGTGATTTCATCAACCCACAGTTGTGCCGCCTTGACGACCGCTAAGGTATCGCCGGTCCGAACCACCCGGCCATCCAAACCGGTTGCAACGAGCAGAATCCCCGGCTCGTTTATTCCTATTATAGACCTTTGATCGATCCGTAAGAGTCCATCGTGCCTCGCTTTGAGGATGCACTGTCCTTGATGGGGTGGGGCAAACTCGACCCCGGGACCGGCGAGCGCCTGAGCTGTCCGCAGCGATGCGGCTGCTTGGTCGATGTCGCCGGGCTCGGCGCTGAGTACGTCCAGGATCGTCCCCGGTTGCAGTAACACGGTGGCGATCAGTGCATCGTCGACTCGCGTACCGCGTCGGAGCGTTTTGGCTTGACCCGGTCCGCCAATCGTCACGTCGCGGCAGAGAACCGTGCCCCGAGCCGCGTCGACCGATTCCTCACCAACCCGAAAAGTCTTGCGAATCATTTTTTGGCCACATGTACGATTCTTTGAATTTACTCTAGCCGGGGACGAAGAGAGATGTCAAATGAATCGCCACGCTGAGCCAGCTGGTCGTCGCAAATCTCGGTGCCGCGAATCTCAGTTTTCGAGGGCCCGGCCATAAATCTGAATCGAGCCGCGCCAGGACTCGCGCGGACCAAGGGTGATTGTGCCGGCGACGAGGCCGTCGTTGACGACGTTGAAGGCGTTCGGCGTGCAGGTGTGCGGCTCAAACGAGACCTTGTCGCGGGGGGCCGGGATGAACGATACGCACGCTGGGAAGGCGGCATCAGCTTCGACCACTGCTTCGCGGCGGGCCCGTGGATTTCGGACGCCGGCTCGAATTCCAATGGGCGAGGGCAGCGGGCCTCGCTGTCCCGAGAATTGACTGTGCAAAACGTTCAAGACCTTACCGTCCCCGCCAACGCCCACCGAGGCCAGGGCCCGAAGCGATCGTGGAGCGCGAAGATCCAGAGATTGGGAAACTGGCCTGGGCGCACCGACCGGGAATCCGGCGTCTTGCTCCCAGAAGTAGGGTGCATCAATCCAGATTTCGCAGTCGTCGACGCTGCCGGTTCCGCCGAACGGTAAGGGAAAGTAGGGGTGCAGTCCGAGACCAATCGGCATCGGTCGATCGCCGATGTTTTCCGCCAGGTAGCTGTGGTGGAGGCGCCCATCCTTCAGCCGAAGGGTGAGTGTAAGTCGGAACGGGAATGGGTAGAGGTCGCTCAGGTGGGGATGGCTATCCATGCCGATCTGATAGGTGATCGCGGCGCCAGCCTCGTCGGCACGGCTGTCAACGTGAGTCCAGGCTTCGCGGGCGACGCAGCCGTGGATGGCGGTACGGTTGTTTTCGTTGAGGGGTAGCTGATAGTCCCGATCAGCAAAGCGGAACTTCCCGTCGCGGATCCGGCCGGGAAATGGGAAAAGCGTGGCCGCGCCCCAATAGGTTGGGCGGCCGACGAAAGCGTCCTGGGAATCCGGAAAGCGAATCACTTCGAGCGGCTGACCTTCGATCTGGGTGACAAACGAGACGGTATTGACGCCAACCGAGGGTATGACCCAGACCTCACTACCGGTCGAGGGCTCTCGCAAGACCTGATACTCCTGGCCATCGCGCTTTTCGGTCGTGACGCTCGGGGAGGCAGATCCCATTGCTGTTCTCCTTTTGACGTATTGCGTCGACATTGTAGCGGATTCGCTGGCACAGCGCGTGCCCTGCCGAACTATTCAGATCTCGACGTGGAGAAGGAATCCGAATCACGATTCGGGGTAGAAATTTCAAGAAAAGCCTAGGAGAACGCCTCGATGCAGGAAGATTGCCTCCGCACCGAACGGATCCGCCAGGAGATTAGCTCGGCCGGACTCGATGTCGCGCTTTGTCAATTGAGTGATCACGTGCTGATGTTTACTGGGTACGCGCCGGTTCTGGCCCAATCATTCGTGCTCTTTCCGCGCCACGGGAATCCGACCCTGATCGTACCGGAAGCCGAAGAGAATCTCGCCCGTGCCGGCTGGTGTCAGGATATCCGCCGGTATTCGCAGGGTGTCCTGGGGCCGACGAATACCGTGCTCGAAGCGGTCCGGCCAATCTTAGCCAGGGTGATCGCCGAGCATCAGCTCGAAACCGCGACGTTTGGCTGCGAATGCACCAGCGCGATGGCGCCGGTCAGTTACAGTCAAATCGGTTTTCCATCGGTTGGCACTTTCGAGATGTTTCGGCAAGCGGCGCCTCGGGCACAGTTTGTCGACTTTGCGCCGGTTTTGCAGGTTCTCGAATCGACCAAGACTCCTCGCGAGGTCGACCGACTGCGCGCGGCCGCCAGCGTGGCCCGACTCGGTTTTGAAGCGGCCCGCGACGTCGTGAGTCCGGGAATGTGGGAAGCAACGGTCGCTGCCGCGGCCGAGTCGGCAATTCAAGCGGCGGGACGGAAAAAGGGATTCGCGCGCGTCCAGGCGTTCGCCCACGTGATGAGTGGCTCCCGCTCGGCCCTCGCCTACCAGGCCTTCAACCTTACCGACGATCGACAGATCCAAGCGGGAGACCCGATTCTCGTTCAACTCGAAGTGTACTGCGACGGCTACTGGTCGGAAGTGACGCGCACCTTCTTTGCCGGTGAGCCAGGGGCCGAGGGACGCCGGATTTATGAATGCTGCTTCGAAGCCCAAAAGCGAGCGCTCGCGACGATTCACCATGGCGCCGCGGCTTCCGATGTCGATCAAGCAGCGCGTGATGATCTGAATAAGGCCGGTTTCGGCCAGTGCTTTCGACACAGTCTCGGTCACGGGGTTGGGTTTCAAGCCATTTCCCACCTGCAACCGCCGCGACTGACGCCGTCCTCGACCGACACGATCTTGACCGATATGGTGTTTAACGTCGAGCCAGGCGTCTACGTTCATGGGTGGGGCGGCGTACGGATCAACGACACCGTGGTGGCCCGGGAGCACGATTGCGAGGTGATTACCGATATTCCCCGCGACCTGGAGTGGGCAATCGTCGCGCCACCGGCCCGCGCCAGGGCTTGAGTAACGTCGAACGATTGGGGCTACGGATCAGCCGGACCGCTGGTGACCGTGAGGTGAATGGTGGCGAGCTCTTCCTGGTTCAGCGCGGATGG